>DASZHJ010000382.1:0-5588 GCA_035938015.1 Allostellaceae bacterium
GAGCGAGGCTCTAGGCGGGAATGGGTCGCGTTTCCGCGGGAACGGACGGCATCCGCGGCGACTTGCTTTCGTTCTGCTCGAGGACTCGCTCGTATTGCTCGGCGATCCCGATCAGTTGCGACTGGACGTAGCGATCGGTCATGGCCGCCGCGCATTTGCGCCACTCAAGGGCTCTCTGCCTCAGAGCGGTTTGGGATAGCATCGAGGCACACCTCAACTAGACGTAGTTACGGGCAGCACCCTACGGGCTTATTCTCCGTCGTGCCAGTAGCGAACACGTGAGGCACGCTTATACCAGGCCTATGTGCGTTTTGCAAACGCACCCCCAAGATATTCGATTAGCGAGCGAACTCGGCTGCGCGCGCCTGTGCATAACTCCGGTCCTCGAGGCCGCGATCCCTGCTTAGGCCAATCTACCATCGAGGGTGGTGCCGGGGCGACGGGCGCGGGATCGGCGCTGACTTCGCATCGGTTTTTGCGAGGCCGGGGGAGGGGCGAGGGTTCGTGCGATTTTATCGTTGCATGATGTGCGATCTTATCGTACACATGCGCCATGACCGCCGCCCGCCCCGACAGCCTCCGCGCCCGCATCCGCTCCGCAAATCTCGTGCGGGTGCCGGCGGAGGACGCACAGGACATGCGCACGTTCATCGGCAACGTCCGCGCGGACCTCGGCGCCGCCCGCGAGAGCGCGGAGGCGGTGGCGCGGCTCTTTCCCATCTGGGCGCCCGCGATGGCCGCACTCATGGCCGAGATCGTGGCGCTCGAGGCGGAGGTGGCGCTTTACGAAACTTGCGCGCGCGGCGGCCTCGCGCCGGCGCCCGCGCCGGACCCACGCGCGGGGCTTGCGGCCTTCGAGGCCGCGAGCGCGGGAGAGCCGCCGGGAGGCGTCCCGTGATCTCGCTCGCCTATGACGGCTCTTACGTGCGCGTCAGTTGGAAGGGCCAGGAGATCGGCCGGCTCGACTACGTCTCCGGCGGCATGCTCGCGGGCCAGCTCAGCTACAAGGGCGCCCTCTTCGACACCGACGACTATTCGCTCCACGGCGTGCCCGATCACTGGATCGAGCCCAAGGCCACGCGCCTCTGCGAGCGACAGGACCGCGCGCTCGCCGAGAAAGCCGCGTGATCCCCGCGCGCGCCGATCGCGGCTTCCCGATCAGGCCTGGTCCGCGAGGGAATAGCTCGTGCTGCGTCCGCCGGCGGGGTCCTTGACGAGAATGCCCTCTTCGATGAGGGCGTCGATGTCGCGCAGCGCCGTGTCGGGCGAGCATTCCGTGATCTTTGCCCACTTGGACGATGTGAGCTTGCCCTCGAACCCGCCGAGCAACCGATCGAGCATGGCTCGCTGCCGCTCGTTCAAGGAAGCCGCGGCGTGCCGCTCCCAGAAGCGCGCTTTCCGAAGCACCCCGGCCGATATCGCCTCGGCTCCGTCAATGGCACGGCCGAGGCAACCGAGAAACCAATCGAGCCAGCGCGTGATGTCGAGATCGCGCTTCTGGGATGCCTTAAGAACATCGTAGTAATCGGCCCGCTCTTGCTGGATTTGCGCGGACATACTGTAGAAGCGCTGCGCCGTCTGCTCGGAACGTGCCAGCATGAGATCGGCAAGGGCGCGCGCGACGCGGCCGTTGCCGTCCTCGAAGGGGTGAATGGTCACGAACCACAGGTGAGCAATGCCGGCCTTGAGCACCAAATCCGTGGGGTCGTCGCGATTGAGCCAGCGCAGGAACTGGCGCATCTCGGATTCGACCCGGCGCGCCGCCGGCGCCTGATAGTGGAGGCGCTCACGTCCGATCGACCCGGAGACGACCTGCATAGGGCCGGTGCGGTCGTTGCGCCACGCGCCGACTGTGACCTTGCGCATGCCACTGCGGCCGGTGGGAAACAGCGCCGCCTGCCAGCCGACGAGCCGTGCCTTGGTCAGCGGCCGGCGGTACTCCTGCGTGGCGTCGAGCATCATCTCGACCACGCCTTCGACGTTGCGGTCCGCCGGCGTGAGCGCGCCGATGTCGATGCCGAGCCGGCGCGCAATCGAGGATCGAACCTGCGCCCTGTCGAGCCGCTCGCCTTCGATCTCGCTCGACGCCACGACCTCTTCCGTGAGACTCTGCAGCGAGGCCTCGGCGCCGAGCCGAAATCCCAGCCCCTCCATGCGGCCGATCAGACGGCCCTGGAGGTGCCGGACCGCACCCAGCCGAGTCTCGAGGCTCGCCCGGTCCCAGCGAAATCTCGGCCAGTCCGTGCGCTCATGGATGTAAGTTGGCATTATCTCCGCACCCCATGCGGTGATTATGCCGATCATTCGCCGCACACGCAAGACCCATTAGCCGCATATTCTGCGGCGAATAACGCCCGCATCGCCGCACAAGAAAAAAAGGCCGCGCGTTTGACGCGCGGCCTTTGAGTTTCAGGGAGGAAAAGCCCGAAGGACTTACGGGGCAAGACCAACGGGGGTGCCGGCCTTGTCCCGCTCCATGGTTCTAGACCCAAGGCGTGAAGGATTCCTTAACGCGCGAACCGCGGCCCGCGGGAACCTTGCGTTAAGCACTCTGCGGCTATCGTCTTCCCGCCATGCGAGTCTCCCGTTCCGATGTCTGAGCCGCGCCGCCTCAGCGACAAGCTGCTGGCCGCTTTCGGCCAGGCCTGCGATCAGAGCCAGGTCGAGGTGGCCGAGCTCGTGCTCAAGGCCATGGAGATCGTGCTGACGCAAGAGGCCGCACCCGCCGAGCGCGAGCGGCGCAGTCATCTGGGTCCGGTCATCGAGGCGTTCGGACGCCTGAAGGCGCTGCGCGAGAAGGTCTAGGCCGGACCGTTCAGGCCGCGCCCAGCTGGTCGAAGTAGTCGTTGACCGAGCGCAGGATGCTGCTGGCGAGCTTCTTCTGATAGGTCGCCACGCGCAGCTGTTTTTCTTCTTCCTTGTTGGAGAGGCAACCGAGCTCGACCAGCGCCGAGGGGATGTCGGGCGCCTTCAGCACCACGAACCCCGCGGAGCGATGGCTGTTGTTGAGCAGGCGCACATCGCGGCCGAGCTCCGCCACCAGCTTGCGCGCCAGCACGATCGACTGGTTGTTGGTCTGGCGCCGGGCGAGGTCGAGCAGGATGCTGCTGACCTCCGGCGTGTGGCGCGAGAGATCGATGCCGGCGATCAGGTCCGCGCGGTTCTCGCGCTGGGCGAGCGCGGCAGCCTCGGCGTCGGACGCGGTCTCGGAGAGCGTGAAGACGGAAGCGCCGCGCACGCCGGAGTCCGGGATCGCATCCGCATGCACCGAGAGGAACAAGTCGCCGCGCGCGGCGCGCGCCCGCGCGACGCGATCCTCGAGCGCGATGAAATCGTCGTCCCGCCGGGTCAGCACGACCTTGTAGCGCTTAGTCGCCTCCAGCAGGCCCGCCGCCAGCGCGGCGGTCGAAAGCGTGATGTCCTTCTCGTAGCTGCCGCTGATGCCGATCGCGCCGGGGTCGATGCCGCCATGGCCGGGGTCGAGCACCACCGTGCGCCGCTGAGGTTGCGCCTTCGCGGTTGCCGCGTGCGCAAAGCTTCCGGGCTGCCAGACCGCGACCGCCGAGGCCGCCGCGATCCGTCCGACCCATCTAAGGACGCTGCGCCGATCGATCCTGCCGTGTGAGAGGCTCATCGTGGGTCTGTGGCATCCGCATTGCGCCTTACGGAATCCAGTATCTTGCCGTGAAGCGCGCATGATTTACACGAGAATGATGCCATATCTCATTGTAAAATCAATCAGATTATTTTATGCACTCTCCGGCCGGTCGGCTCGCGGCGACCGTCGGGTGGAAAGCCTCTGGCAGCCGGGTGATTTGACGGGCTTCCGCTCGCCCGATGTGCGACCACCAGTCGACATCGTCATCCCCCATGCTCGGCCGCTATGACCGATCATACCTCACCCGCCGATGCCAGCACGGTGCCACGCGGCATCGCCTCGATGCTGCTCGCGGTCGCGATCTTCAGCTGCATGGATGGGCTGATCAAATGGCTCTCGGCGACCTATCCGACCATCGAGATCGTGTTCTTCCGCTCGGCTTTCGCCTTCCTGCCGCTGCTGCCGGCGCTCGCGAGAGGCGGGCGCGCGGCGCTGCGCACGCGCCGCCCGCTGGTGCAAGCGGGCCGCGCCGCGCTCGGGCTCGTCTCGATGATCGCGTTCTTCTATTGCTTCCGCGTGATGCCGCTCGCCGATGTGTTCGGCATCGCCTTCTCGGCGCCGATCTTCGTGACCGCGCTCTCGGTGCCGCTGCTGGGGGAGCGGGTCGGCATCCGCCGCTGGAGCGCCGTCGTCGTGGGCTTCATTGGCGTCCTCGTCATGCTCAGGCCGGACTCCGGGTTGTTTGCCTCGGCGTCATGGATCGCGCTCTTCGCGACGGCGCTCTACGCGCTCGGACAGATTTTCGTGCGCGACCTCACCAAGACCGAGACGACCGTCTGTATCGTGTTTTACGTCACGCTCACGACCACGCTTGCGAGCGCGGCCGCGCTACCGTTTTACTGGGTGAGCCCGAGCCTGGTCGACGCGCCGCTGCTGGCGGCGGTCGGCATCCTCGGCGGTCTGGCACAGCTGGCCTTCACGCGCGCGTTCCGGCTCGCCCCGGCGGCGGTGGTGTCGCCCTTCGACTACACCGGCCTGCTCTATGCGAGCGTGATCGGCTATTACGTCTGGGGCGACGTGCCCACGGTTGCGTTTCTCGCGGGCGCCGGGATCGTGATGGCGAGCGGCCTCTATATCCTGCACCGGGAGACGCGGCTCGCCCGCCGCGGCTTGACGCTCAAGCCCTGACGTCGACCACGACGCGGCCGCGGGTGGCGCCCTTCAGGATCTTGTCGGCGAGGTCGGGGAGATCGCCGAGCGGCACCACGGATGTCATGGCGTCGAGCTTCTCCATCGGCAAATCCCGCACGATGCGCGCCCAGGCGGCCTCGCGGCGCGGCTTCGGGCACATCACCGAATCCATGCCCAGCAGGTTGACGCCGCGGAGCAGGAACGGCAGGACGCTGGCCGGGAGATCGCTGCCGCCGGCGAGCCCGCAGGCCGCGACGCTGGCATTGTATTTGAGCTGGGTCAGCACCGTCGCGAGGGTCGTGCTGCCGACGGCGTCGATGGCGCCCGCCCAGCGCTCGCTGTCGAGCGGCCGCGTGGGCGCCTGCGCCAGGCTCGCGCGATCGACGAACCCGGTGGCACCCAGGCTCTTGAGATAGTCGTGAGTCTCGGGCCGGCCGGTCGACGCGATCACGGCATGGCCGAGCTTCGCCAGCACCGCGATCGCGACGCTGCCGACGCCGCCCCCGGCACCCGTCACCAGCACCTCGCCGGCCCCGGTCTTGAGCCCGTGCTCCTCGAGCGCCATCACCGCGAGCATGGCCGTGAACCCCGCGGTGCCGACCGCCATGGCGCGCCTGGTCGTGAGGCCCGGCGGCAGGCGCACCAGCTGGCTCGCCTTCACCCGCGCCTTCTCGGCGAAGCCGCCCCACTGCACCTCGCCCACGCGCCAGCCCGTGAGCAGCACGGCCTCGCCGGGCTTGTACTCCGGCGATGTCGAGACCGAGACGCGGCCCGCGAAATCCACACCGGGCACGTGCGG
>DASZHJ010000383.1:0-2805 GCA_035938015.1 Allostellaceae bacterium
GAAGATGCCGGCGTCGACGAACGACTTGAAGACCGGAATGAGCGTATTCGAGGCGCCGAGCCCGGTGACGAAGTCGACCTTGGCGTCGTCGATGAGCTTCGAGGCTCCCTGCACCGCTTCGGCCGGGTTGGTCTTGTCGTCGACCACCGTGTACTTGACCGGCAGACCGCCGAGCTTGTTGCCGAGCTCTTCGAGGGCGAGATCGATGCCGCGCTTGGTTTCGTTGCCCGCGGGCGAAATCGGGCCGCTCAGCTGCGTGAGGTTGCCGAGCTTGACCTGGTCGGCAGCCTGCGGGCCCGTGCAAAGGGCAAGCAACGTCGTTGAGGCTAGAGCAATCCGTCGCATCGTCGTTTCCTCCCTCTGGCGTTCTTTTCGTTGCAACGCTTTGCCAAACCTATCATCGAGCAGCGCGGCAGTTCAAATCTGGTTAGAGGCCGACGAACCGGCGGATGGTCTCATATTTGCTGCCCAGGGCGCCCGAGTCTCCGCTCCAGCGCACGCGTCCGCGCTCGAGCACGTAATGACGGTCGGCAAGTCGAGCGAGAACCTTGAGATTCTTGTCCACGATCAGGATCGATTGACCGCCGCGCTTGAGCGCGGCCAAGACTTTCCAGATCTCGCCGCGGATGATCGGGGCGAGGCCTTCGGTTGCCTCGTCCAGGATCAACAGCTCCGGGTTGGTCATCAACGCGCGTGCGATCGCCAGCATCTGCTGCTCCCCGCCCGAGAGCTGGCCGCCCATTTGCGATCTGCGCTCGCGGATCCAAGGGAAAAGCGCAAGGATCGCATCGGTGGTCCAACGCGGCGTGCCGCTCGGTCCCGTGCCCGCGGTCGCGGTCAAATTCTCCCACACCGTGAGGCTCGGAAAGATGCAGCGCCCTTCCGGCACCAGGCCGAGCCCGAGCTTGGCGATGCGGAACGAGGTGAGCCCGCGCAGCTGCCGGCCCTCGAACGTCACGCTGCCGCCGTGCGGCGCCGTCATCCCCATGATCGAGCGGATGGTGGTGGTCTTGCCCATGCCGTTGCGCCCGAGCAGCGTCACCACCTCGCCGCGGCGGACCTCGAGATCGACCCCGAACAGCACCTGGCTCTGGCCGTAGCTCGTCTCGAGCCCTTCAACCGTCAGCACGGAAGTCTCCCGCGTCATCCTCTTCGCCGAGATAGGCCACGCGCACGCCGGGATGGTTTCTGATCTCGTCGGCGGTTCCGGATGCGACGATGCGGCCGCCGACCAGGACCGAGATGCGGTCGGCGAGCGAGAACACCGCGTCCATGTCGTGCTCGATCAGAAGGATCGTGTATTGTCCCTTCAGGCTCGCCAACAGTTTCGACATCGCGCGCGATTCCTCGATGCCCAAACCCGCCATCGGCTCGTCGAGCAGCAGCATGATGGGGTGGGTTGCGAGCGCCATGCCGAGTTCGAGCTGCCGGTGCTGTCCGTGCGACATCCTCGACGCGATGAGGTTGCCGAGGGGGGAAAGGCCGACGTCCGCGATGAGCTTGCGTGCCGGTCGGCGCAGGCGCGCAATCCGTTCCGCCGGTTGCCAGAATCGGAAGCTGTGGCCCTCGGTGGCCTGAACGGCGAGCGCAACGTTTCCCTCGGCGGTGAAGCTGTGGAAGATGCTCGTGATCTGGAACGATCGCGCCAGCCCAAGCCGCGCGCGGCGGGCGGTCGACAGCTCGGTGATGTCGCGCCCGTCGAAGACGATCCGCCCCGCATCCGGCCTGAGCTCGCCGGTCAACTGCCCGACCAGCGTGGTCTTGCCGGCGCCGTTCGGACCGATGAGCGCATGGGTTTCGCCTTTGCGGATGCCGAGCGTCACGTCGTCGGTGGCGACGAGCGCGCCGAACGCCTTGTGCAGGTGCTCGATCTCGAGCAGGAATTCGCTCACTCGGCGGCTCCCGGTTTGGAATCCGCGGCGGGCTCGAGCGCCTCGGGGAAATCGACCTTGGGCTCGCCGACCTTGTCGGCGCCGGTCGCGCGCAGGAGCATGCCCCAAATGCCGTCCTTGACCAGCAGCACGCGCGCGACCAGCAGCGGACCGAAGAACAGCATCCAATGCTCGGTGAAATCGGAGAGCACGTCGCGAAAGGCGAGGAAGAACGCGGCGCCCACAATCGGCCCGATCAGCGAATTGGCCGACCCCAGGATGACCATCGCGAGCAATTCGCCCGACAGCTGCCAGCTCATCGTCGCCGGGCTGACGAACTTTGCGTGATTGGCCATGAGCGCGCCGGCAAGCCCCGCAATGCCGCCAGCGATGACGAAGATGACGAGCTTGTATGGATAGGGCGGAAAGCCGACTGCGGCCGCGCGCCGCTCGTTGTCGCGAATGCCGCGGATCACCATGCCGAACTCCGACCTGACGATCCGGTTCGCGAGCAACACGACCAGCACCAGCAGAACGAGCACGACGTAATAGAAGGTCGTGTGATCGGCGAGCGAAATGAACCCCAAATTGTCGCGCTGGGGCAGGGTGAAGCCGTCGTCGCCGCCCCAATTGCGCAGGCTCTGGGCGAAGTAATAGACCATCTGGGCAAAGGCGAGCGTCACCATGATGAACTGGAACCCGCGCGTGCGCAGCGACAGCGCTCCGATCGCCAATGCGAACAGCATCGACACCAGAACGGCGAGCGGCCAGGTCACGAGGGCGTCGGTGAGGCCGTAGACCGTCAGCATGCCCGCGGCGTAGGCCCCGACGCCGAACAACGCCGCCTGTCCGAAGGTGATCAGCCCGCCATAGCCGAGCAGAAGGTCGACGCTGAGCGCCGCCATGCCGTAGATCGCGATTTGCGTCGCGAACC
>DASZHJ010000384.1:0-4257 GCA_035938015.1 Allostellaceae bacterium
CGAGACCACGGTGCTCTGCACCGCGGTCGCCAATCGGCAGGTGAAGCCCGGGCAGGATTTCTTCCCGCTCACCGTCAACTACCAGGAAAAAACCTTCGCTGCCGGCAAGATCCCCGGCGGCTTCTTCAAGCGCGAGGGCCGGCCCTCCGAGAAGGAGACGCTGACCTCGCGGCTCATCGACCGGCCGATCCGGCCATTGTTCGCGTCGGGCTTCCGCAATGAGACTCAGGTCGTTTGCACGGTGCTGAGCCACGACCTCGAGAACGATCCCGACGTCGTCGCGCTGGTTGGCGCCTCCGCGGCGCTCACCATCTCCGGCATTCCGTTCCTGGGACCGATCAGCGGCGCGCGCGTGGGCTACATCGACGGCCAGTACGTGCTCAATCCGAAGCTCGACGAGCTGCCATCGAGCCAGCTCGACCTCCTGGTCGCGGGCACGCAGGAAGGCGTGCTGATGGTCGAGTCCGAGGCGAAAGAGCTGTCCGAGGACGTCATGCTGGGCGCCGTCATGTTCGGTCATCGGCAGTTCCAGCCGGTGATCCAGGCGATCATCGAGCTCGCCGAGGCCTGCGCCAAGGAGCCATGGGACCTGACGCCCGCCTCGTCCGAGGCAGAGGCGATCGAGGCGAAGCTCCGGGAGGCGATCTCCGGCGATCTCGCCGCAGCCTATGCCGAGCAGCAGAAGCAGGCGCGCCAGAACCGGCTCGAGGCCGCCAAGGCGAAGGCCGAGGAGCTGTTCCCGGAGGAGCCGCGGCGCACCACCGCCCTCAAGATGATCAAAGACCTCGAGAAGGACATCGTGCGCGGTGCCATCCTCGAGCGCGGCCAGCGCATCGACGGCCGCGACACCAAGACCGTGCGGCCGATCGCCTGCGAGGTGAGCGTGCTGCCGCGCGCCCATGGCTCGGCGCTCTTCACCCGCGGCGAGACCCAGGCGATCGTCGTCACCACGCTCGGCACCGGCCAGGATGAGCAGATCATCGACGCGCTCGAGGGCGAGTACCGCTCGCATTTCATGCTGCATTACAACTTCCCGCCCTATTCCACCGGTGAGGCGGGTCGCATGGGCTCGCCCGGTCGCCGCGAGATCGGCCACGGCAAGCTCGCCTGGCGGGCGGTGCATCCGTTGCTGCCGGCCAAGGAGAACTTCCCTTACACGGTGCGCGTGGTCTCGGAGATCACGGAGTCGAACGGCTCGTCCTCGATGGCGACCGTCTGCGGCGCGTCGCTGTCGCTGATGGATGCGGGCGTGCCGCTGGCGAAGCCGGTCGCCGGCATCGCCATGGGCCTCATCAAGGAGGGGGCGCGCTTCGCCGTGCTCTCCGACATCCTCGGCGACGAGGACCATCTGGGCGACATGGACTTCAAGGTCGCCGGCACCGAGCAGGGCGTCACGGCGCTGCAGATGGACATCAAGATCACCTCGATCACCGAGGAGATCATGCGCATCGCGCTCGGCCAGGCGAAAGACGGCCGCCTGCACATTCTCGGCGAGATGGCGAAGGCGCTCGACGCCGCGCGCGAGGCCGTGAGCGGCAATGCGCCGCGCATCACCACCATCCACATCCCCAAGGACAAGATCCGCGAGGTCATCGGCTCCGGCGGCAAGGTGATCCGCGAAATCTGCGAGGTGACCGGCGCCAAGATCGACATCGAGGACGACGGCACCATCAAGGTCGCGGCGGTGGACGCCACGGCCTCGCAGGCCGCCATCGACTGGATCCGCGGCATCGTCGCGGAGCCCGAGGTGGGCGTGATCTACACGGGCAAGGTCGTGAAGATCATGGACTTCGGCGCCTTCGTGAACTTCCTCGGCGCGCGCGACGGCCTCGTCCACATCAGCGAGCTCGCCCCGCATCGCGTCGCCAAGACCGGCGACATCGTCAAGGTCGGCGACCAGGTGAAGGTGAAGGTGCTGGGCTTCGACGACCGCGGCAAGGTCAAGCTCAGCATGAAGCAAGTGGATCAGGCGACCGGCGAGGACATTTCCGCGAAACTCGACCAGGAGCGGCGCGGGCACCGCGAGCGCGACGGCAAGGAGCAGGCGGCGTCGTAACGCGCCACGGAGCGCGGCAGAGTCCTCATGACTGCCGCCGCGGCGCGCCAACGCAAGCCGGGGCATGCGTTGCCGCGGGTGATCGGACACCGCGGCGCCGCAGGGTTGGCGCCCGAGAATACCGTCGTATCGTTCCGCAAAGCCGCCGAGCTCGGCGTGCGCTGGGTCGAGTTCGACGTGCATCTCTCCGCCGATGGCGTTCCCGTCGTGATCCATGACGACACCGTCAACCGCACCACCAGCGGCCGCGGTGCCGTCGGGGCATTGACCCTGGCGGAGCTTCAGGCGCTCGACGCGGGCGCATGGTTTGCGCCGGGGTTTCGGGGCGAGCGCGTGCCGACGCTGGAAGCGATCGTGGCGCTCCTTGGCAAGCTCGGTCTTGGCGCGGTCGTCGAGATCAAGCCGTCGCCGGGCGCGGAGGCCGCAACCGCCGAAGCGGCCGTTCGCTTGCTGCTTAAACGCTGGCCCGACTATTTGCCCGCGCCGATGGTATCGAGCTTCCAGCACGCGGCACTCGAGCGCGCCCACGAGGTAGCACCCGGCATCGCCCGCGCCCTGCTCGTCGGCGCGATCCGCGAGGGCTGGCAGCGCGAGGTCGACCGTCTCGGCTGCGCCGCGCTCCACGCGGACCAACGTCGGCTCGACGCCATGACGGTCGCCGCCGTCACCCGCGCGGGCCTGCCGCTCTTCGCCTACACCGTGAACGACGCCGCGCGTGCGGCTGAGCTCTTCCAATGGGGAGTGGCGGCGGTGTTCAGCGACCGGCCGGATCTGATCGAGCCGGTCGCCAGCGCAGCCTCCCTTTGATTATTGTGGCCGCAATCAATACATATTGCGAACAGGGCCGGCCGGGTCGCACCGGGCGGACCTCGCTGAAGGCACGGGGCGCCACGTGAAACCGTTGAGATCGTTGATTATTTCTGGTCGCGAGGTGCTGCCGCTGGTGGAGGGCGGCAAGGGCATCTCCATCTCCAATGGAGAGAGCTCGGGCGCCTGGGCAGCCTCGGGAGGCGTCGGCACCTTCTCCGGCGTCAACGCCGATAGCCTGGACGAGCGCGGCCAGCGCAAGGCCCAGATCTATCACGGCAAGACGCGCCGCGAGCGCCACGAGGAGCTGATCCGCTATTCCATTGCGGGCGGCATCCATCAGGCGCAGGTCGCCTACGAGCGCGCCAACGGCCAGGGCCGGCTGCACATGAACGTGCTCTGGGAGATGGCGGCGGCCGAGCGCATTCTGCACGGCGTGCTCGAGGGCGCGCGGGGGCTCATCAACGGCGTCACCTGCGGCGCTGGCATGCCCTACCGTATCGCCGAGATCTGCGCCAAATATGGCGTGCACTATTACCCGATCGTTTCCTCCGCGCGCGCCTTCCGCGCGCTTTGGAAGCGCGCCTACCACAAGTTCCGCGACTGGCTTGGCGGTGTCGTCTACGAGGACCCTTGGCTGGCCGGCGGCCATAACGGCCTTTCGAACGTCGAGGACCCCGAGAAACCCGGCGCGCCCTATCCGCGCGTCCTCGAGCTGCGCCAGCTGATGCGCGAATACGGCATCGCGGAGACGCCGATCTTCATGGCGGGCGGCGTCTGGTACCTGCGCGAATGGGAAGACTGGATCGACAATCCGGAGCTGGGGCCCACGGCCTTCCAGTTCGGCACGCGTCCGCTGCTGACCAAGGAGAGCCCGATCTCCGATGCCTGGAAGCGCAAGCTGCTGACCCTCGAGGACGGCGACGTCTATCTCAATCGCTTCAGCCCGACCGGGTTCTATTCCTCGGCGGTCCGCAACGCGTTCCTGAACGAGCTCCACGACCGCAATGAGCGCCAGGTCGCATATACGGTCGAGCCCGTGAGCGATCATCTGGCGCCGCTGCAGGTGGGCGCGCGCGGCCGGCTCGTCTATTTGACCCCGCACGATCGCGACCGCGCGCAAGGCTGGATCGGCCAGGGTTTCACCGAAGTGTTGCGCACGCCGGATTCGACACTGGTGTTCGTGACGCCGGAGAAGGCGCTCGAGATCCGCGCCGATCAGATCAATTGCATGGGTTGCCTCTCCGCTTGCCAGTTCTCCAACTGGGCCCAGAACGAAGCGGGCAGCACCGGCAAGAAAGCCGATCCGCGCAGCTTCTGCATCCAGAAGACCCTGCAGGCGATCAGCCATTCCGACGATGTCGAGTTCCAGCTCATGTTCGCGGGACACAACG
>DASZHJ010000385.1:0-9419 GCA_035938015.1 Allostellaceae bacterium
TGCGAGCCCGCGAGATAGGCGCGGTCGCCGAAATCCCGCGCGAGCTCGGCGAGGAAACCGCGAAACGCGGCGTCGAGCCGCTCCGGCGGCAACACGATCACGATCTGGCCCTCGCCGTGCTCGATGAGATCGGCATAGGCAAGATGGCACTCGGCCTTCGCGGCGCGACGTTTGCCGCGCGTGAGCAACCGGCAGAGCCGGGCATAGGCGGCGCGGTCGGTCGGATAGCAGAGCAGGCTCGCCCGGTCCTGCAGCTCGAGCCGGCAGCCCACCACCAGCCGGCAGCCATACTCCTGCGCCGCCTTGTGCGCGCGCACCACGCCCGCGAGCGTGTTGCGATCGGCGATGGCGATGGCGCGATGGCCGAGCCGCGCCGCCGCCATGACCAGCTCCTCCGGATGCGAGGCGCCGCGCAGGAACGAGAAGTTGCTGGTGACGTGCAGCTCGACGTAGGCGGTCATGGCCTCACCCACTCCCAACCCTCACCCTCCCAGCGCTGACGCGCTGGGCCCCTCCCTCTCCCGCTCCGCGGGCGAGGGGCAAGCATGCGCTCAGTGTGAATAGCCCCTCGCCCGTGAAACGGGAGAGGGAGGGACCCACTGCGGAGCAGTGGGAGGGTGAGGGTCACGCGAGCACCCCGTGGAGGAACCAGCGCGTCGTGGGGTGCAGGCCCAAACGGAAGAGCCAGAAGCGGCGGCCGTCCATGTCCTCGACGCAGTAATAGTCGCGAAGATTTTTATCCGCCGGCTTCGAGCCGCCACAATCCTCTTCGCCCGCGTCATGCTCGCGCCACCATTCGCCGAGGATGCGCTCGGGGCCGTCGGCGGCGCGGATGCGGTGCACCAGGCGGCGCCAGCGGAACAGCACCGGCGGATCGTCGGGGATCGGCGCCACCGCCTCGATGGGCTCGGGCCGCGCCAAGAGCCGCACCGGCCGCAGGCGCCGGGGATCCCAGGGTGTGCCGCCCTCGCCGGCTGCGAAAGCCGGCACGCGCTCCACCGCGCGCTCGGGGATGTGGCTGTCGCAGGGCCGCATGCGCGTGACCGAGCCCGCGCCCAAGCGGTTCTCCAGGCGATCGACCAGGTCGGCGAGCGCGTCCTGGCTGCGGTCGGCGGCGCCGGCGCGATCGAGGCTCGCCTGCCGCGGGCCCAGCGGCTCGACCACCAGCGCCTCCAGCCGCATGTCCTCGATGCCGAGATCGGGTTCGATGCGGTCGAGGCGCTGGGCGAACAGATGCGCGAGATGGCGGGGATCGCGGCTCGCCTGCGCGGTGCCCGCCTCGAGCGCGAGCACGACGCCGTCGACCCGATAGAAGCGCAGCGCCAACCGCCGCGCGCCCACGCCGTCGGCGGCAAGCGCGCGGCAGAGCGCGTCGGCGAGCGAGGCGATGGCGCATGCGAGATCCTCGGGGCGCGCGATCGGCTCGGCGAAGCGGCGATGGCTGGAGCGGGTCGGCGCCGGCGGCAGCGGCGAGAGTGGCTCCGGCATGCGGCCCAGCGCCTGATCGAGGCGCTCGGCGGCGGCAAGGCCGAAGCGCGAGACCATGGCGGGCCGCGGCAGCTTGTAGAGATCGCCGATGCGCCGAAGCCCCAGGCGCTCCATCAGCTCGATCGTCTCCAGGGGCAGGCGCAGCGCGCCCACCGGCAGCAGCGCGAGCGCCAGCTTCGTGGCGCCGCTGGGCACGATGGTCCGGGGCTCTCGCCCCGCCCGCGCCAGCGCCGAGGCGGCGCCGGGCGTGTCCGCGATCGCGGCGCGCGCGGAAAGGCCTTGCCGCCGGAGCCGCGCCAGCAGATCCGCGGCGAGCCCGGCCTCGTCGCCGAAGAGATGCGCCACGCCGGTCAGGTCGAGCCAGATGCCGTCCGTGCCGTCGGTCGCGGTCCAGGGGCTGTAGCGGCCGCACCAGTGCGCGAGCCGCCGGAGCGCCGCCGCATCGCCTTCGGGATCGGCGTCGAGCGCCACGATATCCGGCGCGATCGCGCGGGCGTCGGCGAGCGGCATGCCCGGCGCGATGCTGTCGACGAGCCGCGAGTCCACCGCCGCGAGCAGGCCGCGGCCGCCCGCCCACTCCACGATGACGGTCGGCGAGTTTTCGGTTTGGTTAGCCGGCTCTGCGGAGCGGCTGGCGCTCGGCCGGCGCCGGCGCTCGATCGGCCAGCTCGGCAGCCAGAGCGACATGACCCGTCGCATCGCATGCCTCCACGATCCAGTCTGCGGGAACGCCGCCGCGGCAGCGCGTGAGCTCGAGATGCCAGATGAGCCGGCCGATGCCGGGCTCGTTGTCGATGGGCCGGCTCGGCCGCGCGCTCACCCGCCAGCGCGTCGCCGCCGCCACGGGAGCCGCGCGCTCGGCTTCCGCGCGCGTGGCGCTGCGCCAGCGCCGGAGCACGAAGGCGGTAACGCCCGAGGCCGCCGCCGCAAGCTGCAGCCGGCGGCTCGCGGTGAGCGGCAGCGCCCCCACCTCGCCCACCACGGCGGCGAGTGCGGGCACCTTGAGCCCATCCTCCATCGCCTCCAGCACGGTGCGATCGTCGCGGGCGCGCACCGAGAGGATCCGGCGCGTTGCGAGCCCGCGGGCGGCAAGACCGGGTCCGTAGAGATCGTCGGCGGCAAGGCACCACAGGATCGATCGCGCCGGCGCCAGGCGCGCGAGGATGCCGGCGAGGAACGCGGTCGCGACGGCGCCGTCCTCCTCGTCGCCGCCGAGACCGCCGAGCTCGTGGAGCGCGCCGCGCGCGAGGCCGCCGCCCGGCAAGGCCGCGTCGATCGCGGCGAGGCCGAAGGGCAAAACGCCATGATCGCCCAAGCTGCCGCCGGCGAGCTTTCCGATCTGCTCTTTGAGAGCCGTGAGAGCAAGATCTGCGGAGACAGATTCATTCTGGAATTGCGCGCCATACTCGAAACCCCTCCCCCCTTGAGGGGGAGGGTTGTGAGGGGGGTCGGGCAGCCGCAGCAACGTCGGAAACAACGCGTCGGCCATACCCCTCTCCCTACCCTCCCCCTCAAGGGGGAAGGGGCGATTGTGATGAATTGCCCTGCTCAGCCGGTTGCCCGCTGTCGCGTCCATAAGCTCTTCCCAGGGTCGGATGTTCATTGTTTGTTCCTGCCGGCGATTTTGTCAAGCCGGCGCGACAAACGCGAAGGGGCGTCAGGGAGTCCTTGACACCCAAGGATGTCATGGTTTACCTGACTGTCAGGGTCACCCTGGCAGATTATGGAGGTCGATATGTCCGAGGCAGCCCAAGAGAAAGAGAAGGCGGAGACAGAAACAGAGACACCGCCGGTGCCGGCGGCCGGCGGCTCAGTGCCGACCAAGAAGACGCTCTACTGCACCTTCTGCTTCCAGTCGCAGTACCAGGTGAGGACGCTGATCTCCGGTCCCGCCAGCATCTTCATCTGCGATGAATGCGTCTACCTCTGCAACGAGATCATCGCCGGCCGTTTCCCGGAAAAGTCGAAACAGCTCTCCGACCAAGAGCTCCCGACAGAGCGCCTGATCGAGCGGTTACAGGCGATCGAGGACACGCTGCAAGGCAAGGGCAATCAGCTCCAATGGGTGGTCGAGCTCCTGCGCTCGCGCGAGGTGAGCTGGGCCCAGATCGGCACCGCCTTGGGCGTCTCGCGCCAATCCGCCTGGGAGCGGTTCAGCTGAGCCTCACGGTCTTCTGGTCAGTTGGCGGTTGGCGAGCGGGTCAGTTAGCTCTCCGCCATGGAAACCCGCGCCCCGTAATACGCGAACAGGGCAATCACGATCGCGCGCAGCGCCACGTTGCTCCATAATCTGACGTCGATCCCTCGCCTCAGCGCATAAAGCTCAAGAAGCGCGGTCGCGGCGTGGAACACGATGATCGTCAGCACCGCGAGGTGCAGGCTTTCGGCCTCGCGGCATCGTGCCGCATAGAACGACAGGAAGGCGATGCTGAACTCGGCGCCGGCCAGAAAATAGCAAACGACAAAGCCGCCTGGAGCAAGCTCGACATCGACGAAACTCGGGATCGCCCCCGGCGCCGCGACAAGCACAGCGCCGGCAGCGAGAGTGATGCAGCCGTGAATGACGAGCAATAAATAGAGGGCCCTGTTCCTGGGCTCGGCCATGACCCCTACTGTGCCGGCGCCGGCACGTAGATGTCGCGGCCCGCGATCGCGCGGCTCGGAACCAGCCGGTCGCCCGCGATCGGGATGGTGGCGAGCCGCTTGCCCTCGAGCATCAGGGCCAATTGGAAGCCGCCGAGCTGCTTCGGGTCCTTGGTGCCTTCAGCGGCCCAGATGTCCTTGGGCGAATCCGGGTCGCCCGAGGACGGGCCGCCGCTGTCCTTGCTGGCGCGGGGGTCGATCCAGACCAGCTTCGCGTTGTGCGCCACGCCCTCCCAAATATTGTCGTAGGCCTCGCCCCGAAGCCGCGTGCGCACCTCCAGCACCGAGAGCGGTCCGTCGTTGTCGCCGTAGGAGACGCGGCCGAGGAGGCCGTGCTTGGCATCCGCTTCCTCCACGGCGCCGTCGAAGGCGGCCCAGCGCACGATCTCCGGCTTGGCGTTCGGCACCTCCGCCCAGGCGGCAGTGCCGGCGGGATCGGGCCCGGTCGAGCGGAAGAGCGAGCGGCCGGTCTCCAGCACATGGACGCGGTGGATCTGCGGGGCATCGCAGCAGCCCGGCATGATCGCCGAGAAATACCGCCGGCCCAGCAGCACACCCTCCGATCCCGGCTCCGAGAACGAGGCGAGCCGGCGCGGCCCGCCCGCGGAGACATCGTCGACGGTGAGGGAGACCGTGGAGCCGGGATCGACGCCCTCGGCATCGGTGCGCGTCTTCACGTCGGTGGTGATCGTCGCGAGCCGCGCCTGCAGCGCGTCCGCGTCCGACTGCTGCGGGTCGCGCCAGACATAAATCACGTAGGGCACCAGGCGCGCGTTGCGCACGCTCATCACGATCGCCTTGCCGGCATCGCTGCTGCTGCTGGATTCGATGTGCGCGGAGGACGCCGCCGTGCCGTCGTAAAGGATCTGCGCGCGGGCGGGCGCGGACGCCGCGAGCGCCAGCGTCAGGACTACGAAGAGCGAGCGAAGTCTTGTCATGCGGTCTCCCCGATTCATCCGCGACTATCCCCCCTCCCTACCCTCCCCCTCAAGGGGGGAGGGGCTATTAGGTTCCATTGAGAGCGGCAAGGATCGTCGCGAGGACATCATCGGTGCGGGCGAGCACGTCGCTGTTCCAGAAACGGATCACCCGATAGCCGCGCCGCTCGAGCCATCCCGTGCGAGCGGCATCCCTTGCACTGTGCTCGCCGTGCTGTCCGCCATCCACTTCGACGACGAGGCGGGCGTCCGCACAGAAGAAGTCCACCACATAGTTCCCGATCGGCTGCTGACGCCGAAATCGAAATCCATCGAGCTGCTTCCGCCGAAGGCGCGACCACAATCGAACCTCCGCTTCCGTCGCGTCTTTGCGCAAGCGTCGCGCCGTGTCTCTCCGTAAGCCCCTCCCCCCTTGAGGGGGAGGGTGGGGAGGGGGGTTTGCAGACTCGGAGCTCACCGAACTAGCGCCCCTCGAACAGCGGTGTACGCTTGGCGAGGAAGCTGCGGAAGCCGTTTCGGAAATCCTCGGTGTCGAAGGTCTGGTAGGGCTCGTCGAATTCTTGCGGAGCGAGCGGCCGAGGATCGAGAACGCGGCGCGCGAACTTCTTGTGCCAGCGATTGACCAGCGGCGCGCCCGCGGCGATGCGTCCCGCCGCGGCATAGGCCTCCTGCGCCACCTTGTCGTCGGGCACCACGCGCGTCACCAGGCCTTTCGCCAGCGCCTCGGTGGCACCGAAGACGCGGCCCTCCAGCAGGATCTCCAAGGCCGTGCTGCGACCCACCAGTGCCACCAGCGCGGCGATCTCGGGGTAGCCCATGGTGACGCCGATGCGGTTGATCGGCACGCCGAAGCGGCTCCCCTCGCCGCAGACCCGGATGTCGCAGAGCATCGCGATCTCCAGCCCGCCGCCGACGCAGAGGCCGTGGATCAGCGCCACGGTCGGATGCCGGCACTGATCGATGCGGCGCATGACCTCGTGCATGAGCGCACCGTACTCGCGCGCCTGCGCGGCATTGCCACGCTCGCTCTCAAACTCGCCGATATCGGCGCCGGGCGCGAAGGCCTTCTCGCCGGCGCCGCGCAAGACGATGGCGCGCACGGCATCGTCGGCCTCCAGAGCGCCGAAGGCATCGCTGAGCCCGCGCCACATCGCCTTGTTGAGCGCGTTCAGCTTCTCCGGCCGATTGAGCACGACCGTGACGATGCCCTCCTCCCGCTCGACAAGCACCAGCTCCGGCATTCGAGTCTCCTGTCCGCGACGATCGATCTCGGGAGAGATATACCGCGCCGCAGAGTGCTCGTCTCGGTTGCCCGCCGCGGGCTTTGGCCTTAAAGAGAGCGGCCCAGTCGTGCACCAACGAGGCCAAGCCCCATGCCCGAGGCGAGTGAGGCCGCCGAGATCACCTCCCGCATCCTGCTGGAGACCAAGGCGGTGCTGTTCAACCCGGATCGGCCCTTCACCTTCACCTCGGGCCGGGTCAGTCCCGTCTATGTCGATTGCCGGCGTTTGATCTCGTTCCCGCGCGCGCGCACCACGCTCATGGACCTCGCGAGCGCGCTCATCCGGCGCGAGATCCCTGAGGGATCGCTGGACGCGGTTGCCGGCGGCGAGACCGCCGGGATCCCGTTCGCCGCCTGGATCTCCGAGCGCCTCGATCTTCCCATGCTCTATGTCCGCAAGAAGCCCAAGGGCTTCGGCCGCAACGCGCAGATCGAGGGCGAGATGGCCGAGGGCGCGCGCGTGCTGCTGGTCGAGGACCTCGCGAGCGAAGGCACCTCCAAGCTCAATTTTATCCACGCGATCCGGCAAGCCGGCGGCACGGTCGGCGACACCTTCGTGATCTTCCATTACGGCATTTTCCCGCAGAGCACGACCAGCCTGGAGGCCGAAGGCGTCAGGCTGCACGCGCTCGCGACCTGGTGGGACGTGCTCAAGGTGGCGCACGGCCTCGGCCACTTCACTCCCGATCAGTACGCCGCCATCCGCTCCTTCCTCGAGCATCCGGAAAGCTGGCGGCCAGCCGCGAGCGCGGCGCGGTGAGCGCTCCGTCCGCCCGCGTCCGGATCGAGATTTTCTGCGGTGGATCGCTGCGACCGATCTTGCGGTCCGCACACAAAGCCCCTCCCCCCTTGAGGGGGAGGTTAGGGTGGGGGGAATGGCCGACGCGTTGTTTCCGGCGCTGCCGCGGCTGCGCGCCCCCCTCCCTACCCTCCCCCTCGAGGGGGGAGGGGCGCCTGTCGGTTCCGTCTGAGCAGATCATGCTCTAGCCTTCCGGTACCGATGCTCGAAAGCTTTCTCGGCGAAGCGCAGCGCTACGTCAACGACTACGGCTACACCGCCGTGTTCCTGGGCGTATTCCTGGAAAGTTTCGGCCTGCCCACACCCGGTGAATCCCTGATGATCGCGGGCGCGCTGTTGGCCTCGGGCGGGCACCTCAACATCTACTGGATCCTGCTGCTGTGCTGGATCGCCACCACCGCCGGCGGCAACATCGGCTACGTCATCGGCAAGAAGGGCGGCCGCCCGCTGATCCTGCGCTATGGGCCGCGCGTGCGCATCACGCATCGCCAGATCGAGCAGGTGGAGGATTTCTTCGCGCGGCACGGCGGCGCTGTCGTGCTGTTCGCGCGGTTCGTCGTGGTGCTGCGCCAGCTCAACGGCATCGTCGCGGGCACCATGGGCATGAACCCGTGGCGCTTCTCGATCTACAACACCGCCGGCGCCGCGCTCTGGGTCGGCTTCTGGGCGGGCCTCACGTACTACCTCGGCCGGCGCTTCCACGGCATCGTCGCCTGGGTGAGCTCGCTCGAGCCCATCGTGGTGATCGTCGCGGTGGCCGCGATCGCGGCGGGACTCGCCTACCTCTGGCGCCACCAGCGCCAGCGACGCAAACGCAAGCGCGCGACGCGCAAGGCATGAGGGGCTCGCTTCGGGCGCGTGAGCGTCGGAGAAGCAGGCAAGATCCATTGAACCGCCAAGGCGCCAAGCCCGATCGCCCTTGACGCCGCTCTCCGCACGCCCATGCTTGGTTTAGAGGCAACGGGAGCGGCTGTTCCCCATAGCAGTTCGGGAGGCATTCATGGCCAAGGGATACTGGATCACTTTCTATCGCTCGATTTCCGATCCCGCCGCGCTGGCGGCCTATGCGAAGCTCGCTGGCCCAGCCATAGCCGCCAATGGCGGCCGCTTCCTGGCTCGCGGCGGCACCGTCAAAACCTATGAGCAAGGCATCGCCCAGCGCACCATAGCCATCGAGTTCGATAGCGTTGAAAAGGCCATCGCTGCCCATGACAGCCCCGCCTATCAAAAGGCACTCGCCGCGCTCGGCAACACGTGCGAGAGGGACATGCGCATCGTCGAAGGCGTGGACTGAAACCGGAAAGCCCATTTCGCACAACTTCGCGCACCGCGGCGTTTTGTCTTGTTGAACACCCCGCTGCCGACCAACAGATAAGGAATAACCGGCAGGCCATGTTTCGGAGCGCGCCCCGATGGCGTCGAATTCACTCCGTTCCGGATACGCAACTCTCGAATACGAGATCGCCCAGGAGAAGGCGTCAGCGCTCGGCCGGCTTGGACGGCGGCTCGAGGCGGCGCTGGCGGCACTTGCCGCATGCCCGCGGACGGCTGCTTCCGATCGAAAAATCCGCGATAGTCTCGTCGCACAGGCGGGATATGCGCTCTGGCTCTTCGTCGTGCAACGCGAGGCCTGCGGTCTCAACGACAGCGCGCAAGTGATGCGGGACTACGCAGTGCCGAGCGAGGTGGTTGCCCGCATGGGGCCATTGGCCGAGCATCCATAGTCGATCGACCTCGTGATTGAACAAGCTCGCCATGTCCCCTTGCTATCCCGGCCCTGGGACCCGAAAGAGGCCGCAAAGGCTATCGACGGAGTCGTTGCGGACGCTCTTCAGCACTTTGACCCCGAGCGTTTCTGGCCCGCGCATGCGCGCGATGACGGCCTGCAGGATGGACACAGCGGCATCTACTTCGGTGCCGCCGGTGTCATTTGGGGTCTCGAGCACTTGCGCCGAGTTGGCGCAACGACGGTCGAATTCGACTTTCGCCCCCATCTGCCGCGGCTGCTGGACCGAACCAAAGCGGAAATGGCGACCTACAAGGATTATGCGAGCAACGGGTCGCTGTTGTTCGGCGATTTGGGAACCGCGCTGCTGATCATGCGTCTGGAGCCCTCATCGACCCTCGCCGACCCGATCTAGGCTTCCATCTCCCTTGCCGCCCGTTCCAAATTCGCCTGCGCGATCGCGCGGTGGAACGGCGCGATCACCGCCAGGTACGTCCGCCCCAGCCGGTTATGGCAATGCACCACTGTCACCACGACTAGCTC
>DASZHJ010000386.1:0-9954 GCA_035938015.1 Allostellaceae bacterium
AGCTCGAGCTCGGGTATCGCCTCGATGCGGCTCTTAAGGTACTGCGCCAGCTCGCAGCTGCGCGCGATCGCCCGGCCGATCCGCTCGGTGCCGTGAACCTTGAGGGTGAACCAGGTCTTGAGCGCGCGGAAGCCGCGCGAGAGATCCGGACCGAAATCGCAGGGCCAGGGCGAGCTCGCGGCGAGGCCCCGCGTCTCGCGCCGAAGATAAGCCGCGGGCGAGGCGAAGACGCTCCGATGCATCCGACCGTCGCGCACGAGCACGAAGCCTGCGTCGTAGGGCACCTGGCCCCATTTGTGGAAATCGAAGGCGAGAGAGTCCGCGTGCTCGATACCCGCGAGCCGCGGCGCCAACTCCGGCGCCAGAATCGCAAGCGCGCCGAAGGCGCCGTCGACGTGGAACCAGAGCTTCTCGCTCTTGGCAATTTCGGCGATGCCCGCGAGGTCGTCGATCGCGCCGATATCGACCGTGCCGGCGGTGCCGACCGCCAGAAACGGCGTCCTGCCGACCGCGCGGTCGGCGGTGATCGCCGTGCGGAGCGCGTCGAGATCGATCCTGTGATGATCGTCCGTCGGAATCACCCTCAGGGCCTCGATACCGAGACCCGAGAGGTCCATCGCCTGAGCGATGCAACCATGTGCGGCTGCGGAGGTGTAGGCGGTCAGGCGTTTGCCTCCAGCGCCAACACCTTTGCGGCGCACTCCGGTGCCGAGCGCGGCCGTGCGAGCGATCAGAACGGCGATCGAGTTCGCCATCGAGGTGCCCGTGACGAAGAGGCCGGTCGCCGTCTCCGGAAAACCAAAGAGCGCCCGCATCCACTGCACGACCTGACGCTCGACCTCGATGGGTGCGTGGTCGCGGCCGCCGAGGTTGGCATTCAGCCCCGCAGCCAGCATCTCCGCCAGCACGCCCGCGGGGTTGCCGCCCCCATGCACCCACCCCATGAAGCCCGGATGCACGTTGCCGGTCGCGTAGGGCAGCACGTGCTGCATGAAGTCGTCGTGGACCTCGGGGAGGGCCTGGGGCGCGCGCGGAAGATCCGCGCGAAAGCGTTCCCGCACGTCGTCGGGGATCGGCTGCCACACCGGCCGCTCACGGATCCCCTCGATGTAATCGAGGATGTCGTCGAGCATCCGGTGGCCCTGCGCGCGCAAGCTCCCCCAGTCCTCGGGGTCGAGGCTTACACGCGGGTCCCCCGGCGGTGTTTTCGCCATGCGGGCCAGGGTCGCATTACGGGGTTAACAGAGCGTTAGAGCGCCCTTGCCGGTGCCCTGAGGTTCCGCCAAGTCGTTAAGCCGCCCTGGGCATAGGCGCGGCTGCGGCCTGAACCGCTTCGCGACGCTCAGGCGAGCGGCTCGGACCCTCCATGCCGCGGCTTCGTGACGCGAGCGCCGCACCGGCGGCATCCGGCGGCTACTTGTCGCGCGCTACCGCTTCCTTGAGCTTCGCCGGATCCACCTGGATCGACACGCCCGCGCGCTCCTGCTGCAGCAGCATGGCGACGCGAGAATCGCGCCCGGCCCAGCCTCGGTTCAGCGCCTCGGTCATCTCCTCTAGCGCCATGTTCGCCAATCGCATGGGCACGCCGAGCTCGCGGCCGAGCGCGGTCGCGAGTGCCACGTCCTTGTGCGCCAAGCGCAGCGCGAAGGCCGCAGGATCGTAGACATTGGGCAGGAACTGATCGATGAGGCCGTCGAAGGTGCGCCGACGGCCGGTGGCGCCCTGCCGCACGGCCTCGAAGAGTGCCAGGGGATCGACACCACCCTTCACGCCCAGCGTGAACACCTCCGCGAGCGTGGTCTGCAGCACATAGCCCGCGCAGTTGTGCACGAGCTTCGCGACCGAGCCCGCGCCGATCGGACCGACATAGCGGGCGCGGTCGCCCATGGCGTCGAGCAGCGTCTTGTGCCGATCGAAGATCGCGCGCTCGCCCCCGACCCAGAGTGCGAGCTTGCCCGTCTCGGCGCCCTTGGGGCCGCCGCTCACGGGCGCGTCCAGCATGTGCAGGCCGCGCTCGGCGAAAGCTGCGTGGATCCGGCGCACCAGCGTGGGCGAGTTCGTCGAGAGGTCGAAGAAGGCGGTTCCCGTCCGCATCGCCGGGAGCAAGCCATCGGCCCCGAGCGCCACCGCCTCGACCTCCGGCGGTCCCGGCAGCGAGGTGAACACCACCTCCACCGCCTCGGCGACCTTTCGAGGCGTCTCCGCCCAGACCGCGCCGGCGGCGAGATGCGGCTCCGCTGCCGCGCGGCGCGCGTCGTGCACCACCAGCCTGGTGCCGGCTTTCTGAAGGTTCCGCGCCATATGGGCACCCATCGTGCCCAGACCGATGAAACCCACCAGCATGTTCCCCTCCCTCCGATCTCGCCAAGGCGAGGACGGCGCGTCAGCGTTGGTCGAACACGTCTTTTGCGAGCAGAGCCGCCGACATGGCCGTGGGCCAACCCGAGTAGAACGCAAGGTGGGTGATGAGCTCGATGATCTCGTCCTTGGTGACACCATTGTGGAGCGCGCGCTCGAGATGGCCGCGCAACTGCTCGCTCCGATTGAGCGCCACCAGCGTCGCGACGGTGATCAGGCTGCGGTCGCGCTTGGAGAGGCCGGGCCGCTCCCAGACGTCGCCGAATAGAACCTTCTCGGTGAGATCGACGAGTTTCGGCGCGATGGTACGGACCTTGTCGCGGGCGGCGGTCGAGGGCGCGGATGCTGCGGGCATGTTTTTACCTCCTCACGGGGATGGTCGAGCCGATGCTCGTCGGCGCGGCGTGAGAGAGGCTAGCGCGGGTTCGCGGGTCGCGGCTAGCGGGGGTTTTCCGGCAAGCCGGTGACCGGAGCCAGCTGAGCGGGAAGCGGCGGCAAATCGACGTGCGGGAGGATGATCCCGGTCATGGGATCGACGTCGAGCACGCTCTTCTGTCCGTCCTTCATCGGAGGGGAGCGCGCGCCCTACGGCGCGCTACCCGAGCAAGGGTCGAGCGGCGAAGTGTGACCCACGGGCGCAGGCTCGGTTCGGCGAAGGATCGCACGCACGGTCATCGTCCAGCGACGAACCCACGTCTCCCCCTGATCAACCATGCCAGCCGCCGCGACGCGGGTCTCGCTCACAATCGCGCCCCCGCCCATCGGCGGGTGCTGCCACGGCAAGCGCTCGGAGGTTTGCTCGGCGATCCAGGCTTCTACAAGGGTCGGCATGCGATGCCTCTCTCGTGCTCTTGACATCAAATATTCAGCACCGTGGATCTGTCAATATGCAATTAATCACATTATAATACCGTTAATATGAGAACTCGCGGCGGGCCGCGATCGGCAACACGAGCGCCGCAGTCCCGTGGTTTGACTTGCAGAGGTCCGGCTGACATGATTCTTGCTGCTGCGGCGCGGCGCTATTGGCGGTACTCATGGAAGGTTTTGTCGGGCGGCGCGGACTCATCGAGGCCAAACGGCTTCGCAGCCTGTCCCAGCGATCGGATTTCAGGGGCGCCCTGCAAATGGGCAGCCATGTGGGCGCGCTGATCGCGACCGGCATCGCACTGACGCTGAGCTGGGGCACGCTCTGGGCCGTGCCCGCATTCATCGCCTATGGCACGCTGCTGACCTTTCTCTACGCCGCCCAGCACGAGCTCAGCCACGCGACCGTGTTCCGCACGCGATGGCTCAACGAGGCGTTCGGGCGTGCGATCGGCTTTCTCATGCTCTATCCGCGCGATTTCGATCAGCTCCAGCATTTCGCCCACCACCGCTACACCCAGGACTGGACGCGCGACGGCGAGCTCGAGCGTCCCCGCTACACGCTGAGGTCCTTCCTGCTGTGGGTGCTCGGGCCCAGCTACTGGTATTCCCGCATCCGCCGCATCCTCCGGTTCTCCGCGGGCATCGTGACCGAGGGCTATATCCGCGCAGCCGAGCGTCCCGGCTTGATCCGCGAGGCGCGCTGGCACCTCGCCGGCTACGCGCTCATCGCCGGCGTTTCCGGGGCGCTGGGATCCTGGGCGGCCATCATCTATTGGCTCGCGCCAATGATGCTGATGAAATGGACGCATCAGTTGCAGAACGTGATCGAGCATTTCGGCCTGATCCATGCCGACGACACTTGGGTCAACACGCGCTCGACCCGGACCAACGCACTGATGCGGTGGGTGTGCTGGAACATGCAGTATCACACCGCGCACCACACCTACCCCGCCGTGCCCTTCCACGGGCTCCCCGAACTGCATCGCGAGATCGTCGCGCGCATCGGAACCGATCCGCCGAGCATGACTTATGTGGGATTCATGTGGGCCTCGATCCGCGCGCTGTCCGGAGGCCGGAGCGAAGCCGACTATCCCGAGGACGTCACATGGGTCGCGGATTCGGTTCCGGCGCGGTCGGCGGCGCCCCCGGCGCATGCCTAAGCTGGAGGTCTTCCAGTCGCTCTGGGCCATGGAGCTGCGCCGTCCCGACGGACGGGAGCGCACTCATGAAGAGTCCTTCGAGATGGTCGCGGCAGCCGGATATCACGGCATGGCGATCGATCTCGCCACGACCGACGTCGCGACCGCGCGGAAAAACAAGCCGCTGTTCGAGCGGCATGGCCTTGGCTGCCTGATCAACGCCTTCCCGCGCACGATCGAAGCCCTGCGCCCGGTCCTGCACATGGCCAAGGACTTCAACGCCTGCTTCGTCAACGTGATCGGCCAGGTCATGCCGCTCTCGGTCGAGGGCATGGTGCCCGTGATCCGCCAGTGGCTCGCGATGGCGGAGGAAGAAGGCGTCGAGATCCAATTCGAGACGCACCGCAACTGCATCACCAACGATCTCTTCACGACCCTCCTGCTGCTCGACGCGATCCCCGAGCTGCGGCTGTGCGCCGACCTCTCGCATTTCCTGGTCGATCGCGAATTCTGGTATCCGATCTCACCCGAAAACCACGCGCTGATCCGCCGGATACTCGAGCGCTCGGACTCCTTTCAAGGCCGGGTCTCCAGCCGCGAGCAGATCCAAGTGCAAATCTCGTTCCCGCAGCACCAGAAATGGTTCGATCTCTATGCGGGCTGGTGGGAGGACGGTTTCCGTCTCTGGCTCGGCCGCGCCAAGCCCGGCGACACCCTACGCTTCCTGTGCGAGCTGGGACCTCCCGAATACGCAATCACCGGGCCCGACGGCTACGAACTCTCCGATCGCTGGGAGGAGGCATTCGCGATCCGCCGGCGCGTCGAGACGATCTGGCAGCGGCTGACGTCCGCGAGCCCGAGGCCGGACTGACGGCACCACGCACTGCACGAGAGGGGGATCGCTCATATGACCGGCACGACTTCAAGACCTCATGCGCTCGCACGACGTGACCTCCTGCGATCCCTCGCGGCGGCAGCCGCTCTCGGTGCCGGCGGCGGCGCTTCACGCCGTGGCTGGGCCGCCGGCCCGCCCTGGGCCGACGCGCCCACGAGCAAGGTCGATCGGCTCAACTTCGTGGTTTGGACGTACGGCGACATCTACACGAAGATCTCGAAGAAATTCACTGACGACTGGGGCATCTCCGTCGATTCCACCATCTCGTCCTTCAACGACCATCCGACCAAGCTGATGACCATGTTCGCGGGCGGCGAGACCATCGACGTCTCGCAGTCCTCGCCGTTCTCGTTTCCAAGCTTCATCAGCCAGGGCCTCGCCGAGCCGCTGGACGCGCTGCCGGGAGCCTCGGAATACCTGAAGGATTTCACGGACTCCGCGAAGCAGGTGGCCGTTTACGACGGCAAGCTCATGGGACTGCCCTATTTCTCCACCGTCTGGGTCTGGAACTACTACACCGACCTCCTGGAGAAGGCGAAGTTCGAGCCATTCAAGACCTATGAGGAGCTGCTCGAGCAATGCCGCAAAGCCAAGAAGGACGGCATCTGCGATTACCCGATCATGTGGGTCGCGGGCGTGGGCCTCGAGCAACTGCCGGGCACCTGGTATCAGATGACCTGGAACCGCGGTGGGGTGTTCTTCGACAAGGCCGGCAATCATCAGCTCGGCCCCGGCTCGATCGCGCGCGAGACGCTGAAATGGTGGGCGCAGACCTTCGCCGAGCAACTCGTCGATCCGGATTCCCTCAAGTACCAGTTTACGACCTCGGCGAAGGCGTTCGGCGCGGGCAAGAACCTCTACCGCGGCCCCAATCACCATTACGGCCTGAACATCGCCAACGATCCCGCGCAATCGCCGATCGCCGGAAAAGTGAAGGTCTTGGGCTCGCCCGGCGACGGCCGGACCATCGGCGACAGCCACGTCTATTTCCTCTGCTCCGCCAACCGGGACAAGGAGTGGGCGTGGAAGCTGCTGCAGTACCTCGGGGGCCGCACCAAGGATGGGCAGTACACCCAGGCTAACAACCTCGCTCGCGACGCGATGCTGGGCTCCGGCTACCAGTCAGTGATGACGAGCTCGGTGATCGTCGATGGCTGGAAGCCCTGGGGCGACCCGCAGAAGATCCTGGAGATCTGGGACAAGGCGACCTACGTCGGCGAGATCTGCAACTCCGTCTACAAGCCCTGGCATTTCCCCTGGACGGACCGTCTCAACATCGAGGTTCAGAAGGCCTTGACCGCCCAGATCACGCCCGACCAGTGCTGCGACAATCTGATCGCCGCCATCAAGGACGTGCAGAAGACCTGAGGCCGGGGCGTCCGGCTCGTGGATCACGTTCAAGCACCGGGAGCCACGCTCGCGGCCGCCGGCCACCCGCGACGCCGCTTCACTGAAGAATTGTCGCCACGCACGCTGGGCGTCGTAATGAATATTCCCACTCTGGCGACGCTCGCGCTCGTCCTCGCCTATCCGATCTTCTATGCCGCCTATCTCTCTTTCCACAAAGTAGCCTTGGCGGAGCTGCGCCGCGGCATCTTCCCGTTCGTCGGCATCGACAACTACAGCCGCATCTTGACCGATCCGCTGTTCCTTCTGTCGCTCAAGAATACCCTCGTCTTCACGGCCTTCTCGGTCACGATCGAAATCATCTTGGCGATCGCGATCGCACTCCTGATCGATCAGACGCACGTCTGGACCGGGCGGGTGACGAAATTCCTGATCCTGGTCCCCTACGCGGTGCCACCGATCGCCAATGGACTGATCTGGGCTTTTCTCTACAGCTTCGACTTCGGCTTCCTGAACCGCATCCTGTTCACGCTCGACCTGATCCGCGAGCCCGTCAACTGGGTCGGCAACCCCAGCACCGCGATCTTCGCGCTCGCGGTACCCTATATCTGGCGCACGGTGCCCTTCGCGATCTTGCTGGTACATGCGGCGCTCCAGGGCATCAACCCCGAGCTCTTCGAGGCGGCGCAGATCGACGGCGCCGGCGCCTTGCACCGGTTCCGGCACATCACGCTGCCGCTGCTGCGACCGGTCATCGTTGTAATCCTGGTGCTGCGCACGTCCTTCGCCTTCACCGTCTTCGAGGAGGTGCTCGCGATCACCCAGGGCGGCCCGGGCGACGCCACCTGGGTTGCCGCCTGGTACAGCTACAAACGCAGCTTCGCGCCGCCCTTCGACATCGGCGTCGGCTCGGCATCCGCTTACGTGCTGGCGCTGATCGTGGGCGCGCTCGCGATCGTCTACGTCAAGGCGATCTACCGTCGGATCGAGTAGCGAGGTAGCCCGTGCGTCCACGCCCCGTCACCCGCATCGCGCTCCACATCGCCAATCTTCTGGTGATCGCGTTTTTCCTCCTGCCGCTCTTCGCGGTGGCGATCGGCTCTCTGCAGTCGGAGCGGAGCCTGCAGGCCGCGACCCGCTCGCTGCTGCCGCCGGAATGGACGCTCGACAATTTTCGCGTGATCCTGTCGGGCGGCACCCAGAAGGGCGCGATCTTCGAGCAGGCGACGTATCTCCCGGACAACGTCAAGAAGATCTACCATGCACTCGGCAACAGCGCCGTCATCGCCGTCTCGGTCACGCTGCTGACGCTGGTGTTTGCCTCGCTCTCTGCCTACACCGTCGTGCGCCTGCGGCAGCGCTGGATCGCCTGGCTCATGAACCTCAATGTGTTCGCCCGCTTCGTCCCGATCATCGTGCTGATGATCCCGCTCTACGTCACTTTCCGGAACATCGGGCTCTTGAACTCGATCTGGGGCGTGATCATCGCGCAGACCGGGTTCCTGCTGCCTTACGGGATTCTCATTCTCGCGCCCTATTTCGCGACCATCCCGAGGGAGCTCGACGAGGCCGCGCGGATCGATGGCTGTTCGCGGTTCACCGCGTTTCTGCGCGTCACGCTTCCGCTCTCGACGCCGGCCCTGGCGTCCTACGGCGCGATCGTGTTCATTATCGCCTGGAACGATCTCCTGATACCGCTAATCTTGAACAATAGGGCGGAGTTCATGACGCTGCCGGTGGTGATCGCTAGCTTGGTGGGCGACGTGCACGTGTTCTTCAATCTCATGATGGCGATCTGCCTAGTGGCGCTGGCGCCGTCGGTGCTGCTGGTCCTGATCCTGCGCAAGTTCGTGGTCCAGGGCCTAGCGGTCGGCGGCGTGAAGGGCTGAACGATGTATCGGTTCGACAAATCGCGGCTGGATCTCGCCCGAGAGTTCAAGGCCAATCCGTTCGGCGAGCACAGCCCGGACCTGCAGTACCTACTCCACATCATGCGACAGCCCGGCCACGAACCCTTCCACGTCCTGCTGGTGGACCGGGCGGGCGAGCGCTGGACGCTCGCAATGCTGGAGCCCGGCGGCGGCAACGCGCCCAAACCGACCAACACCGTCTTCACGGATCTGAGAGAGGCCGAGTGGCACGTCTTCAAACTCCGCTGGGCGACGCTCGCCGGCGAAGAACTGCCGATCGAGTGATGCGCCCATGAAACGCGTGATGGGCTACTGCGACCGCTGGAGCGTGGCACCGGGCGAGACCGTGCGCTTCATGGTCAGCTGCCTCGAGGGCGATCGGTACGACGCAGAGATCGTCCGATTGAAGCAGCCCGACGCAGGGCCGCTCGCGACACCTTTCGCACCGGAGCCGATCGCGGCGCCTTGCAACGGCAGCCGGTCGGGGCGACGCCAGGCGATTCCGATCGGCTCGCTCGCCGTGGTTCCCGCGCATCCCACCCTCGCCATCGCCGGTAGCTTTACCATCGCGGCTTACGTCTGGCCGACAACCCCAGCCAAGGGCCGGCAGGCGATCATGGGGAGTTGGTCCGAGGCGACGCAGACCGGCTACGGTCTCGAGATCGACGCGCAGGGCGCCCTGACCGTGAGATTCGGTGCCGGGCCCGGCCGCGTCGCTACCCTCTCGTCCGGCGTGCCTCTGAGCACGCGCCGATGGTACCTCGCCGCCGCGGCTTTCGACGCGGAGCGCGGCGTCGTTACGCTTTGGCAAGAGCCGCTGGCCGCCCACGATTTCCATCCCGAGCATCCGGTCAGCGTGACCGCTTCCATCCTGGCGCGGCCGGGCGGCGCCGCGCAGCCCCTCACCTTCGCGGCCTGGAGCCGAGGCAGCGCGAACGGACCCTCGGCCTGGGGCGGGTTCGGCTTCTCCTGTCACTTCAACGGTCGCATCGACCGACCACGCCTGGTGCGGGGCGCGCTCGACCGCGCGGGTATCGCAGAGCTGATGAAGCCCATGGTCTCGGCGTCGCTTTCCGAACGAGTGATTGGCGCCTGGGATTTCAGCCGGGACATCCCGACCGAGACCGTCCGCGACATCGGACCCTGGCGCCGCGACGGCAGCGTCGTGAACCTGCCAACGCGCGCCGTGCCTGGCCATAATTGGACAGGTGCCGAACCCTGCTGGACCCGAGCGCCCGAGCAATACGGCGCTATTCATTTCCACGATGACGACCTCGTGGACGCCTGTTGGGAGCCCGATTTCGACTTCACGGTGCCGGACGATCTTCGCTCGGGCGTCTACGCCGCGAAGCTCAGCACCGAGGGATTCGACTACTGGATCCCGTTCTTCGTACGGCCGCCGCGCGGCAAGGCGCGCTCGACTGTGGCATTCCTG
>DASZHJ010000387.1:0-13722 GCA_035938015.1 Allostellaceae bacterium
CGCCTGCGCAGCGCCAGGCTCAGCTCGTCAAGCGCGGCCGTTACGTCGAGTTCAACCTGCTCTACGACCGCGGCACCCTCTTCGGCCTGAAGACCGGCGGTAATGTCGAGGCGATCCTGATGTCGCTGCCGCCGGAGGTGACATGGCCGTGAGCGCTACGCGCGCGCTCATCACCGATTGGCCAAGCTCCAGCCGGGCGCTCGCAGCCAGCAGTCGCCTTCCGCCACGTCCTGGCTCCGGTAGAGCCGGGTCACATCGCGCCAACCGCCTTTCTCGAAGGCGGCTGCGAGTGCTGCTTCCGAATCCGGGTCGCGCATGCCCTCGCAGGGGAAGATGGCGACCGGCGAGAGCCATTTCGCGAGGTAGTCGCCACCGCGCCGCTCGATCAAGAACACCGCGCCGCGCCGATCGATGCTGAGCTGCGCCGTGCTGATGGAGCTTCCGGCGACGAAGCCCTGGTCGGTGGTGAGCGGCAGGATCAACCGCCCGCCGTCGCGCAATCCGTCGAGCCACCGATCAGCCGGCCGCGTGGCACCCGCGTTCACATAAATCACATCCGCGGGATCGAACGATGCCAACGAGCCGTCGCCTTGGACGACGCGGACTTGCGGTACTGCGGAGAGATTGGCCTGGGCGCGTTCCGCCAGTCCCGGATCGAACTCGATCGCGGTCACTCGTCCACCGGGGCCGACGGCGTGAGCGAGAATTGCGGTGTAGTACCCGACACCCGCGCCGATATGGACGACGTGCTCGCCGGCGCGCGGGTTGGCGCTCGCCATCAGCCAGGCGTGCAGCGACGGTTGGCCGTTGTTGATGTGCTTATCCGGAAGGATGACGACGACATCGTCGGTGAGGAGATAGACGGGATCGTCGCTCGAGGTCGGCACGTAGCCGCGGCCCCAGCGCAGGATCCGCCACGGGCCCGGCCCGAGAAATTCCTCGCGGCGCACCGTGGCGAAACCCGCCTCGACGCTCGCGTGATCGGCGCCCGCCGCCGCCATGATCTGCTTGGCGAAGGCCCGCCGGACGATATCGAGGTCGCACTGCTCCACGCTGGGACATCCTCCGGGGGTGCGTGAGAAGCCGCGACCAGTCTAGCGCATCAGCGCCCGCGCGATGAACACGCAACCCAGAAGCGCGAACAAGCCCGCGGCGCCATAGTGGATCGCCTTCATCGGCAGGCGGTCAGCGAACGCCTTGCCCATGAACACGACTGGTGCATTGGCCGCCAACATACCGATGGTCGTGCCCGCAACGACCGCGGCGAGGCTCGAGTAACCGGCGGCGAGCGCAACCGTCGCGACCTGCGTCTTGTCGCCGATCTCCGCGATGAAGAACGCGATCAGAGTGGCAAGGAACGCACCGCGACCACCCACGGCGGCGCCGTTCTCCAAACGATCGGGCCTAAGCGCCCACAGCGCCATCATCAGCATGCTGGCGCCGACCGTCGCATCGAGCACGGGAGCGGTGAGGAACTCGCCGAACCATACGCCCACGAGTCCCGCCAATGCGTGATTCGCCAGCGTTGCCAAGAGCACGCCGGCCAGGATCAGCCACGGCTTCCTGAAGTGCGCGGCCAGAACCAGCGAGAGCAGTTGCGTGCGGTCGCCCATTTCTGCAATCGCGACGGTGGCGATCGAGACGAGGAGGGCTTCCATCGAGTGCTCCGGGCCGAGCGGGAGATCAACGGCTGTGCCCATCCCGCTCGGCCGCGGAAGGGTCAGTCCGTTGGTCTCGCCATGCCCGAAGGCCCCGCGCGCCATGGCGATCATCGCCAAGTATGTTGACGCGCGGCCCGGTCTCGACGCCGGGCGGCTACTCCCCAAGGGGTCGGCGGCTTTTACACCCGAATCTTGGCCGATTGCAATCTTGGAGCGAGACAATCGAGTCTTTGCAGGGTGACCCCCCGAGACGACCCGGTGGCGCCGGAGGCAGGCCGAGCGCCCGTGCCAGCGAGAAGGGGGCAAATCCCGCAAGCCCCCGCTGCAACGCTCTACACTCGGAGCAGACCGTCAACCGCCGTTCAGCAGCGTGACCTTCAACTCGTCGAAGGCCGTGACGGAGTCCGCCTTTGTCCAGAGACCGATGCGGCCGGACGCGAAGCGGCTGTCGCGCTTGTCGATAAGCGCCTGCTCGTCGAGCCAGCCTTGGACCCGGTCGCCAACGGCCGCAACCCTCAGCTTATGCCACTGGTCCAGCGCTGGCGCCTTGACCCGCGTTCCCGCGATCTGATGGCGGCCTCTGTCGTAGTAGTAGAGGTTGAAATTGTCCTCGAGCGCGTTGGCGCGGACGACGTAGTAGCGACCGTCCGTGAAGCGGAACACGATGCCGCCGGAGGCATCCTCGCGGCCGGAGATCGGCTTGAAACGCACGGAAACGTCCACGCCACCATAGGGTCCACCAGGCGCGACGATGACGTTGAAATCGTTTTCGGTTGCTCGCTGGACCAGCGCGCGCCCACCTTGGGCAGCGCCGGGCACGTCTTCGATGGCCCACTTGCCAGAGACGGTTGTCCACCCCTCGAGGGGCTTGGCGAAATCGAATCCGACCTCGGGAGCGGCCGCCCAGGCGGCCCGTATACCGATCGACATGCAGGCTCCCACTGCAGCAGCCGCTCCGGTCAAGACACGACGTCGCAACATGTGAATCATCGCCAGACTCCTTGTCCTTGCCTCGGTTGTTTGCGGGTCGCGATGCCAGAGGCAATAAAGCTCCGTTTTCCTCCGGGCCAACCGCCTAGGGCTCTCGGTCGTCGACTCTAAGGGCCCTCATACTTCCGCAAGTAACCCGTGAACGTCGTCTCGATCCCGTTGAGGCGCAGAGATATCTCGTCTCCTGCAATCCAGGCCTCGTAGCAGGTGGGGTTCGCGCCGGCTTCCTCCATGATTGCACAACGCGTCGCCGTGGATTTCCCAAATGCCGGAGCTCCTGCGGCCCATACTCCAGCTCACCAGTGAGCCATCTTTCTCGAAATAGTCCGACCAATGGGCTCCGTCGGTTACCACCTTGCCGATCACCTTCAAGCGAATGTCTTTGCCGGTCAGCCGCAGAAATTTCTTCCCTTCGGCCAAAACACGGTGTGGGCATGCCGCGAGCGCGAGGACCGGCAAGATCAGCACGGCGACAATAATCGGCAGGCGAGACCGAACCGCAGACTCCGTACTCGGCAAGGATGAGGGCACCGATCGCACTGTACGTGGCTATCTCGTTAATCTGGAGATGAGTGCGTCAACGCGCGCTTTGATCGCGTCGCGCGCAATCGCGTAATCGTCGCTAACGGCCGGAACGTTCCAGCTCTCGGCGATGCAGCCGGTTGGCACGTATTCGGCAAGCTCGGGCTCGAACGAAATCGCGATGCGCGCGGGAGCCGCCAGTTCCCTGGTCAGGCGCAAGGGAGTGCGCCGGCTCACGTCATAGCCGTCACCGCGCATGCCCGAGACCACATGCGGAGGCACCGCCGCGTCGGGCTCGGTCCCTGCGGAGACGGCATGGAATGGCAAACTATGCTCGGTGGCGCGGCGATTGAAATACTCCGCCGCGATCAGGCTTTTCGCGGAAGCGTGCAGGCACACGAACAACACGAGAGACGGCTCCTTCATTTGAGCGCTCCTATTTCACATAGACCCAGGTTGGTTGCAGGACCGGGAAGGCGATCAGGCCGATGGCTGCGGTGGCCGCGATCAGGACGGGCGTGCTCAGCTTCTTGGTCGCGAACAGCGCGCCGAGGCTCGCGAGGCCGATGAGCGCCGTCACCCAATCCCCGATCGCGATCTTCCCGAGCAAGACTGAGGCGCCGAGGATGGTCCCGATGGCGGCGGCATAGGCGCCGCGGACGAAGCCCTGCACGTTGGCATTGGCACGGTGCCGCACAAGGATCGGCGCCACGACCAGTACCAGCAGGAACGACGGCAGGAAGATCCCGACGGTGGAGACCGCGGAGCCCCAGAAGCCCCCGACGAGATAGCCAACGAAGGTCGCGGTGATCACTACCGGGCCCGGGCTCAGCATGCCGATCGCCACGGCGATCAGGAATTGTCGGCCGTCGAGCCAGCCGCTCTCCTGTACTAGGCCTTTCTCCAGGAATGGCACGATGACGAGGCCGCTGCCGAAGGTGAGGCTGCCGGCCTTGAGGAAGAAGGCCAGCAGCTTCCAGAGGCTCACGCCGCCCGCGGCGGGCAGCACCGCTGGAACGGCCGGCGCGGCACTGGCGGCGATCGCGATGCCCGCAGACATCGACCCCCGGCGGAATGGCGTGCCGTAGTACAGGACACCCGTGACGCCTGCGCCGATGAAGAGCCAGGCGACCTCGGCCTCCAGACCCACGGTGATCCCGAAGGCGACCGCCGCGATCAGCCATTGTAGCCAGTCCTCCATGCCGAGCTTCGCGAGCCGCCAGCAGGAATGCAGGATGAGGGCGATCACCGCGGGGCTCACGCCATAGAAGATCGCCGCCATCCAGGAGAGCCCGCCGAGCTCGACATAAAGCGCGCCGAGCGCCGCCACGATGAGGAAATTTGGCAGGATGAAGCTCCAGCCGCCGGCCCAGGCGCCCCAGAAACCGGCGCGCAGGTAGGAGATGTAGATCCCGACCTGGATCGCGAGCGGGCCCGGGAGCGACTGACAGACCGCGATGGCGTCGCGCATTTCGGTCTTGGTCAGCCATTTGCGCCCGTCGACGAGGTCGCGCTCCATCTGGCCGACCAGCGCCACCGGTCCGCCGAAGCCCAGCGTGCCCAGCTTCAGGAAATAGAGCGTGACATCTCGGAGCGCGTGCGACGCTCGTGGCGCACGCTCCGGTGGCGCCAGTTCGGTGGTCATGCCGTCCCCTCTCCTCGCAACGATCACGTCTCGCGGCTGTAGCGCTCGTAGAGCTTCGCCGCGTTCTCCCAGTGGATCGCTTCCATGTAAGCGTCGACGTAAGCCGCGGCCTTGGCGCCGTAGTCCATGTGATAAGCGTGCTCGTACATGTCGAGCACGAGCACGGGACGACCCCCCGCGAGATTGGTCGTGTGGTCCGCGGCCCATTGATTGACGAGCCGTTTGTCACGCGGCGAATAGGCGAGGATCACCCAGCCGGAGCCGCCGCCCTCGGCCTTGCCCATCGCCGAGAACTCCGTACGCCAGCGCTCGCGGCTGCCGAAATCGCGTGTGATCGCCTCGGAGAGCGCGCCGCTCGGCGCGCCTCCGTCGCCCAGGCCGTCGAAATAAATCTCATGCAGGATCATCGAGTTGGTGGCGACCAGCTCCTCGCGCTTGAGGCCGTTGATCATGAAGACGGGCGCCTTGGCGAAATCCAGCTCGGCGAGCTGGGCCGTGATCGCATTGAGACGTTTCACGGCGCCGCCGTAGTTGTTCTCGTAATGGCTCATCAGGAGCTTCTCCGAGAGGCCCTTAATCCCCTTGGGGTCGAAGGCAAGCGGCTTGATCTCGTAGGTCATGGGCTTCGTTCCTGGATTGGTCTGGGCAAGCGCGGGACGCTCCGGAATCGCGGCCGCGGTGGCGATCGTGCCCGCCACCGCGACACCGCGGATGAAGTCGCGTCGTTCGAGTCCTTGGGTCATATCGGCTCTCCTCTGTTGGGGTTGGATCTGACGCAAGGTGCGGCTGAAGGTGTGTGCCGGTCTCCGCAGCTCTCACTCCGCTCTCGAGAGCGCGCGCGCGCCGCCCGCCGCATACCAGGAGGAGAGGCCGCCGAGGAGGTACTTCGCATCGAACCCGCGCTCGCAGAGCTGCGCCGCAACGCTGCAGCCCACGTGGAAGCCATAGGCGCAGTAGACGAAGACGGGCTCGTCCGGGGAGAGCTCCTTGACCCACTCATCGATGCGCGCTGGATCGCGCCACATCGCACCCTTCATCATGTCGTGGTAGCGCGAGAAGTAATGCGCGGGGCGGGCATCCAGCACCTGCGCGTGATCGCGCTTGGCGATCTCCGCCGAAAGCTCCTCGGCCGTGATGGACGGCAGGTTGAGTCGGGCGATCGCGGCAAGATCGAAATCGGAGGAGAGCTCCTTGACCGATCGCGCCGGAGCGCTCTCGGCCTCGAGGCTCGGCGTGGCGGCGCCCGTGGCCTCCGCGAGCCGCGCACCCACCACCTTCCAATCGATGTTCCGCATGAAGGCGTCGATGTAGGCGACAGCATTGGCGCCGAAGTCCATGTGGTAGGCGTGCTCGTACATGTCGAGCGCCAGGATCGGCATCGCGTCCGCCAGCACGCCGGTGTGATCGAGGCTGATCTGGTTGTAGAGGCGGCGATCCCTGCGGGAGTAGCTGAGTAACACCCAGCCGGACCCGCCGCGTAGCGACCGCGCCGACGCGATGAACTCCTTTCGCCAGGCGTCGACCGAGCCGAAATGCTCGCCGAGCCCCGCGCTCATCGAGTTCGTCATCCGGCCGTCGCCGCCGAGATTGGCGAAGTAGAGCTCGTGGAGTGCCACCGAGCCCATGGCGGCGTGCTCCTCGCGCTTGAGGGCGCGCACCCGGTAGCCCCGCGCGGTCGCGAGGTCGAGCTCGCTCAGCTCTTCGCGGATCTCGTTAAGGGTTCGCACGGCGGCGCCGTAGTCGTTCTCGTAGTGACTCACCAGTATCCGCTCGGAGATGCCGTTGAGCATCCAAGGGCGGACGGGTATCGGAGTGATGGTCTGACGCATGGAACTCTCCTCTCTCTTTCTCTTCAGCTGGAAACTTGGGGATTCCGGCGCGGGTCGTGTCCCGGCGCCACTTCATCGGGTGCACGCTCCTCCGGCGGGCGCACGTGCCGGAACATGGCGAGGAGCAGCAGGTCGTAGACGGCCTTGATGGCGCCGCCGATCACCAGCGGCCAGCCGAAACCCGAGAGCGTCAGCAGCCAGCCCGCGATCGAGGGGCTCACGGCGGAGGCGAGGCTACGCGGCACCGAGGTGATGCTCGCCGCCGCCGTGCGCTCGGCGGGCGTCACCACCGCCATGACGTAAGAGGTGCGCGTCGGCACATCCATCTGCGAGAGCGCGCTGCGGATCAGCAGGAGTACCACCGCGACCCAGAGATCGGGCGCGAACGGCATCAGCATCAGGCACAGGTTCGAGGGCAGGTGCGTATACACCATGGTGTTGATGAGGCCGAAGCGGCGCGAGATGCGGGCCGCCGCCGGATAGGAGAAGGCCGCGAGCACCGAGGTCCAGAAGAAGATCGAGCCCGCGGCGGAGACCGAGAGACCGAAGCGGTCGAAGAACCAGAGCGCCAGCAGCGACTGCACGAAAAACCCGCCGCCGAAGGCGTCGATGCTGAAGAGCGCGGCGAGCGTCAGCACGATGCCCCTGGACTCGCCGAGCGGCTGCTGGCGCTGCGGCTTCACGCTTGCGTGGGGCGCGGGCATGCGGCGATAGAGCAGGAACGTCGCCAGACCCAGCACCATGTAAACCGCGAACATGCCGCGCATGGCGTCCGCGGCGCTCATGAAAAAGAGCGCACGCAACAGATCGGGCAAGCCCGCGGCGAGCGCGCCCAGCGCTGCGACCAGCGATCCCACCAGTCCGTAAGCGGCGAAGATGCGAGTCCGGTGCCGGTCCTCGACGCTCTCGGCCATCAACGCCTGCTCCAGGGGCAGGAACACGCTGACGTCGCCCGAGGACGGGTTGAGGGTGCCGACGAAGGCGATGGCGAGGAGCGGCCAGTAGTCTGTCTCCAGGAGGAAGCCGGCGCCGGTCAAGATCATCAGCAGCGACGCCGCCACCAGGAGCTCCTGGCGGCCGAAGCGTTGCGCGGCCATGCCGATCCAAAGCGTGAGCGCAGCGGAGCCCAGCAAGGTCGCGGTGGCGAGAACGCCAACCTCGAGCGGGCTGAAACCCAACACGGTCAGGTAGGCCGGCAGCAACAGGCTCACGAAGCCGTCCGCGAAGGCGCGCAGGCCCCGTCCGATCAGCAGCGTGCGCGCCGCGGGCGTGACACCCTCGGGCAACAGGCGCCAGCTCATGCCGCTTGGCTCGTCTCAGCCTGGCACCACGCATAGAGCGCGTCGTAGACCACCATGCCGTGCCGGAGCATCTCATGATCGTCGGTGAAGACGACCGAGAGGCCCTGTGAGATCGCCAGCAGACCCGGTGATTGCGCAGTGAGATCGGGTCGCCCGGTATCGGCGCCGCGCACGATCTCCGCGAGGCGCTGCAGAGCCGGATCCGTCATTCGGTGCCGCTCGAGGAAGGCGTCGAAGCTGCATTTCTCGCCGTGATGGCCGTACTCCACGTTGGGTACATCGAAAGGCGTGGCGCCGGTCTCGCGCGCGGTTTTCGTGACATCGGCCGCCCGCACGTAAAGGAACTCGGCCTCGGGATCGATGAAGCGCGCGATCAGCCAAGGACAGGCAATGCGATCGATCTTCGGGCGCTCACGGGTAATCCATTTCATGGCGTGCTCCCTCAATAGGCGGCGAATAGGCGGCGGAGACTAACCGACATCGTGTGTTGATACAAGAGTTGCATATCGTGATATCTGTATGATATGAACATATCATGAGCCATCAATCGGCCCAGGCTGACGCCGTCCCGCGGAGCTGGCTGTTGCTGATCCACCAGCTGCCGCCGGAGCCCGCTTATCTGCGGGTCAAGGTCTGGCGCCAGCTGCAGTCCCTGGGCGCCGTCTCGCTCAAGAACTCGGTCTATGCGCTGCCGTCCCGAGACGACACGCGCGAGGACTTCCAGTGGCTGCTGCGCACGATCCTGGCGGGCGGCGGCGAGGGCACTCTGGTGGAGGCCAGGATCGTCGATGGTTTCACAGACCAGGAGCTGGAAGCGCTCTTCCAAGCCGCGCGCGATGCCGACTATCAGGCGATCGCGGAGGAAGCGCGCGCACTCGCGGCGAGCCTCGACAAACCCAAGAAGGGCAAGGATCCCGTGCCGGAAGCTCAAAGCGCGGTGCGCCGGTTGCGCCGGCGGCTCGCCGCTGCCTTTGCCCTCGATTTCTTCAGCGCCTCCGGTCGCGAGACCGCCGATGGGTTGGTGGGTGCGCTCGAGGCCCGGCTCAGCGCGCAACTTTCCGTGCCCGAATCAGCGGCACCCTCGCCCGCCGCCGCGTTCAAGGGCCGAACCTGGGTCACGCGCCAAGGCGTCCACATCGATCGCATCGCCTGCGCTTGGCTGATCCGGCGGTTCATCGATGCTGAGGCGACCTTCAAATTCGTCGCCGGCAAGAATTACGTGCCGGTTCCGGGCGAGCTGCGCTTCGACATGTTCGAGGCGGAGTTCACTCACGAGGGCGACCGTTGCAGCTTCGAGGTGATGCTGGAGCGCTTCGGCCTGCGCGACGCCGCGCTCAACGTCATCGCCGAGCTCGTGCACGACGTCGACCTCAAGGATGCGAAATACGAGCGGGAGGAGACCACGGGCCTCGCTCACCTCGTGCTTGGGCTTTGCATGAGCGAGCGCGACGACGAAACGCGCATTGCCCGCGGCGGCCAGCTCTTCGACTATTTCTACGACTATTTCCGCCGCAAGCGGAGCTGACACGGAAAGAGGCCGGCTATGACGAGCGAAGCCGACGGCGTGTTGCTTCTCTCGCGCGCGGAGATCGAGCGCCTGATGGACTTTCCGGACTACGTCGCAGCGGTCGAGTCCGGACTGCGCACCGCCGCCGCAGGCGACGCCATCGTACCGCCGGCGTTGAGCATCACGCTCGCGGACGGCTCCTTTCACGTGAAGGGCGGCGCCTTGCCGATGAGCGGCCGGCTCTACGTGGCGATCAAGAGCAACGGCAATTTTCCGGGCAATCCCGCGCGCCGGGGGTTGCCGACGGTGCAAGGCACGATCTATCTGGCCGATGGCCACACGGGGGTGCCGCTCGCCATCATGGATTCGATCGGCGTCACGATCGCGCGCACCGGCGCCGCAACCGCGGTCGCCGCGAAATACCTCGCCCGCGCCGATGCCCGGAACGCGCTGGTCTGCGGCGCCGGAGTGCAAGGCCGTATCCAGCTCGCCGCCATCAAGCATGCCTGCCCCATCGAGCAAGCCTTCATCTTCGACATCGACCGTGAGGTGGCCGTCGCCTTGGCGGAGCGCATGACGGCCGAGCTCGGCATTCCCATAAACGCGACGGCGGATCTCGGCGCCGCCCGAGAGTGCGACGTCATTGTCACCTGCACATCCTCCCGCCGGGCCTTTCTAACGCCCGACCACGTCCGGCCCGGCACTTTCATCGCGGCGGTGGGAGCCGACAACAGCGACAAGCAGGAGATCGACCCTGCCCTCTTCCCGCGCTCGCTCGTCGTGGTCGACAGCCTCGAGCAAGCCGCGGAGATCGGCGACCTGCATCACGCCCTCATAGCCGGTGCGTTCGAGCGTGAGCGCGTGCACGCGAGCCTGGCGGAGATCGTCGCTGGCCGGAAACCGGGCCGTCGCCGTTCCGACGAGATCATCCTATTCGACAGCACCGGCCTTGGGCTTTACGACGTCGCCGCCGCGGCGCGCCTTTACGAGCGCGCCGTCGAGCGTGCCGTGGGACAGCGCCTGTCGCTCGCTTAAGATCGCTTGGCCCGCGTTTTCAGTTCCGCAAGGCACGCCTTGCGGTCGGCGCGGAAATCGCCGGCTTCCCACCAGGCCGCGACGCTCGCGAGCAGCTCGCCGATCCTGGGGCCGGGCTTGATGCGGAGCGCGGTGGCGTCGCGCCCTCGCAGCGGAAATTCTAGCGCGCCGGTCTCCTCGGCCCGCGCCAACAGCGTTCGCGCGCGCCTTCGGGCCGAGGGCCCATGCTCGGCGGCTCTCAGCAGGACGAGGTCGCGATACCCGCGCGCGCCCAGGTGATAGAGCGCGCGCCGCTGGGCACGGGCGTCGCCTGCAAGATCGACCGGCCAGGCCGGTGCTGCCAAGGCCAGCAGCCGGTCGCGCTGCTCGTTCGAGAGCCGGAGCCGCCGCGCCAGCGAGAAGGCACTCTCGGCATCGACCGCGACCAGAGCCGCGAGGCGCCTGATCGCGTCGATCTCGGGCTCGACGCCAATCATGCCTACGAGGCGGTCGAACCGGGTCGCCTCTGGCAAGATCGCCGGCAGCACCGCATCCTCTGTCATCAGCGTAAGCGCCTGCAGCGGATCCCGCGCTGCCAGCAGCTTCAGCAGCTCCGCCGCGACGCGCTCGGCCGAGAGCGTCGGCAGCAGCGACGCCAGCGCCCGACAGGCCCCGCGCGCGGCTTCGTCTGCCGGCGGATGTCCGAGCTGGGCGTAGAAGCGATAGAAGCGCAGGAGGCGCAGCACGTCCTCGCGGATGCGCGTCGCGGGGTCGCCGACGAAGCGAACCCGGCGTGTTTCCACGTCGGCCAAGCCGCCGACGTAATCATGGATGGTGCCGTCGGGATCCAGGAAGAGCGCGTTCATGGTGAAGTCGCGCCGCTCGGCATCGACGCGCCAGTCGTCGATGAAGGCAACCACCGCACGCCGGCCTTGCGGTTCAACGTCGCGGCGCAGCGTGGTGATCTCGAAATGACGTGGCTTCGCCACCGCCGTCACGGTGCCATGCTCGATCCCTGTGGGCACTACCTTTATCCGCGCTCTCTGCAGGAGCGCCGTCACCACCTCCGGCGGGGCCGGCGTCGCCAAGTCGATGTCTGAGACCGGCCGTCCCAGGAGCGCGTCGCGCACGGCGCCGCCCACGAAGCGCGCCGTGATGCCGCCCGCCGCAAGCGCGCCGAGGACGCGCCGCGTCGGCACCTCGGTCATCCAGGTCTGCGGCGCGATGCGCGCGCCGGTTTTGGATCGGACGATGCGCACCAAGATCAGGGCCGCGGTGCTAGCCCGGGCTCGACATGGCCCGGAACGACCCGCCCATCGACGGTGTGCGGCGGCACGTAATGCCCGGTGTCGGCACTCCGGCCGAATCCCAGAGCGACCAAGACCAGCACGCCCGCCAGCAGCGCAATCCCGGCCGCTCCCAGCCAGATCCAAGGCAAGCCGCGCAGGAGTTCGCCCATGCCCGCCGCCTCCGCTCGGCGCATGGCGACCACCCAGAGCAGGTAGAGCGCGGTCGGCAACAGCAGCGGCAAGAACACCGTCAGGAAGGCGCGGATCATCGCGCGCTCAGGACTTCCGCGAGATTGACCAACATGCCCGCAGTAGCACCCCAGATGTAGCGCCCCGGGTAAGGCAGCACGAAGAAGCTGCGGATGCGGCCTTTGAACTCACGGCTGTGCCGCTCGTGATTTGCCTTGTCGAGCACGAAGGCGAGCGGCACCTCGAAAACGTCGGCCACCTCGTGCGGATCCGGCCGCACCGGATAAGGCGCGCGCACCAGCCCGACCACCGGCGTGATCTCGTAGCCTGTGCCGGTAATGTAGGTGTCGAGCCGTCCGATCACACAGACGTGATCGGCGGGCAACCCGACCTCCTCCTCCGCTTCGCGCAAGGCGGCATGCACGGGATCTCGGTCGCTGGCCTCGATCCGGCCGCCCGGAAACGCCACTTGGCCCGCATGCGCCGCAAGCTGGGGATTACGCAGGGTCAGCAGCACCGTGAGCTCCGCCTCGCGCTTCACCAGCGGCACCAGCACGGCCGCGAGGGTGAGCCTTGTGGGCGGCGATTCGGTGCCGGGCTGCATCGCGAAGTCGCCGCGCACGCCCGGCGGGAGCCAGCCATCTTTCCCGGTACCGAAACCGCGGCGGCCCACCTCTGTCCCGGCGAGTCGCTGGCGTACAAGCTCCGCAGTCAGAACAGTCAGGCAAGCTCTCCCAGCGGGAAGAATTCATTCTTGCTCCATACGCCGAAACGTAGGACTCCGTCGACCCGCTCTTCCCGGCCGAGGTCGACCATTTGATAGAATACCGGACGCGTGAGCCTCGCCTCCAGCCCGTCACGCACCAATATATATGGCCGCGGCGCGGCACTCGTGGGATCCGTGGCGACTCGGAGCGGATGCGCTCCGTCGGCGGTCACAATTTCGTCCATATTGGTCCGGAAGCTCAAGACTTGCGTTGGTCCCGTGCCCGCCACATCGAGCTCCACCGCCAGAAACGGCGCGTCTTCCACGCTGATGCGGCCGCGCTCGGCCGGCGTGACCAGCCAATATGCGCCATCGGCCTCACGCCGCAGCACCGAGGCGAAGAGCCGGGTCAGACTGAAGCGCGTGATTGGAGTACCGCGATAGAACCAGCTACCATCCGAGGCGATGCGGATGCCGATCTCGCCAAGGTCCTGCGGCGGCGGCCGGCCGGCCCTTCGATCGCGTCGGGCGGCCTTGCTTGCCAGCCGGCTCAGCGGCTCGGGGACCGATTTTTCCGCCATCGAGTTCGTGCGCCCTTTCTTTATCGCAGTTAAGGAGTAAAGCCCGTGACCGTTCCCGAGCCCCTGTCCGCCCCCACAAAAGATTTGCTCGCCGAGATTGAAGCGCTGGGACAGCGCCTCCAGTTGGTGCGGGAGCGCATCGGACGCGTGATTTTCGGCCAGCGCGAGGTGGTGGATCAAGCCCTGATCACCCTGCTCGCCGGCGGTCATGCGCTCCTGATCGGCGTGCCGGGCCTGGCCAAGACCAAGCTCGTCGAGACCCTGGGCATCGTGCTGGGCCTGGCCGACAAGCGAATCCAATGCACGCCCGATCTGATGCCGGCGGACATTCTCGGCGCCGAGGTGTCGGAGGAGAGCGACGCGGGCCGGCGCTCTTTCCGCTTCATACCGGGTCCAGTGTTCTGTCAGGTTCTGATGGCCGACGAGATCAACCGTGCGAGCCCGCGCACCCAATCGGCACTGCTGCAGGCGATGCAGGAGGGCCGGGT
>DASZHJ010000388.1:0-20157 GCA_035938015.1 Allostellaceae bacterium
GCATCGAAGTCGCGGTCGACCAGGTCGTTGAGCGTGCAGCCGGCGCCGCGCATGGCGAGCGCGCCGATGCCGAACAGCGCCAGGAGCATCCAATCGGGCCAGCGCTCCGCCGCCATCGCGATCGACCACCAGCCCGGAAACAGCAGCAGCCAGGTGCCGATGGGCCGATCGAGGCGCGCCAAACGGATGTAGGGCCGAAACACCGCGGGCGCGTACCGGTCCGTCCAGTCGCCGGCGCGGATATCGCTCATGGCGACGCGCACCTCGGGCTTGGGCTAACCTTGCGCATGCGGCCAGTGTGCCGCTCGCGGATATCGCTAGACAAGGGTAGGGGCCCATGACGTTTGAGCCACGCACGCGTCTTTATGTCGCCGCGGACCTCGCGGGCGGTGAAAGCGTGACGCTCGATGCGTCCCAGGCGCATTACCTCAGGACGGTGCTGCGGCTCGAGCGCGGCTCGCCGGTGGCGCTGTTCAACGGCCGGGACGGCGAGTGGCGCGCGGTCATCGAGGGCTTTGGCAAGGGGACGTGCGCGGTCAAGCTCGAGCGCCGCGCGCGGGAGCAGACGCCGGAGCCCGATCTCTGGCTCGTCTTCGCGCCGGTGAAGCGCGCCCGCATCGATTTCCTGGTGGAGAAGGCAACGGAGCTCGGCGTCAGCGCCCTACAGCCGGTGCTGACCGATCGCACCCAGGTGGAGCGCGTCAATCTCGAGCGGCTGCGCGCCAATGTCCGGGAAGCGGCCGAGCAGACCGAGCGCCTCACCTTGCCGGAGGTGCGCCAGCCGCTGCCGCTCGAGCGCGCGCTCGCGCTCTGGCCCGCGGGGCGGCGGCTCCTGCTCTGCGACGAATCCGGTCGCTCGCCCGATATCGCCTCTGCGCTTCACGCAGAGCAGCCCGGCGTTTGGGCTGCCCTCACGGGACCCGAGGGTGGATTCACCGAAAGGGAACTTGACGCGCTCAGGAATCTTCCCTTTGTTTGCGCGGTCGGTTTGGGGCCGCGGGTGCTGCGCGCAGATACGGCGGCATTGGCGGCGCTGGCCGTGTTCCAGGCGCTTCTGGGGGATTGGGGGCGAGGCGACGGAGCAAGACGGCGCGTGTAGCCATGGCTCGCGGCGGAGCACTTTGACCATCTGCGATGCGGAGGCTCGTTCCGGCTCATGTCTGGTCCCACGCAAACCGCGGGCGCGCCGATCACCGAGTGGCGCCAGCTCGTCGAGTACATCGAGGCAGGCTGCAAGCCGCCTGAGCGCTGGCGCATCGGCACCGAGCACGAGAAGTTCGTGTTTCGGCGCTCGGACCTGCGCCGGGTCCCCTATGAGGGACCCGATGGTATTCGCGCGCTGCTCGAGGGCCTGCAGCGCTTCGGCTGGACGCCGGTACTGGAGAACGGCAATCCGATCGCGCTGGCCCAAGGCGATTGCGCGATCTCGCTGGAGCCCGGCGGGCAGTTCGAGCTCTCGGGCGCGCCGCTCGACACCTTGCACCAGACCTGCGCCGAGGTGCACGAGCACCTGCGCCAGGTGAAGCAGGTCGCCGACGAGCTCAAGATCGGCCTGATCGGGCTCGGCTTCGATCCCAAGTCGAGGCGCGAGGACGTATCGTGGATGCCCAAGGGGCGTTACGCCATCATGCGGCGCTACATGCCGACCCGCGGCAGCCTCGGCCTCGACATGATGCTGCGGACCTGTACCGTGCAGGTGAACCTGGATTTCCAGTCCGAAGCCGACATGGTCCGCAAGTTCCGTGTCGGCTTGGCGCTTCAGCCGGTGGCCGTGGCGCTGTTCGCCAACTCGCCTTTCGTCGAGGGCAAGCCCTCCGGCTATCTCAGCTATCGCAGCCACGTCTGGACCGACACCGACCCCGATCGCGCGGGCATGCTGCCCTTCGTGTTCGAGCGCGGCTTCGGCTTCGAGCGCTACGTCGACTACCTGCTCGACGTCCCCATGTATTTCGTCTATCGCGATGGCCGCTACATCGATGTCGCCGGACAGTCGTTCCGCGACTTCATGGCGCGGGAGCTGCCGGGACTGCCGGGCGAGCCGCCGCGCCTCAACGATTGGAGCGACCACCTCACCACCGCATTCCCCGAGGTGCGGCTGAAACGCATCCTGGAGATGCGCGGCGCCGATGGCGGTCCCTGGGGCCGGCTCTGTGCGCTGCCGGCGCTCTGGGTCGGGTTGCTCTATGACAGCGCCGCGCTCGATGCCTGCTGCGAGCTCGTCAAGGACTGGACGCACGAGGAGCGTGAGCGGCTCCGCGTCGAGGTGCCGCGCCGCGGCCTCTTGACGCCATTCCGCGGGCGGCCGCTCCTGGCGCTGGCGCAAGAGATCCTGGAAATCGCCAGCGCCGGCCTGCGCGCCCGCGCCAAGCGCGACCCCAGCGGCGAGGACGAGACCGTCTATCTGGATGCGCTCCGCGAGATCATCGCCGACGGGCGTACCCCCGCCGATGCCCTGCTCGAGGCCTATGCCACGCGCTGGAACGGCAGCGTCGATCCCGTCTATACCGAGCAGGCCTACTAGCGCCCGGCTGGCCCGCGAGGGCTCCCGCCGCTACCTCTCCACCCGTGTGCTCGAGCGGCGCCTCGCGCGTCGGGGGTTATCATTTGTTTACCAATAAGCGTCAGCATCGGCCGGCCTGGCAGGCGAGGGGTGTGCGCCGGCCCTGGAGACGCGCCGATGGATATGAAGGTTCCGTTCTATCGCCATGATCTCGACAAGAGTTGTGCCGATAGGGTGGCCGAGGTGTTGGCGTCGCCGTTCTTGACCACCGGTGGCGTGGCGAAGGCCGTCGAGGCCCAGCTCTGCGCTTTTTTCGACGTGCCCCACGCGGTGCTGGTCAATAGCTGGACCAATGGTGCCGTTGCTGTCCTGCTCGCGCTTGGCGTCGGCCCGGGCGACGAGGTCATCGTTCCCGCGATGACCTTCATTTCCAGCGCCAATGTGGCTGAGCTGGTCGGCGCCACGCCGGTCTTCGTCGACGTCGAGCCCGACACGCTGATGCCGACGCCGGAGACCGTTCGCGCAGCGGTCAGCGCGAATACGCGCGCGGTCGTGCCGGTTCACCTCTACGGCCAGATGTGCGATGTCGGTGCCTTGCGCGCGGCGCTCGCGGACCGCCCCGACATCGCGATCATCGAGGATTGCGCCCACAGCTTCGAGAGCAGCTTCGACGGCCACTTGCCGGGGGCTTACTCCGACGCGGCGATCTTCTCGTTCTATGCCACTAAGAACGTCACCTGCGGCGAGGGCGGTGCCATCATCACCCGCGATGCCCAGCTGTTCGAGGCGGTCCAGCAGACGCGCCTGCACGGCATGTCCGCCGGTGCGATCGACCGGTTCGCCAAGAACAAGTACCGCCATTGGGACATGACCCGCCTCGGGACCAAGGCCAATTTGCCGGACCTCCTGGCGAGCCTCCTGCCCGCGCAGATCGCCGCGGTCCGGGACCGCCTGGCGCTCCGGGAAGCGCGCGCCCGGCGTTACGAGAAGGCATTTTCCGGCAACGCCATTCGCCTGGCGGCGACCGTGCCGGGAGCCGTCCACGCCCGGCATCTCTTTCCGATTCACGTTCCCGCATCGGTGCGCGACGAGGCGCTCGGGGCACTCAACGAGCGCGGCATCGGGACGACGGTCAATTACCGCTCGGTGCCCACGCTGACCTACTACCGCGAAAAGTACGGCTATGCCGCCGATAATTTTCCGGTGAGTCACGAATGGGGCGAAGGCACGATCAGCTTGCCGCTCTTTCCGTCGATGACCATGGATGAGCAGGACTACGTCATCGATGCCGTCCACGAATGCGTCGTTCCCATGATTTGAGCGAAGACGAATCCGATGAGAGACGATGTGAACGGAGCGGGCAACCGCTCGAAAAAGAAGGTGCTGGTCACGGGGGCCGGCGGCTATATCGGCAGCGTGCTGTGCAAGGACCTGGTCGATCACGGCTATTCGGTGGTCGCCTTCGATCGCTTCTTCTTCGGCGTGGAGACGCTGCGCGAGGTCAACGGCACTCCGGACCTGACCATCGTCAAGAAGGACATTCGCGACATCGAGGAACGCGACCTCGAGGGCGTTCACGCGGTCTGCGACCTCGCGGCATTGTCCAACGATCCGAGCGGCGAGCTCAATCCCAACATCACCGACGGCATCAACTACGCGGGTCGCGTCCGGGTCGCCGAGAAGGCGAAGCGAGCGGGGGTCGAGCGCTACGTGCTCTCCAGCTCCTGCTCGGTCTATGGCCATGGGGATGGCGCGCAACTCGACGAGACCGCGCAGGCCTTTCCGCTTACCACCTACGCGCGAGCCAATCTCAGAGCCGAAGCGGAGACTCTACCGCTCGCCGACGAGCGCTTCTGCGCCACCGCCCTGCGCAACGCCACCGTCTTCGGCCTGTCGCCGCGCATGCGGTTCGATCTGGTGGTCAATCTGATGACCCTGCACGCGGTCGAGAAGGGACGGATCACCATCATGGGCGGCGGCAAGCAATGGCGGCCTTTGGTGCACATCCGCGATGTCGCCCGGGCTTTCCGCACCGTCATCGAGGCGCCGAAGGAGATGGTGAAAGGCGAGGTCATCAACATCGGCAAACAGAACGCTCAAGTGCTGAGCATCGCTTATATCGTGCGCGAGACACTGCCCTTCCCGCTCCAGATCGAGATCGCGCCCGATGACGCGGACCGGCGCGACTACAACGTGTCGTTCGCCAAGGCGAAGCAGGTCTTGGGCTTCGAGGCGCAGTGCTCGATCGCCGAGGGAACGCGGGAAATCTACGAGGCCCTCAAGATGGGAGTGGTCGAAAACGGGCCGAAGACCTCGACGGTCCGCTGGTACCGCAACGTGATCGAGGCGCAGAAGCTCATCGACAGCGTCACGCTGAACGGTCGGCTCCTCTAACGCGAGAGCGGACGGGACCCCATGGCAAGGCTCAGCATCGTCGCTCCGGTCTTCCGCGAAGCGGCGGTCTTGCCGGAGCTCTGTGCGCGGATCCGCGCGGCGGTCTCGGGGATCACCGAGGATTTCGAGATCGTGCTGGTGTCCGACGGCGGCAACGACGGCTCCTGGCCGGTGATCGCCGATCTAGCCGCCGCGGATCGGCGCATCAAGGGCATCAACTTCACCCGGAATTTCGGCCAGCACCTGGCGATTTCCGCGGGGCTCGACGCCTGCGACGGCGATTGGGTCGTCGTGATGGATAGCGACCTCCAGGACCGTCCGGAAGTGATCCCCGACCTCTACGCCAAGGCCCAGGAAGGCTACGAGGTCGTGTTCGTGTCGCGGACCAACCGGCCGGAGTCTCGGATCTACCAGCTCGCGGCGCGCCTGTTCCATCGGATTTTTCGGGTCCTCGCGAATACCAAATACGATCCCGCTCATGGAAACTTCTCGATCATTTCCCGTCGCGTGGTCGAGCGCTATCGATCGATGGGCGAGACGCTGCGCTTTTACGGCGGCATCATCGACTGGCTCGGCTTCGAGCGCGCTTCGATCGAGGCGACCCACGGCGAGCGCTTCGCCGGCCAGCCGGGTTACAATCTTCAAAAGCGGGTCGGTCTCGCCGCGCAGATCATCCTGGCGCATTCCGACCGCCCGCTGCATTTCTCGGTGCTGTTCGGCCTGATCATCTCGCTGTGGTCCGGCGCAACCGGCAGTTACATGATCATCCGGTCGCTCTTCTTCAAGCAATACTCCGTGGAAGGCTGGACCAGCCTCATGGTCTCGGTTTTTTTCATGGGTGGCATCATCCTGCTGGTGCTGGGCATTGTCGGGATCTATATCGGCAAGATCTTCAACGAGATCAAAGGCCGCCCGCTCTATGTGGTGGGCGACAGCGTCGGCTTCGAGCACACCGCGAGTGACCGGCCGACCAATCTGGTGACGCTGAAGCAGCGCGCCGGCGTCCGATAGACCGCCCCGACGGCTGAGGCGATCCGATGCTCGCGGCTTTGAAAATGCGCTCGCAGGGAGACTCCGCCTCGGTGTCCGTTCTGCCGATGACCACGCAGCTTCGCCGATATGCGGTCACCGGCGTGGTCTCGAATATCGTGCTGTACGGCCTCTATCTGGCCTTGACCGGCATCGGCGCATGGCCGAAGGCGGCGATGTCGATACTCTATATTCTCGGCGTGTTGCAGACTTTCGTGGTGAACCGCGCGTGGTCCTTTCGCCATGTCGGCTCCGCGCCCACGGCGTTGTTCCGGTACATCGCGACCTACGCGACCGGGTACTTGGTCAACTTGGCGATCCTCGCGCTGTTCGCCGATCTCCTTGGCTGGGATCACCGATACGTCCAGGCATCGGCGATCTTGCTGGTGGCGGCGCTGCTGTTCTTCATGCAGCGATATTGGGTATTCGAGCCGACGGAGGCGGCCGGTGCCAGCACCGTTTAGCATCGCCATCTCGGAGGTCGATACCGATCGCTTCGGTCTCGTCTACGTGCGTGCGACGAACATCGCGAGATCCGATATCGCCGAGGCACTCGCCTATTGCCGCCGACACGGCGCAGGGGTTTGCGTCGCGCGCTGCGATGCCAGCGATTTCGCGACCATGGAAGCCCTCGAGGACGAGGGATTCCGGCTGAAGGACACGCTCCTCTACTACGAGGCGACGCTCACCCGGTCCGCGATCCCCGAGCCGCGCGGGGCGATCCCGATCCGAGCCGTGAGGGCAGGAGAGGCTGAAGCGGTGGGCTCACTCGCGAGGGCGGCCTTTGCCGATTACTTCAGCCATTATCATGCCGATCCTCGATTTGACCGCGGCAAGGTCGATGACGTCTTCGTCGATTGGGCGCACCGCTCCTGCCGCGACAAGAAGGTCGCCGACGAGGTCCTCGTGGCCGACGACGACGGCACGCTTGCCGGGTTTGCCACGGTGCGTTTCAACAATGCGACCGAGGGCGAAGGCATCCTGTTCGGCGTACACCCGAAGTATCAGGGCAAGGGGATCTATCGCGACTTCATGATCACCGGCATGCGGTGGTGCCTGGACCATGGACGCACCCGCATGATCGTCTCGACCCAGATCAACAACTACACGGTTCAACGGGCTTGGGTGCGGCTCGGCTTCGTGCACTACAGGTCCTTCTACACTCTGCACAAATGGTTCGCCTGAGCCGCGGATCCCGCCTTAGGGTCTGACCACGCGATAGAGGCTGAAAAAGCTTCCGCGCGCCGCCGGCTGCAGCGGCGTCAAGTCGGGCGATGCAATCCGATCGAAGTCGATCCAGAGAACGAAATCGAAATTCTTCGGCCAATTGCCCCAATACGGCAATTCACCGAGGAAATTCGGGCGGACATCGAGCGAGCTCATCTGCTCGGATGTCATGCTCTGGGCGAGCAGCTCGGGCGATAGCGAGGATGTCTGAGTGTGGAACAGCCCGGCATTGCGTCGCGTGGGGCGGACCGGCGTCGCGCCGGTGAACAGGGAGGGGATGAAGGCCGAGCGATCGATCACCGCGAGAGCCGCCATGTGCGAGAACGTCTGGTCCCACTGCCGAGCGAGAACGGATGGCAGGTCCTCAAAGGGCCGCCCCGCCGTGGGCTCGTCGCCGACGATGAGTAGCCGCGCGCCGGGCGTGATCGCCTGTGAGGCCGTCCTGAACTCGGCGAAGGATCGATCGGTGTCGCGCCAACTTGCCGACACGGCCCCGACCCGGATGCCCAGCAGCACGAGCGCCACCGCGGCAAACCCACCGACCGCCCGAAATCGCGACACGTCCAATTGCGCGCTGGCGATCAGCACGAAGGGCAACGCCACCGGCAGCCGGATATCGGAGAGCCAACTGGCGCTCAGCCAAGTCGGCATCGCCACGGCAGCCAGGACCATGGCCGCGAGCGGCAGCCGCATCTCGGGCGCCAGCTTGAGGGCGCGGGCTCCGATCGCGACGATCAGGAAGCCGAGCGAGAAGATCAGCATCGCGCGGTCGAGCAGGATTGGCGTCGGCCCGAACGTGAAGGGCGCCTGGAGCGCGTAAGCCTTGGCCGCGAGGTCGCCATAGCGCGTATAGCTCGCTCCGAAATTCGAGAGGCTCGCGATCCAGAGCAACATACCCGGAATGAATTGCAAGCCGACCGCGCCAAGCGAGACCAAGGCCCGGAGCGAGAGCTTGCCCTCTGCAAGCCGTCGGCCGAGCTCGTAAGTTCCGACCGCGAGAGCATAGAGGCAGAACGCGAAGAGATGCAGGATCAGCAGCAGACTGGCGATCGCGGCGAAGGTGACGATGCGCGGCGCGGCTCTCCAGCGCCGGCTCGCGATCCAGCCGCTGAACGTCAGCAGGAACATGCCGATCCCGAACAGGCAATTCAGGAATCCCCAGAACAGCGCGGCGTCGTAAAGGAACAGCAGGGCGCTCAGCGGCCAGAGGGTGAGACGGCCATGAAGCGCGCGGTGGAGCGCCATCGTACCCGCCACCAGACTGAGCATGATGAGCGCGATGAAGAGGCGGCCGGCAACCTCGAGCGGCATGATCTGCGCAAGCGCCGGCACGATGAGGTCCATGGCGAGGTTCGGCAGCACGCGCCACGCGATGGCGTAATTGCTGGCGAGATCGGGAAGCGCGCCGTTTTGCGCCAGGATCCACATGCGCGCGAGATGGTTGGGGTAGTCGACCAGCGGCGGTACGGAGGCCCAAAGCAAAGGCGAGAGCGTCAGCGGCACTAGGACCAGGGACGCGGCGATCAATCGGAATGTCCCGCCCGCGGTCGCCGAGCGGGTCGGCAGCGCAGCCGGGGCGGATGTCGAGAGGCTGCTCATCGGGATGATCGGTCGGCTCGATTGCCTGGGTGGCGGGCGGCCCATGGTTATCGATGGGTCTAAAGGGATCGTTAAGCATCGCCCACCGATGTTCTGCGCCGCCCTCTCAGCCGAGCTGCATCGCCATCCACTTCTCCGGATGTTTGGCTCCCTCCGCCGGCGACATCCCCGAGAGCGACATCCAGCGCGAGCGGTGCCAGGCCGTGGAAGACACCTCCACCCGGAGCTTGCCGTCCACGGGTGGGCCGGTGAGGCCGAGCGCTTCCCAGGGGATCAAGGCCTCGGCGGCGATGCGCGGCTGGTCGGCGCCGAAATAGAGCGCTTGCGCGCCGGGCACGGCGGCGCAGTCGGTGGCGGTGTGCTCTGCGGGCGTGCCCAGGCAGAGCTTCGGCGCCATGGGCGGATGGTCTTTCACCTTGGTGCGCGGCGGAATGAAATAATAGGTGAAGTGTTGCGGGCCCGCGCCGGCGTCGACATGGAGCTCGAGCCGGAACGCCTCCTGCAGGGGAAAGCCGCCGTCATAGGCGAGCAGACCGATGTCGTAATAGTCCTGGCCGATGGTGCCGAGCGCGAGGCCCTTGGGGCTCCAGCTCAGATAGGCCTCGCCGAAGGCGATCTCGCCCGGGCTCGGCTTGAGCGGCGGCAGCAGCGAGGCCGGTTTCGGCCAATCGATCAGCGAGGCATTGCCGGGATCGATCTCGGCCCTCGGCACCGGGAACGGGCGCCGGGACGAGGCCGCCGCGGGCGCGTCGGTCGCGTGGACCCGCGGCAGCTGCCGGTTCGCATCCGTGAGCGCTGTTGTGAGCTCCTCGTAGGGCCGGTCCTGAACATCCACCAGGCCGAAGTCGTAGTCCTCGCCGTCGGCCCGGCCGCCATTGGGATCGTCGTAGTACTGGAACCAATGCAGGCCCAGCAGGTCCTTGAGCCGCCCATAATTGAGCGTCGCCGCCGCGGCGCCGGCCGCGCGCTCGGCCTGCGTGGCGACCGTCATGAGATGGCCGTTGTTCCGGTTGCCGGTGCGGTTCGCGCGCGCGGCATAGAACCACTCGGAGACCATCACGGGCTTGCCGCCGGAGAGCCGGTCGAGCCCCGCGAAGTAATAGGGCGCGATCCAGCCCTCGGGGCTGTCGGCGTTGTAATTGGTGGAGACCACGTCGACGTATTGGGCCTCGGCGCGCACGGCCACGGGGTCGTAGTAGATCGGCAGCCGGTCGCCAAGGAAGAGCGCATCGGGATCGGCCGCGCGCAGCGACTCCCGGACCATGCGGTAATAGAGCTCGGCGATGGTGTAGGTCCATTGCCGGACCGCCGCGATGCCGTTCCCACCGGGCCGGAGCTGCGTGATGTCGCGCGCCCTCAGCAGATCCCGCCAGGAGTGGACATTGGCCGGCGGGACGAAATCCTCGATGAAGCGCTGCCAATTGCCGGAATAGCGCGCGCGTAGCATCGCGACCCAGTGCTGCTTCGTATAGTTGAGCGCGGGCTCGCGGGCGTAATAGTTGAAGAGCGCGCCGCCCCACCAGCCGACCTCGTTGTCGCTGAAATATCCGATGCGGTAGGGGCTGTTGCGATAGGGCGCCACGAGCTGCCGGGCCTTGCGCGCCATGAACCAGCCCATGTTGGGATGGAACGGATCGAGCCAGTGGAAGCGCGAGTTGCGGCCGAGCTCGAGGTTCACCACCTCCGGCATCTTCAGGAGATCGGCGGTCAGCGACCAGGCGCCCGCGGTATTGAAGCCCCATTGGCGCACGCGGCCGGTGGCTTCGGCGATCCAGCGCTGCATCCGAGGATCGACGGGGTCGTGGCTATCGGGCGCGCGGGCAAGGTTCTGGTCGGTCGCGCCGGGATGCAGCACGTTGACGCCCAGCGAGAGGAACCGCTCGCCGCAGGGAGTCAGGAGCCATGCCCGCCCGTCGACACGGGTCACCCGCCAATGCGAGTTCGGCGCCTTGCTGAAGTCCTCGCAGGCGAGTGCCGCGGTTGCGCATGCAAGCCACAGCGTCGCCGCGAGCGCACCGCGGCGCCACCAACAGCACTCCTCGAACGTCACGCCGCCGTGCCGCCGACGGTCAGCTGATCCATCCGCAACGTCGGCTGCCCCACGCCCACCGGCACGCTCTGCCCGTCCTTGCCGCAGGTCCCGATGCCGTTGTCGAGCCTCATGTCGTTGCCGATCATGGAGACTCTGGTGAGCGCCTGCGGGCCGTTGCCGATCAGCGTCGCGCCCTTGACCGCGGGGCCGACTTTGCCGTCCTCGATCAGATACGCCTCGGCGGCGGAGAACACGAATTTGCCGGAGGTGATGTCGACCTGCCCGCCGCCGAAGTAGACGGCGTAGAGGCCGCGCTTCACGGACCGGATGATCTCCTGCGGATCCTTGTCGCCGGCGAGCATGTAGGTGTTGGTCATGCGCGGCATCGGCGCGTGGCCATAGCTCTGTCGGCGCCCGTTGCCGGTGGGCTTGAGCCCCATGAGCCGCGCGTTGAGCCGGTCCTGCATATAGCCCTTGAGGATGCCGTCCTCGATCAGCACGTTGCGCGAGGAGGGCGTGCCCTCGTCGTCCACCGTCAGCGAGCCGCGCCGGTCGGGGATGGTGCCATCGTCGATCACCGTGACGCCGGGCGAGGCGACGCGCTGGCCAATGAGCCCCGCGAAGGCGGACGTCTTCTTGCGATTGAAGTCGCCCTCGAGCCCATGTCCCACGGCTTCGTGCAGCATGACGCCGGGCCAGCCCGGACCCAGGACCACCGTCATCTCGCCCGCGGGCGCCGGCACGGCGCCGAGATTGACCAGCGCCTGGCGCAGCGCCTCGTCCACCTGAGGCTTCCAATTCGCGGGATCGATGAAGCGCTGATATTCGAGCCGGCCGCCGGCGCCGGAGCTGCCCTGCTCCATGCGCTCGCCTTCGCCCACGACCACGGCCACGTTGAGGCGCACCAGCGGGCGGATGTCGCCCACGCGGCTGCCGTCCGGGCGCAGGATCGAGACCGCCTGCCAACTGCCGCCCAGCGAGGCCATCACCTGCTTGACGCGCGGATCCTTGGCGCGGGCGTAGGCGTCGATCTCCTGCAGCAGCTGTGTCTTGGTGGTGAACTCCACCAGTCCCAGCGGATTGGCGTCGGTATAGAGGCTTCGATTGGTGCCGGGAGGTGGTGCCGCGAACGCGCCGCCGGTGCCGCTCTTCACGGCACGGACGGTCTCGCCCGCTCGCTTGATCGCCTCCTCCGACAGCTCCGAGGCATGGGCATAGCCCGCAGTCTCCCCGGAGATCGCGCGCAGCCCGAAGCCTTGGGTGGTGTCGAAGCTCGCGCTTTTGATGCGGCCGTCGTCGAGCGCCACGCTCTCGGATTGGCTGTACTCGAGATAAAGCTCCCCGTCGTCCATGCCATGGAGTGCGTCGCCCACCAGCCGCTCGACGCGGCCCGGGTCCATGCCCGTGCGGTCGAAGAACAGCGAATCGATGCGGGCGAGATCGGCCATGTCAGGAGCTCCCTAAGAGCATTTTCCGCCGAAGGATGCCGGCTCGGCGCGGAAAATGCGACAAAACCACGAATCCGGAGCCGTTCCCGATCGCGTTGTCGGGACACACGCCGGGAAAGCCGGCGCGCAACGCTATCACGGCGCTACGCCCACAGACCAGATATGGGCCCGCCTCTCAGCGCTTCCAGGCCGCGGCGTGCATGCAGGCCGGCAGCTTGGCATTGGTGAGGTCGAGATCGTCCTTGCCGATCGGGATCACGGCCGTGACCGGATTGGGCGGTGACGGGTAGGACTGGCTGAAGGTGATCTTGAGCGTGCGGGTGGGCTCCGGCTGCGCCCTGCCCTTGGCCGGCGGCACTGGCCCCTCGACCAGCGCGAGCTCGCGGTTCGCGTCGGCATAGGAGCGGAAATTGTCGGCGCGCTTGGGGTCGTCGCAGGTCAGCAGGGCCTCGCGGATGACGCGCTCGGCCGAGGCATAGGTGAGGACGCCCACCACATGCGGCTCGGTCAGGCGCTTGTCGGCGGCATCGTCGGGCGGCGTCTCGAAGCCCGCGAAGCGCGGCGTGTCGAACTCCCGCGAGATCGAGAACTCCACCACGGGCACGTAGGTGTCGAAGAGGTGCTGGCCCTTCTCGAGATCATAGACCGACCACCACTGGACTTCCTCGAGACCGCGCTCGAACACCAGGATGGATTGGTTCATCGCCTTGGCGCCGGCGGCCTCCAGCGTGACGCCATAGCGCGGCTTCTGGCTGAGATCGGTGCCGAGCGGCCAGGCTTCGACGGTGACGCTGCCTTGGATGCCGATCTCGTCGATCACCTCCGTGGTACGCGTCGCGGTGCGCAGCACCAGACGCTTCGTGTCCTTGCGCCCGGGCAGATAGGGATCGATCGCCTGGAAGGTCACGTTGGTGATGGTGACGGTCTGCTGGCCATCCTTGGTCTCGTAGGAGAAGTTGGAGGCGGACTGGGTCGTCACGGTGGGCGAAGGCGCGGGCGTTTGTGCGCTCGCGATGGAGTCGAATAACAGGAATCCCAGCGCGCCCGCTGCGCACAAGCCGGCGGCACGGCATCGATCGGCTGACGCGGCTCTCATGGTCCCCTCGAGCGACGGGTTGATGGCGGGCGGATGCGATTGCCCGACATGGTAGCGGCTGCCGCGACCAACCGCGACTGTCGATCTCGGCGACGCTCAAAGCCAAGCGCCGGCCGCGGCAAATTTCTCGCGCGTCTGCAGCGGTTTATGCGTCATAAAGTCGCAACGGAATGGGTCGCCTCCGCGCCGGCTCGGCGCTATTGAAAGGCGCGTGAAAGGCGCGGCCCGAAAGGGGGCGCGCGGTGTTGTGAGGGGCCGCGTCTTTGGTGTAGGGTCCGGCCAAATCCAGCGCCGCGCGGCATTCATGGTTCGGGATTTGCGTGGGCGTCCCTCCGGCGAAGCGTGCGCGTTCCGGGCAAAGGCGCCCGTGGGTCGCCGCAGGTCATAATCGCCGCAGGTCATAATCAGAGACGAGAGGCTCGAGGAAGCATGGGATTGGCAGCACGCGCGATCACAAGGCGGGGCGCTTGGGGCCTGCTCGCCTCATCGGCGCTCGGAGCGAGCGGCGCTCGCGCGGAAGAGGCACAGGATTGGCAGTTGGGTTTCCAACCCGCGGCCTCGGTGGTGCGCGAGCGCATCGACTTCCTGCACAACGTCATCCTGTTGCCGATCATCACGGTGATCTCGCTCTTCGTCCTCGGGCTCTTGCTGTGGGTGATGATCCGCTACAACGCCAAGCGCAACCCGGTGCCCTCGAAGATCTCGCACAACACGACGCTCGAGATCCTTTGGACCCTTGTGCCAGTCCTGATTCTCTTGGTGATCGCGATCCCGTCCTTCAAGCTGCTCTATTTCATGGACAAGGCCGAGCACGCCGACATGACGCTCAAGGTGACGGGGCACCAGTGGTACTGGAACTATGAGTACCCCGACCAGAACGGCGTCTCGTTCGACAGCAACATGATCCCGGAGGAGGACGCGGCGAAGCTGCACAAGAAGCGATTGCTGGACGTCGACTTTCCCCTGGTGCTGCCGGTCAACACGACGATCCGCGTGCTGGTCAGCGGCGCCGACGTGATCCACAGCTGGTTCGTGCCGTCCTTCGGCGTGCAGGAATACGCGCTGGCCGGCCGCACCAACGAGAGCTGGGTCAAGATCGACCGCGAGGGCACGTTCTACGGCCAATGCAATCAGATCTGCGGGGTCAATCACCCGTTCATGCCGATCGAGGTGAAGGCGGTCTCGAGCGATAAATTCACGACCTGGAGCGCCTGCGCCAAGGCGGCCGCGGACGACAAGGCCAGAGCGGCATGCTACGCGCCGCTCGAAACCGCCCACGCAGACGAGACCGACAAGGACGCCGCCCGAGTGGCCGCCAATGCGCTGGCCGCGGACGCCGTGAAATAGCAGAGAGCACGAGGACCAGACCATGGCTCAGGGACCAGCCACCGCCCACGCCGACGACCATAGTCACGACGGCCACTATCCCGGCTTCTTCACGCGGTGGTTCTTCTCCACGAACCACAAGGACATCGGCACCCTCTACATCCTTTTCGCGATCTGCGCCGGCCTGATCGGCGGCGCGATCTCGATCCTGATGCGCTACGAGCTGATGCGGCCGGGCGATCACCTGCTGAACGGCGACCACCAGCTCTTCAACGTGATGATCACGGCGCATGGCCTCATCATGGTGTTCTTCATGGTGATGCCCGCGATGATCGGTGGGTTCGGCAACTGGTTCGTGCCGTTGATGATCGGCGCGCCCGACATGGCCTTCCCGCGCCTCAACAACATCAGCTTCTGGCTCTTGGTGCCGTCCTTCTGCCTGCTCATGGGCTCGACCCTGGTGGGGCAGGGTGCCGGTGTCGGCTGGACCGTTTACGTGCCGCTGTCGAATGCGGTCTTCCACTCGGGACCGTCGGTCGACATGGTGATCTTCGCGCTGCACTTGGCGGGCGCCTCCTCGATCCTGGGCGCGATCAATTTCATCACCACGATCTTCAACATGCGCGCGCCCGGCATGACCATGCACCGGATGCCGCTCTTCGTGTGGTCGATCTTGGTGACCGCGTTCCTGCTGCTGCTGGCGCTGCCGGTGCTCGGCGGCGCCATCACCATGCTGCTCACCGACCGCAACTTCGGCACCACCTTCTTCGATCCCGCGGGCGGCGGCGATCCGCTGCTGTTCCTGCACCTGTTCTGGTTCTTCGGCCACCCCGAGGTCTACATCATGATCCTGCCGGGCTTCGGCATGATCAGTCAGGTGATCTCGACCTTCTCGAAGAAGCCGATCTTCGGCTATCTCGGCATGGCCTATGCGATGGTGTCGATCGGCGTGATCGGCTTCGTCGTGTGGGCGCACCACATGTTCACCACCGGCATCTCGGTCGACACGCGCGCCTATTTCACGCTCGCGACCATGGTGATCGCGGTGCCCACCGGCATCAAGATCTTCTCCTGGATCGCCACCATGTGGGGCGGCTCCATCGAGTTCAAGACGCCGATGCTGTGGGCCGTCGGGTTCCTGTTCCTGTTCACCGTGGGCGGCGTCACCGGCGTGGTGCTGGCGAACGCCGGTGTCGATTTCGCGCTCCACAACACCTATTACGTCGTGGCGCACTTCCATTACGTGCTGTCGCTCGGCGCGGTGTTCTCGCTGTTCGCGGGGTTCTACTACTGGATCGGCAAGATGAGCGGCCGCCAGTACAACGAGACGCTCGGCAAGTGGCATTTCTGGCTGACCTTCATCGGTGTGAACCTCACCTTCTTCCCGATGCACTTTCTGGGTCTTGCCGGCATGCCGCGCCGGATCAGCGATTATCCCGACGCCTACGCCGGCTGGAACATGGTCGCCTCGATCGGCAGCTACATCTCCGGCGCGGCGACGCTGCTCTTCGTCTTCATCGTGCTGCAGACGTTGCTCGCGGGGAAACGCATCGGCGCCAATCCGTGGGGTCCTGGCGCCACCACGCTCGAGTGGACGGTCTCCTCGCCGCCACCCTTCCACAGCTACGACGAGCTGCCGGTGATCGAGCCCGGCGCCGCGCACTGACCCGGTCTGCGATATCGAGGACCTGAGCCGACGTGACCGACCTCTCGCTCAACCGCGCCAACGACTTCGCCGAGGCGGGCCCGCGCGTCGGCGACTATGCGGCGCTGCTGAAACCGCGGGTCATGTCGCTGGTGGTGTTCACGGGCTTCGTGGGCCTCCATCTGGCGCCCGGCCATCTCCATCCCGTCCTGGCGGCGGTGGCGGTGCTGTGCATCGCGGTCGGCGCCGGCGCCTCCGGCGCCATCAACATGTGGTACGACCGCGACATCGACGCCCTCATGAGCCGCACCGCCAACCGGCCGCTGCCCGCGGGCCGGATGGCGCCCGGCGATGCCCTGGGCTTCGGCTGCTTCCTCGCGGGTACCTCCGTGGTGCTGATGGGGCTCGCGATCAATTGGGTGGCGGCGGCGCTGCTCGCGCTCACCATCGCCTTCTACGTCTTCGTCTACACGATCTGGCTGAAACGCCGCACGCCGCAGAACATCGTGATCGGCGGCGCCGCCGGGGCGCTGCCGCCGATCGTCGGCTGGGCCGCGGCGACCGGCGATGTCGCGCCCGCGGCCGTGGCGCTCTTTGCGCTGATCTTCTTCTGGACGCCGCCGCATTTCTGGGCGCTGGCGCTCTATCGGGCCGGCGACTATGCCAAGGCGGGCGTGCCCATGCTGCCGGTGGTGGCGGGCGCGCGCGCCACCAAACGGCAGATGCTGCTCTACACGCTCGTGCTCTGGCCCTGCGCGCTCGCGCCCTATGTGCTGGGTGTCGCCGGGGCGGTCTACGCCGGCGCGGCGCTCGCCCTGAGCGCGGTCTTCACGGGCCTCGCCGTCAAGGTCTGGCTCGACCCGACCCACCGCAGCGCCAAGCAGATGTTCGGCTTCTCGATCCTCTACCTTTTCCTGCTCTTCGCGCTCCTGCTGGTCGACCGGGCGCCGCAGGGCGTGCCGGGTTTGGTCTAGAGATGATCGGTCTCGCGGTGGATGAGCGGCTCAAGCGGCAGCGGGCGAGGAACTGGGCGATCCTGGCGCTGCTCGCGGGTTTCGTGGCGCTGATCTATCTCGTCACGCTGGTCAAGCTGGGGGCGTTTTGATGACGCCTGACCGCCGGCGGCGCAACCGCATCACAGTCCTCGCCCTCCTAGGCGTGATCGGCGTCATGGTCGGTCTCGACGTCGCGGCGGTGCCGCTCTATCGCCTCTTCTGCGCGGTGACTGGATATAACGGCACGACGCAGCGCGCCAAGGAAGCGCCGAGCGCCGAGCTCGAGGACCGGCTGGTCACCGTGCGGTTCAATGCCGATATCGCCCCGGACCTCGCCTGGGAGTTCCGCCCCGCGGTCGCATCGGTGCAGGTGCATCCCGGCGAGGAGCGCACCGTTGCCTACCACGCGGTCAACAAATCGCGCGAGGGGGTCACGGGTACGGCGACCTACAACGTCACGCCATCCAAGGTCGGGCTCTATTTCGACAAGATCCAGTGCTTCTGCTTCACGCGCCAGCACCTGGATCCCGGCGAGAGCAAGGATCTCACCGTCACCTTCTTCGTCGATCCCGACATCGTGAGCGACCTCAACACCCGCGACGTCGATACCATCACGCTGTCCTATACGATGTTCCGGGCGAAGGAGCAGGATCCGCAAGGGTCCGAGAGCAATTCCGCTTCGCGGCCTTCCGTCGCGGCGGCGCCGTTGCGTCCCCAAGCCAGCCAACAATGATGCCGCTATTCGCGAGAAAGATCCCATGAGCGACAGCCACGCCGGACACAAGCACCCCTATCACCTGGTCGATCCGAGTCCGTGGCCGGTCATCGGTGCGCTCTTCGCGGGCACCATGTTCGGCGGCACCGTGCTCTATATGCACAGCACCACCCTGTTCGGCATTCCCGGAGCCTGGGTGATGGTCACCGGTATCGTCGGCGTGATCGCGATCATGGCGATCTGGTGGCGCGACATCATCAAGGAGGCGGTCTACGGCGGCTATCACACGCCGGTGGTGCAGATCGGACTGCGCTACGGCATGGCGCTTTTCATTGCCTCGGAGGTGATGTTCTTCGCGGCCTTTTTCTGGGCGTTCTTCAATGCTTCCCTGTTCCCGACCGAGGCCACCGGCGGTGTCTGGCCGCCCAAGGGCGTGCACCCCTTCGATCCCTTCGAGGTGCCGTTCCTCAACACGCTGATCCTGCTGCTGTCGGGCACCACGGTGACCTGGGCCCATCATTGCCTGCTCGAGAACGACCGGAAGGGCCTGATTAAGGGCTTGGCGGTAACGGTGTTCCTCGGCGTCTGCTTCACGTCGCTCCAGGCTTACGAGTACAGCCACGCCGCCTTCGCCTTCAAAGACGGCATCTACCCCTCGACCTTCTTCATGGCGACGGGTTTCCACGGCTTCCACGTCATGATCGGCACGACGTTCCTGGCGGTGAACCTCGGTCGCGCCATCAAGGGACATTTCACGCCGGACCATCACTTCGGCTTCGAGGCAGCGGCCTGGTACTGGCATTTCGTCGACGTGGTCTGGCTGTTCCTCTTCGTATGCGTCTACTGGTGGGGCGGCAGCGGCGCGGAAGTTGCGGGATGAGGCCTCGATCGGCCTCGTGAGCGGAGAGCACCCGGCGGTCTCTCCGCTGGTCGCGGCGCTCACCTGCCGCTGCCCGCGCTGCGGCAAGGGCAAAGTTCTGCGGGGCCTGCTTGCTGTGGCGCCGCGCTGTGCCGGGTGCGGTCTCGACCTTCACGCCGAAGACGTGGGTGACGGTCCCGCGGCCTTGGTGATCCTGATCCTCGGCGCCATCATCGTGTTCGCGGCGGCACTGGTCGAGCTGAAGGCCGCGCCGCCGCTCTGGGTCCACCTCGTGCTGTGGCCGCCGCTCGCGCTCATCGGCACGATCCTGCTCCAGCGCAGCCTGAAAGCCTGGCTCATCGCCATGCAGTACCGGCATCACCTGCTCGACGCCGAGCAGCCGCGCTGAGGCCGCCTCATGGCGCGGCGCCGGATTCTCACGCTGACCTTGGGCGCGCTCGCAGGCTTCGCCGTCCTGATCGGGCTCGGCACCTGGCAGGTCGAGCGCCTGCATTGGAAGCAAGGGCTGATCGCGCAGCGGGAGGCGGCGGTCTCGGCGCCGCCCGCCGAGCTGCCGCGCGCGCTGGAGGCGGCGCGTCCGCTCGCGTTTCACCGGATCGAAGCCCGCGGCCTGTTTCTGCACGACCACGAGATACTCCTCCACGCCATCGAGCGGCAGCGCGGTGCCGCGGGTTATCTTGTCCTGACGCCCTTGCGCCTCGATGATGGCTCGGTGGTGCTGGTGGAGCGCGGCTGGGTTCCGATCGACAAGCGCGCGGCCGGGACCCGCGCGCAAGGCAATCCGCCGGGCGAGATCACCGTGGATGGGCTGCTTCGCCTCGCCCCCGCCGAGAAGCCCGGCTGGTTCGTTCCCGCGAACGATCCAGGCCGCGACGAGTGGTTCTGGATCGATCTTCCCGCGGTGGCGCGCGCGGCGAGCGTGCCCGCGGCGCTGCCGTTCTATCTGGAGGCAGGGCCCGCGCCCAATCCCGGCGGTCTTCCCGTGGGCGGCCAGGCGAACACCGATCTTCCCAACGACCACCTGCAATACGCCATCACCTGGTATGCTCTCGCCGCCGCGCTTGCGGTGATCTATGTGATGTTGCTGCGCCGCGAGCGCGCGGCCGCCCGAAAGTCATGCGACCGGACATGAACCCCTATCGAACCCTGGAAACCCGTTTCCGCCGGCTCGGCACGCTCGGCGAGGCCACGGCGATGCTGCAGTGGGACAGCGCGACGCAAATGCCCGCGGGCTCGGCGCCCGCGCGCGCCGAGCAGACCGCGACGCTGCG
>DASZHJ010000389.1:0-6171 GCA_035938015.1 Allostellaceae bacterium
CCATGTGGTGCTCGCAATGAGATTCGAAGCGGATGTCCCTCAGCACCACCATCTCGTCATAACCCTCGGTCTCCTCGAAGGTGCGCTGCAAGAGCTCGACGGGATCAGTCTGGTAGCCTTGGAAGAACTCTTCGAAGGAGCGCACCACGCGGCCGGGCGTGGCGCGCAAGCCCTCGCGCCCGGGATCATCACCTGCCCACTCTATAAGCACGCGGACCGCGGCCTCGGCCTCCTCGCGCGATGGCCGGCGCTGCGGCTGCGGTCGGGTGGGACTGGTCTTGCCAAAAGGAACGGGCTTCGAGGCCATGACACGATGACTCCTGCGATGCGGAATGTAGGGCGCGCTCGGCGCGGGCGTCTCAGTTGAGGCGGACCGCCTGGTGTGGACTGTCGAGCGAGAAGGCGGGGATTGCCACGGCGAAGCTCTCGCCGGCCTTGGTTTCCATCTCGTAGCTGCCGACCATGATCCCCGAGGGCGTCGGGAGCGGCGTGCCGCTCGTGTACTCGAACGCCTCGCCTGGCTTCAGGATCGGCTGCTCACCTACCACGCCCGCGCCTTTCACCTCCTGCATGCGTCCGAGAGCGTCCGTGATCCGCCAGTGGCGGCGGCGCAACTGAACGGTCTCCGGCCCGTGGTTCTCGATGCGCACGTGGTAGGCCCAGACGTAGTGATCCTCGGGGGGCGAGGATTGGTCCTCCAGGAAGAACGGCTTGACCACGACCTTGATCGAGCGCGTGGTCGCCGAATAGGCCGCCGCCGAGCCTCGCCCCGCGGACCGTTTAGAGGGAGACACGGGCGCCACCATCATCGATCATCTCATCATTTTGTATGAGATATGTGGTGCGTCAAGCCTTTAGGGAAAGGTGAGCGTGCGCTACTCGGCCGGCGCGGGCTCGACGCGAGGCACGCGCAAGGCCCGGCTCTTGCCGACCCTGAACGCGGTGCCGATGGTGAGGGCGAGCGCCGCCGCCGAGAGGACGAACACCATTCGCGGCTCGCCTCGATCGAGGAACATGCCGAGCACCGGCGGGGTCACTGCAGCGCCGAGATCGAGGCCGGAATAGACGAAGCCGAACACCTTGCCGGTGGCGCCCACCGGCGTGGCGCCCCGCACCAGCATGTCACGCGATGGCGTGGTGCTGCCCGAGGCAAAGCCCGCCAGTGCCACAATGGCGACGATCGCGGGATCGGGCAGCTGGACGAAGCCGACCACCAACATGGTCGCCGCGGCGACCAGTAGGCCGACCGCCACGATTCCCTCATGCCGTATACTCCGATCGGCGGCGACGCCGCCAACGACAACGCCCATTGAGCTCGCCAAGAGATAGGCGCTGAGGGCCGCGCCCGCGGTCGCGAGGGACGTGCCATAGAGTTGGTTGAGCGCTGCCGGCATGAAGGTCTGATTGCCCGTCAGCGACACCGACAAGAGGGCGAAATAGGTGAAGCACAGCAGGACCGGCGGCGAGGCGAGCAACGCAAGGGTGCTCGCGCTCAGTGGCTTCTTGCCGATGGCAGGTGCTGCGGTGCGCGGGATCCGCGCGGAGACGAGCACGCTGCTTTGACTGGCGAGAAATAGCACGATGCCCAAGCCCGCGATGCCCGTCATCGCCAGCGCGCCGCGCCAACCAACGATGCTCGCGAGCGCGAGCACGGTCACGGGAGCCGCGGCCCAGCCGATGTTGCCGGAGAGCGTGTGCACACCATAGGCGCGCGCCATCCTAGACTTGCTCACGGTGTGGCTCAGGATCGAGTAGTCGGCGGGGTGGAACACGCTGTTGCCGAGGCCCGCGAGCACCACCAGCGCAATCGCAACCCAAAAGCTCTGCATCAGGCTCATGAGCGCGACACTCGCCGCTACGAGACCAAGGCCGCTCAGCAGCACCCGGCGCGCGCCGAACCGATCCACCAGGAAACCCGACGGCGTTTGAGCCAGCCCAGAGGCCGCATAGAAGGCGGCCATCAAGAGGCCCGCCTCCTCGAAGCCAATACCCAGGGATTCCGTGATGAAAGGAAACAGCGGCGGCAGTACCAGCTGATAGAAATGGCTGCATCCGTGGCCCGCGGCCACGAGGGTGATGACCTTGACGTCTCGCCGAGCGCTGTTTGCGGTGATGTCGGTCATGCCGGAGGTGCGTGGGTGGGAAAGCGCCGGCATCATGGTCCCGGCGACTCCGCGAGTCCATATGGGGGAGGGCGGAGCAGCCATGCGCCGCCGATTTGCGCCGTCAATCCGCGGGCTGCGGGCTCGCTGCGAGGGCGAGGGAGCGACGGCGCCAAGCCCGGAGCTCGACCAGCTTCCACGCCAGGAGCGCGGGCACGGCCAGCAGAACCTCGCGGGCGCGCTTCAAAAGCGAGAGCGCCAGCGCAATCTCGGGGCCGAGGCCAAAGATCGCGCCGAGCGCGACATAGCCGCCTTCCTGCACGCCCACCGCCGCGGGGACTGCGAAGGCGGCGCTTCTCAAAGCGAGGGCAAGGCTCTCGAGGATCAGCACCTCGCGCAGACCGAGCGGCGCATCGAGGAGCCAAAGCGCAAGCCAGGCCTCGCCGGCGCCCGCGACCCAGCCTAGGCAATGCCAGAGGAAGCCGCGAAGCAGCGCGCTTGGACGGCGATAGATCGCCTGCACCTCGCCATGGAGTCCGACCAGCTCGGGGAGCCGCGCCCACGGTGCGTGCGCGGCGAGGCGATGCGGTAAGGGTTCCAGCCAACGCAAGATCCCGCTGCGTTGCGCCAGGAGGAACGCGAACGCAGTCAGCGTCGCCATGCCCAAGCCGATAACCGACCAGAGCGCGAGGGCGTCGTTTCGCCCATCCAGCACCAGAAGCACGAGGCCCAGCGCCGTAAAGGCGAGTTGGCTCAGGAATTCGAGTGTGAGGTCGACAACCGTGGCGGCGCCGGCGGTGCCGGTGCCGACGCCGTGAAGCGTCATTACGCGAATCGCCACCAGCTCGCCGCCGATCGGGATAAACTCGCTGACGCTGGATCGCAAGAACCGTGCCCAGATCATCAGCAGGCTCGATCCCGTGGGCGCGGGTTCGAGCACCGAGCGCCACGCCAAGCCGCATACGGCGATCGGCAGGGCGTTGAAGAGCGTGACAGCGAGCACGCCAGAGATTCCCGTCGCCACCACGGCGTCGACGATCTGATCCGCGCCCGCCCAAACCACCAGTCCCGCGCAGAGCGCTAGGCCCGCGAGGAGCGCCGTGATCGTGCGGAGCCTCATGAGCGCGCTCCTGATAGTCCGGCCGCCAGCGGGGTTTCGGTGGAGACCTCCGTCTGCGGGCGGGCAAGGTCTCCGAACGTCGCGAGCACGGCTCCAGAGGCGTCGACGGCGGCTCGCACGGATGGATCGACGAGCGCCGCCAGCTCGGCCTCGGGCCGATAGCCGTCCGGTAAGGCATCGGTCGGACCCCAGCGTCGGGTCGCCGGATGCAGATAGAGTTCAGTGACGCCGTCGGGCATCGCCGCAAGGAGCTCGCGCACTCGCGCTGAGTTCAGACGCCCGCTGTCCGCCAAGCCAAGAATGGCGTCGTTGAATCGGATGCCGCCGCGCGCAAGCCGTCGTTTCATCGCGGGAGTTCGATCGCGCATAGGAAATGCGGCGAGCCAGTCTCGCAGACGCTTGCCAGCGCCATCCCCGCGTCGCGCGACGGCGGGCTCATCGGGCACGCGGACTGCCGTGATACCGAACTCGCGCGCGAACCGCAGCAGGATCACCTGCACTGTCGGGTGCAAATGGAAATGGTGATGACCGTCGACGTGATCGAGTCGGAGTCCCGTCCGGTGAAACGCCGTAAGCTGAGCGCGGATCTCGGCCTCCACCTGCGACTGCGCGCGGCTGCTGAGGTAGATCCGTGCGCCCAAGCGAAGAGGGTCGTTCGAAAACCGACCATCGACTCCGACCAGGTCCGGGATCTGCTCGGGGGGCAGCGCCGGCCGCCCGTCGATCAGCACGAGGTGCAAGCCGACGCCAAGGCGCGGCAAGCGGCGCGCGCGATCGACCGCGTCTCCCGCGGCGGATGCCGTGACCATCAAGCTCGCGGAGGTGAGAATGCCGCTGGTATGACCAAGCTCGACCGCCTCGTTCACGGGAACGGCCAAACCAAAATCATCGGCGGTGACGATCAATCGCTTCGGCACTATTCCTCGCATCCGGCTCGGTGATGACCGTGAGCGCGCAGGCCGAGGCGCCTCAGTCATCTCCAATGCGCTTCAAAGGCGGAACTCGGCAACGCGCGCGTCTGCGCGGACGCTGCTCGAAAAGTCACAGATCGGCCCAGGCAGTCTTCCCGTCGCACTCTCTCATGACAGCCGCGGATTGCAAAGTCTCTGCGCCTTGCTAATCAGGAGGCAAAGCATCCTCAATTGAATTAGCTGTCAGTTTCTAACGCAGATGTTAATATTCGGGCGAGCCGCACAGGTGTAGGCAAATATCCACCAGCCTCAATTGCGGACATATCAGCCGTGGCAGAGTTCATGCGCAGAGTCCTCGTGGTCGAAGACGATCGAGAGACCGCCGGCCAGATGGCGGCCTGCTTGGCCGATGGCGGATATGCAGTCGATCTCGCGGTCGACGGCAACGAGGCGCTCGAGCGCGGCCGCAGCGGCGACTATGCGGTGATTACCGTCGACCGCCTTCTGCCGGGACTCGATGGCCTCGAGGTGGTGCAGCGGTTGAGGACCACGGGGGTCACCACGCCGGCGCTGATCATCAGCGCGCTCGGCGAGGTCGACGACCGCGTGCGCGGATTGCGCGCGGGCGGCGACGACTATCTCGTCAAACCGTTCGCGCTGGCGGAGATGCTGGCGCGGGTCGATGCACTGGCGCGGCGCAGCGGCACCGTCGTCAAGGAGACCGTGCTCCGGGTCTCGGACCTCGAGATGGACCTGCTGGCGCGGCGCGTGCGCCGGGGCGGCGTGGATCTGGACCTGTTGCCGCGCGAGTTTCAGCTGCTCGAATATTTCATGCGGAACGAGGGTCGCGTGGTCTCTCGCGCGATGCTGCTGGCAAATGTCTGGGACGTGCATTTCGATCCCATGACCAACATCGTCGATGTCTATGTCGGTCGGCTGCGCCGCAAGGTCGATGCCGGCGACGCACCGCCGCTGATCCACACCGTGCGCGGCGTCGGATTCTGTCTTCGTGCTCCTCAGTAAGACGCTCCGCTCCTCGACGTTCCGGTTGGCGATCCTCTACGTCTGCCTGTTCGGCGTGTCGGTCGCGGGACTATTCGGTTACGTCTATTGGTCGACCACGAGATACGTCAAACAGCGCTACGACAACATGATCATCGCGGATCGCCACGAGCTGCTCGATACCTATGCGCGCTCTGGCCGCGAGGGCCTCGCGCGCGAGCTCAACACGCATGGGGAGACGGCGCCCGCGGATGGCGATATCTATCTGCTGGCGGATGCGGACTATGCTCCCCTCGCGGGCAATCTCAAGGACTGGCCGGCCGCTGCGCGCGCCGGCGACGGATGGATCGAGTTCTCCCCGGCTAACTGGCGGCCAAACGCGAAGCACCGCCCGTTTCTGCGCGCGCTCGTCACCACCCTGCCGGACGGCAGCCATCTGCTCTCCGGCGAGGACGTCAACGACATGGTTGCCTTCGGCCGCACGATGAACCGCGGCCTTGCATTTGGCGTGACGCTGCTGTGCTTGCTGGCGGCGGCGGCGGGGATCTCGGTCACGCGGCGCACCGTGGCGCGCATCGAGGCGGTCAATGCAACCAGCCGCGCCATCATGGCGAGCGGGCTCGGCAAGCGGATTCCGACGCGGGGTACCAAGGACGAATGGGACCAGCTCGCCCAGAACTTGAATTCGATGCTGGAGCGGATCGAGGAGCTGGTCCGGGGCATCAAGGAAGTCTCGGACAACATTGCGCACGATTTGCGCACGCCCCTGATGCGGATGCGCGGTCGGCTGGAAGTGGCGCTGCGCGCGCGGCGAAATGCCGAGGCAGACGAAGCGCTGATCGCACGCACCGTCAGTGAGCTCGACGAAGTCCTGAAGACATTCTCCTCACTGTTGCGCATCTCGGCGGTGGAAGCGCGGGAGCGGACCGTGGGCTTCGGCGCGGTCGATCTTGGCAAGCTTGCGGTCGAAGTGGCGGACCTATTCGACGCCGCCGCTGAGGAACGAGGCGTCCATCTGCGCTACGCCGCTGCCACC
>DASZHJ010000390.1:0-16039 GCA_035938015.1 Allostellaceae bacterium
GGTGATCTTTTTAGAGAGATCGCCGCTCGCCACGGCCGTCGTGACATCCGCGATGTTGCGGACCTGGCCCGTGAGGTTCGCCGCCAGCAGGTTGACGTTGTCGGTCAAGTCCTTCCACGTGCCGGCGACGCCCTCGACGCGAGCTTGGCCGCCGAGCTTGCCCTCGGTGCCGACCTCGCGCGCGACGCGCGTCACTTCCGAGGCGAAGGAATTGAGCTGGTCCACCATCGTGTTGATGGTGTTCTTGAGCTCGAGGATCTCGCCCTTGACATCGACGGTGATCTTTTTCGAGAGGTTGCCGCTGGCGACCGCGGTGGTGACCTCGGCGATGTTGCGGACCTGACCCGTAAGGTTCGCCGCCATCAAGTTGACGTTGTCGGTCAAGTCTTTCCAAGTACCGGCGACGCCCTCGACGCGGGCCTGGCCGCCAAGCTTGCCCTCGGTGCCGACCTCGCGCGCCACGCGCGTCACCTCGGAGGCGAAGGAGTTGAGCTGGTCCACCATGGTGTTCATGGTGTTCTTGAGCTCGAGGATCTCGCCTTTCACATCGGCGGTGATTTTCTTCGAGAGGTTGCCGCTAGCGACCGCGGTGGTGACCTCGGCGATGTTACGGACCTGGCCCGTGAGGTTCGCCGCCATCAGGTTGACGTTGTCGGTGAGGTCCTTCCAGGTACCGGCGACGCCTTCCACGCGAGCCTGGCCGCCGAGCTTGCCCTCGGTGCCGACCTCGCGCGCCACGCGCGTTACTTCCGAGGCGAAGGATCCCAGCTGGTCCACCATGGTGTTGATGGTATTCTTGAGCTCGAGGATCTCGCCCTTGACGTCGACGGTGATCTTTTTCGAGAGGTTGCCGCTGGCGACCGCGGTGGTGACCTCGGCGATGTTCCGGACTTGACCGGTGAGGTTTGCCGCCATCAGGTTGACGTTGTCGGTGAGGTCTTTCCAGGTGCCGGCGATGCCGCGCACGCGGGCTTGGCCGCCGAGCTTGCCCTCGGTGCCGACCTCGCGCGCCACACGCGTCACTTCCGAGGCAAACGAGCTCAGCTGGTCCACCATGGTATTGATGGTGTTCTTGAGCTCGAGGATCTCGCCTTTGACGTCGACGGTAATCTTCTTCGAGAGATCGCCGCTTGCCACTGCCGTGGTGACTTCGGCGATGTTGCGGACCTGGCCGGTCAGGTTCGCAGCCATTAGATTAACGTTGTCGGTCAGGTCCTTCCACGTGCCCGCGACGCCTTTCACGCGCGCCTGACCGCCGAGCTTACCTTCGGTGCCGACCTCGCGCGCGACGCGCGTCACTTCCGAGGCGAACGAGCCGAGCTGATGCACCATCGTGTTCACGACCTTACCGATGCGCAGAAATTCGCCGCGTAGCGGCCGGCCGTCCATCTCGAGCAGCATCTCCTGGGACAGATCGCCCTTCGCGACCGCGCCGATCACGCGGGCCACCTCGGTCGTGGGGTGCACGACATCGCCGATGAGGGTGTTGACGGAATCGATGCAGGCTTCCCAGGACCCCGTTGCGCCGGGCAATTTGCCGCGCTGAGAGATCTTGCCGTCTCGGCCAACGACCGAGCTGATGCGTGCGAGCTCGCGGATCATCTGATCGTTGAGCTCGACCACGTCATTGAAGGTGGCCGCGATCTCGCCATCGATGCCGGTAAGGTCCTCGGGCAACCGCACCGAGAAGTCGCCGCGCTTGAAAGCGCGGAGCGCCGTCAGCAACCGCTTCGAATCCAAAGTCGAATCGGAGGCCTGAGCCAATTGCAGCATGGAAACCCTCCCACTAGCCTACCTCTCATCGACCGAGACGATCGACGGATTTGCGGCGTGCTTTCGAACCGGTTGTGCGGTGAAAATCCTGTCCTGATGCCGCTACGGACAGACTAATTGGCGGCTCGCGCGCGGCTTATCAGGGAATCCCCTAAAATCCAGCGGGAGACTATTGAGCCGGAAGCCCATTTCCCGACATGAGGGCCGCGATCCCTTGGGCAAGGTCGGCGGCACGGAACGGTTTTCTTAGTAGGGCGGTCGGTGCGCCAAGCCCGCCCACTTCCGGCACGTCGGCGCCCCCGGTCATGATCAGCGCCTTAAGGCCTGGCTGCATGACGCGGGCGCGCCGCACCAGCTCAAGCCCGTTCATTCCGGTCATTCTCACGTCGACCATCAGCAGATCGACAGGAGGATGTGAGGCCAGGATACCCAGCGCGGCCACCCCACTGTCCGCCAGGAGCACGTCGCAGCCTAGGCTCTTCAGCCCGTCTTGGGCCACGACTCGCAGATCGGGATCGTCGTCCACCACCAGGACGGTGGTTTTGTTGGGCCCTCTCGCTCCATTTGTGGCGTTGTCCTCGTCGTGTGATCTGCCAGCCTCGGCCTTGACGGCCCGGGGCAGATAGATCTCGGCCCTGGAGCCGCCGGCGGGAGCGCGCATGACCCGCGCGGCTCCGCCGTGCTGCTTGGCGATGCCGAGCGCCACGCTGAGACCGAGCCCGAGATGCTGTTGGCCGCCTCGCGTGGTGAAGAAGGGCTCGAAGGCGCGGTACAACGCCTCCTCAGACAGGCCTTCGCCGGTGTCCTCGAGCGACAAGACAACATAGTCCCCGGGCGCAAGATCGACCATCGCCTCGGCGATTCGAGTATTGACCATCTCCACGGTCAGCTGGCCGCCCCGTGGCATGGCGTCATGGGCGTTGGTCGCCAGGCTGGTCAGCGCCAGCTCGATCTGATCAGGGTCGACCGACACGAGCCAAAGATCCGGAGCGGCTCGCAGCACCAACTCCACCTCGGGACCGGCCATGCGCGAAAGAAGATCACGCATGCCCGAAACAAGGCGGTTGAGGTCGGCGGGCGCGCGCATGAGGTGCTGCTTGCCAGCAAATGCCAGAAGCCGCTGCGCCAGGACAGCGCCCCGATCCGCGGCGCGCAGCGCGCTACCGGCAAACCAGAGCGCGGTCGGATCGGTGCATTTCTTCTCGATGAGATTGAGATTTAGCACGATCGATGCCAGCAGATTACTGAAGTCGTGTGCGAAGCGGCCGACGAGCTGGCTCAGTGCGTCGAGCCTGCGGGCCTGCTCCAGGTTGTCGCGGTCTTGATCGGTCATGCCTCGGACATACCCGACGGAGACGATGCAGGGGCGCTTCGCCGGAACAAGCGTCGCGCCTCATAGGCGGCGTCGGGCGTCAAATCCAGCACCTCGGCGAAGGCGAGAAGCGCCGCCTCGTTCGCGATCAGAAAATCAAGCGCCGCGACCAGATGCTCAGGCTTGACGGGCCGCCGGACCAAGTCGGCGGAGGACAGTCCGGAACTCGACAGGAAACTCTCCCGCTCGGAGCGGCGCGCGCCGATGAAGCCCAAAGCCCGCAGCGCAAGGGCTTCCGAATTGACGACCGCGAACGTCGGCGGATCCTGATCAGCGGACATGGCTACCTCGACTGCCGTCTCCGTCCGGACTCAAAGGGTTGTAGCGGACCCACCGCCAGGCCCTCATCGGGCCAACACCCTAATTCTTGCCAGGAAACCACTTAGAGCCGGTTCGAGAAGCGTGGAGTCTTGTCGATCAGCGGGAATTCTTGCGCCGAGCCGCGTCGGCGGGCTCCGATTCAGAAGCTTCCGTTATGCGGAGCGCCCTCACCTGCCGCTGCATCTCCGGCGAGAGATAGACTTTGCGCGACGGGAACATCGACACCCCCAGCCCGTCGAGCCGCCGCTTTAGCCGGCGATTGAAGGCTTGTTCCACGTCCCACTGGCGGCCCGGGAGCGTCTTGACCTGGGTGCGCAACACGACTCCATTCTCGATGAATTTGGCAATGACGACGGGATCGAAGGGCCGCAGAACGGCGTCGCGCCACTCCCGATCCTCCACCAGCTCCTTGCCGAGGGCCTCGATCGTCTGGATTACGGCGTCGATATCCTCGTTGTGCGCGATCGTGATGTCGAAGTTGGCGTAAGCGAAATCCTTGGTCATATTGACGACCTTGGTGACCGCGCTGAACGGAATGGTGTGGACGGCACCGCGGTCACCGCGCAGCCGAAGGTCCCGGATCGACACTGCTTCGACCACTCCGGTGGCATCCCCGATCGTAACGACGTCGCCGATGGCGATGGTGTCCTCGAACAGGATCAACAAGCCCGTGATCACGTCGCGGACCAGATTCTGCGCGCCGAACCCGATGGCGATCCCGATGATTCCGGCGCCTGCGAGGAGCGGTGCGATATTGACTCCGAGCTCCGACAAAGTGATCAGGGCCGCCATCACGATGAGGACGATCGCGACGACCTTGTGCAACAGGGGCAGCAGGGTCCGGGCGCGCATACGGCGCTGATGGCCCGAGAGGGAAGCCGCTTGGCGTGCCAAATAGTATTCGATCGCGAGCGAGATCGCTTCCCAGGCGAGCAACGTGGCCAGCGCGGTGACGGCGATCGTTGCTGCGGCACCGATCGCCTGGCGCCCGGTATCGGACGCGATCCACGCGAAGGACTCGAAACCCCAAGCCTGCAGCAGGACGAGCGCGGCGAGAAAATAGACGATGATCCGAAGTCCTTGGGCAAGGCCGGCCAAGTAGAGGTCCGCACGATGCTGCAACCCGGGAAATCGCCGCTTTAGATCGGGGCTGATCGCGAAGAACCGGCGGAGTAGCGCCTCACATGTGCGGTCGAATCCTCGCGCGGCGACGATGGCGATCACGGATACCAACGTCACTTTGACCACCTTTTCGAAGCCGCCCGGAATGTGCAGGGCCCAGACGCAGTAGATCGCCGCTACGTAGATCAAGGCCACCACATGCCAAACCTCGGCGAGTCGCGCGCGCAGGATCCGGATCCCGGTTGCACCCCGGGCCTCGGGCGCGCCGCGAATCCGACCGGCAACGGCTTCCCGGTTCTGCAGGATGAGCACGGCGGCAAGCCCGGCGAGCACGAGGCCCAGGACCCGCGTCGCGATCTCGTAGCCGCTCCCCGAGAGCCCAAGAAGCAGGGCGGCATCGGCCGCGCAATAGCCGTAGACGGCGAGGCTCAGAAGACGGCGGATCCATTCAAGCCAGTAGCCCGCGGTCTCGTCTCTCATTCGAAGCAAGCCTACCGTCGGCGCCTGGGGCGTGAGGACCGCGCTCGCCACGACGATGGCGGAGCGCGCCGCCACCGTGGCGTTCACCACCGCGACCGCGGTGATGCCGACAACCTCGTCTGGTCTGACGAAGGGAAGCACTGCATCGGCCGCCGCGGCGAACGCGGCGATCGGTACGAGGTCGATTGCAATCCGGGGCCCCATCAGGACGAGACGAAGCCACATCGCAGCGCCAGGTCGATCGCCGACAGCCCTACGTGCACGGCGCAACCCGTAAAAGGCAATCCATTGCGCCAGCGAGGCAATCGCCAATACGACGGAAAGTTTGCCGAGGAGTTGGAGCCAAGTCACTCGACTATCTGAGTCGACGATTTGGCTCCATACCCAGTCAAAGATGTCCGGAAACCTACCCACCACGGTGGCGGCGTCGGCGAGCCAGGCACTGATCTCTCGCAAGCGCTGCGATATGGTGACGATCAGCAGCGCCCCGGCGCTGTCCGTTTCCGGGCTGCCGCGTTGCGCCGCCGTGGGAGCCGCCGCCTGTGAGTGATCGCCCGCCTGTTCGCGCGCTGCGATCAAAGCCTTAAGCTCCGATATCAGCTTCTGCCGCTCGGCGTCATTCTCGAGTGTTCTAACCAAGCTCTTGAGATCATCGATCGCGAGCTCGTTCGGCGCGTTGACGGTCGGCGGAGCGGGTGGGGTGGACGCCGCCCAAACCGGCACCGTCACGGCTGCCGCGAGCAGCAACCCGACTAACCATCGCGCAACCGGGCTGACTTGCATCGACGGGTATCCCCATGGCGTGCGTGCCGGCACCGCTTCCGCCGCGGTGGGCAGCGTGGTGGCTCACACGGTCAGCGCGACGGAGTCGGATCGATGTCGTGTGACCTAACGCGCGCCTGTGACCTAGCGCGCGGCAAATCTGTGCGCACGTGAACAGCGTGAGGCATTTTTTGGCGGAGGCAGCGCTCGCAGCGTGCGGATCCAGGATAGCGAAACCGTGGGTCTCTGGATCAGTCCTCCGGCGAGACCAGTCCGAGGCGAATGGCGTATCGCACCAAACCGGCGACGTCGTGGATATCGAGCCGCTCCATCAAACTCGCGCGGTGCGACTCGATGGTTTTCACGCTGGCCTTGAGAAGCTGGGCGATCTGCTTGCTCGACTTGCCCTCTGCGATCAACTGCAGAATTTCGCGTTGACGCGGCGTGAGGTGCTCGAGGGGGTCGCCTTTGTCGGCGGTTTGGCTGAGGTACACCTCGATCACGTGCCGCGAGATTGCGGGACTGAGGAAGATCTCGCCACGCGCGACGGATTCGATGGCGAGCTCGAGCTCGCGCGGCAGCGAGCCCTTCAGCACGTAGCCGGAGGCTCCTGCGCGCAACGCGCGCAGCACGTGCTGATCGCTGGCGTGCATCGAGAGCACGATCACGCGCACGTTGGGATGCGCCTTGACGACTTGCCGAGTGGCCTCCAACCCGTTGAGCCCCGGCATGGAGATGTCCATGAGCACGAGGTCGGGCCGGTGCTGACCCACGAGCTCCAGGGCCTGGCGGCCGTCGTTCGCCTCGCCGACCACCTCGATTCCGGGATTGTCGGTCAACAGGGATCGCAGGCTCGCCCGTACGAGCGAGTGGTCATCGGCGAGCAGGATCCGAACCGGGGTCATTTCGTACCGACCGTAAAGTTACCTCGGATCCCGCGAGTTCCACCGGCACCGTGCATTACACCGTTTAGCTTCAGCCGCGGTCCGCACATGCAAGCGAAGCTTACGGCAGCGACGGACGAGTTGCGAGCCCGATTGCCGGTTGAGCCAAAAGCCGGCCTGCAGCGTTAACCCTTTGCTGCGCAAGGATCGGCGGCGGATGGAACTCGGGCCGGGACAAAGCGTTCGCAAAAGAGTGAGGACTAAGAAAAGGGGTCCGACATGAAAAAGAGAACCTTCGGTTTGCTCTGCTCGCCGTTGTATTGCTGGCCGGCATCGCACCCGCCATGCCCATGCCCGTGATCCCGCCGCCTGGGAGTCCAGGCGGCAGCCAAGGTGTATAAACCGGGCACCTCGCGGTCGCCCGCAAACGGCGGACGCTTAAATCGGAAGTCCTGCCAAGGGGTCGGCCGCGCGCGGCCTCATGCGCTTGGGAGCCCGCAGTGCTCAGCCCTTGTGCTCGTGCGCTGCATTGGCGGTCGCTCTTTGCATCGCATCCATTTTTCCGGCGCGCTCCACCAATTCCTTGCCGTAGGCCACCAGCTCGTCGCGAAGCCTTTTGTCGGATGCGTCGGCAGCCAAGCGGAAGCATCGCTCCGCTTCCTCGCGCAAACCTTGGGCAGTATGGACAGGGCGATACTCGACCACTCGCGCACGCTAGCTCCGCCACTCGCGCGCGGTCTGGTACATAACTGTGGCAAGACCGCATTACGACTGGATAAATAGAGCGTTACCAGCAGGCGACGGCGCGTGCGTCGCGACCAGGTTGAACGCCGCTTCTACGGTCGCGCCCGTCGATCAGGTTCTTGGTCGCTTGACGAATGCCACAAGGGCTTGTGGCACGGGTTCGCGCGCCACGGCGGCCCTTGAGCTAAAGCCGGCTTCCCTTCCGGTCGATCATGACGAAGAGGTCGAGCGGCTTGCACACATCAACCCGCGACAGGCCCGCCGGTTCCGGTTCTTAGTGCGAAATCGAGCCACAATGCCCACAATGCCGCCGCCATAGCTCCGCCTCACGCCGCGGGCTGATCGGACGCAAGCTCTTCGATCTTGATCTTGGCGATGCCGCACTTGGTGATGCCCAGGAGGGTCGCGGCGTCCCTGGAGACATCGAGAATTCGCGGAGCTTTGCGCCGAACATTTGGACCGCGGTCATTGATCCGGACCATCGCCACGCGCCCATTCTGCAGGTTGGTCACTCGAATGATTGTGCCGAACGGGAGTGTGCGGTGTGCGGCGGTCAATCCGTGCCGCGCCAAGCGCTCGCCGCTTGCGGTTTCACGGCCGACGGAGCCGCCGCCGTAGTATGTTGCGATGCCTACTTGGGAGAAAAGTGGTCGCTCGACGCCAATCACCTCGATGGACACGTGCTGTTCGCCGACCGCTGCCTCGGCAGCGCCACCGCTGATGGCAAGGATGAGAAATACCAACCTGAACTGCATGCGTCCCCACTGAAGAATTCATGTCACACCTCCCCGGCCCGGGATTCCCGGTTCCAGGTCTCGCCGTTTCACGATCCCCGACTCGTCGAACACGCCCAGCCGTTCTCTGCATAGCGCCGACGAAGCTCGACCGCAATCGCTCGTAATCGGCAGAATTGCCAACGGATGTGGCCAGATGAGAGCCACATCAAGGCTTTTTTCGGACAACCTTGATCTGCGAGGGGGCCACAATCAGGTTGCGGAAGTCGCCGGAATTGCGATCAGCGGAATTGGGATCGGGGGATAGCCGTTGATGAGTGCGACCAGGGCTTTCAACTGACCCACCACGATCGCCACTGCCGTTTGGATGAGATGACGGGAGCGTTGTAATGCTTTACATGGCCAGGACAGAACATCTTCAAGCGGACCAGAGCATCCGCTGCAATGAAGTGGCGGAGGCCGACCCCGGGGCGAATCCGTGGGCTATCCTCGCGCTGATCACGAATGCCGCGGGCAACAATCCGACCTGGCGGTTGGTGGGCACCTATGCCAGCGAGACCGCCGCTCTCACCGCGCGTCGACGATTGAGCCGCCGCTTGGGCTCAGCCACAAGCGCACCGGCAGCTCAGGTGTGACAGGCTATCCGGCTGCCGCCCTTTGAAGGGGCAGATCTAAAGGCCCGCCGCTGGCCCTCGCCTCTTGCCATCAATTTTTCCGGATGCGCTCTCGCGGCCAGCGATCCCATCGCAAACCTACGCACGCATCTTTGCCCGAGTCGGCTCGCAAGCCGGGGAATGTATTTGAGCCCGACCGGTCCGACCTCAGCGTGGCTCGATTGGCGTGCGTGGGGCGGCGTTCAACATGCTGCGCCCGGTGACACGCGCAAGCGTTGGCGACGTGATCGGCGGCTTGACGAGGTACACTTGGTCCTCCAGGTGGACCCGCGCTCTACGCCCTACCGTCGCGGCGCCGCCGCTCGCGAGCGCGTGCGACTCCGTCAGGTTGCCGTCGCCCAGCACCAAGGTTGCGACTTCGGGCCAGGGGACAATCAGCCTGAGGAATGCGAACCCGGCCAAAATGGGCAGCACACGCCACATCGGTGATCTCACACGATGCAGGCCACGGTGGGGTCCCGCCGCGCCCGACCCAGGAGATCCGGCGAGATCTGTACAAATTGAGAGATGATTGACATATCCGCGCCTCCAGCACCCCAGCGCTCGGGGGAATCGGCGCCGGACAAGCGGCTGAGGACAGCTGTAGCAGAGCGGAGTTAAGGCAGTCCTTACGTGAGCCGCGCCGTTTGCTCTTCATCTCGTGGCGCCGCGCCGACTTGCTTCCGGAACAGCAGCGGGACAAAAAGGGTTGGCGCACGATCGTGCAGGCGCTCACCGCCAGCGCAAGCGACGGTCGCTCAAGCCGCCGTCGCGCGCGTCCGGATCAACTCGGCGTCCCGAAGAATCAGGTCGGAGGCTTTCTCGCCGATCATGATGGTGGCGGCGTTTGTGTTACCGGAAACCACCGTCGGCATCACCGAGGCGTCCGCCAAGCGCAGCCGTCCGACGCCTTTCACCCGGAGTTCGGGGTCGACCACGGCTGCTTCGTCGATACCCATGCGGCAGCTGCTGGTGGGGTGGAAGATCGTGGTACCGCGCGCCCGCACGAAGGTGAGCAGGTCGGCGTCGGTGGAGACGCTCGGACCGGGGTCGCGTTCTTCGGCGACATAGGGCTTGAGAGCGGGTGCGCCCATGATTCGGCGCAGCAGCTGAAGTCCCTGCACCATGGTGCGCTTGTCGCCCTCGGTCGAGAGGTAGTTGAGGCGGATCTCAGGCGCCTCCGAGGGATTCGCGCTCTTGATGCGGATCCAGCCGCGACTCTCGGGCCTTAGCTGGCAGATCGACGCGGTCATGCCGGGCCACGAATGCAGCGAGCCGCCAGGCTTGTCTGCGCTGAACAGAAGCACATGCGCCTGCACATCGGGACTCTCGAGCCGGGGATCCGTGCGGAAGAACCCACCCGCATAACCCGCGCTCACCGCCAGCGGGCCCTTCCGGAAGAGGACGTAGCGCAGCCCCGCCCACATCTTGCGATCGAAGCGGTTGACCACATCGTTGAGCGTGATCGGTCGCGTCACGCGATAGAGAAACCGCGCTTGCAGATGGTCCTGCAAATCGGCGCCGACGCCGGGGATGTCCCGTAGCACGGAGATGCCATGCTGGCGCAGCAGCGCCGCGGGCCCGAGACCCGAAAGCTGTAGGATCTGCGGCGAGCCGAAGGCACCGGCGGCGAGGATTACCTCGCCGCGCACACGCGCGCTGATGGTGCGGCCCTGTTGACGATAGGCCACGCCCACTGCGATGCCGCCCTCCAGGAGCACGCGCTCGGTCAGCGCATGGGTTGCCACCGTGAGATTGGCGCGAGCGCGTGCGCGCTTGAGGTAGGCGCGCGCCGTGCTCCAGCGCCGCCCGTTCCGCATGGTGGTCTGGAAATAGCCGGCGCCCTCCTGGGAGGCACCGTTGAAATCATCGTTGCGGGGAATGCCGATTTCTTGCGCCGCGCGAATGAAGGCCTCGCAGACCTCGTGCGGCTCGACCTGGTCCGCCACTGCGAGCGGGCCGCCCGCGCCATGGAACTCGTCCGCGCCGCGCGCCTGCGCCTCGGACTTCTTGAAATAAGGGAGGACGTCCTCGTAGCTCCAGCCGACATTGCCGAGCTGGCGCCAGTGGTCGAAGTCCTGCCGCTGGCCGCGAACGTAGAGCAGGCCGTTGATGGAGCTGCAGCCGCCGAGGACCTTGCCCCTAGGCTGCATGATCGCGCGGTTATTGAGTTCGGGCTCAGGGGCGCTCTGATAAAGCCAGTTCACTCGCGCATCCGTGAACAGCTTGCCGTAGCCGATGGGAATGTGGATCCAGAGATGCTTGTCCTCGCCGCCCGCCTCCAGCAAGAGCACGCGGAACCTTCCCGATGCGCTCAGCCGATCGGCCAGCACGCACCCGGCCGATCCCGCGCCTACAACGATGAAGTCGTACGTCTCCGTCTCGGCCATTTCAATCCCCGCGTGCGAAAGCTGCCGGCGTTGCGTCGCTGGCACCGCCGATGGTAGCGGCTCTCCGCGCGGAAGGAACGGGGTTCTTTGGCCTGCCTATCGCTCGAGCGCGAAGCGCCGAGCATGCTCGGGAACCGGCACGTCCGCCGGGAGGCGCGGATCGGGCTCGGGCGGGCCCGCGGTCACCTTGAGCGGGAGCACGCCGGCCCAGACGGGCAGCGCGTAGTCCTCCTCGTCGTCCTTGGGTGGGCCGGTGCGCACCTTGGCCGAGACCTCGCTAAGCTTCATGGAGAGGACGGTGGTGCCCTTGAGCTCCTGGCTCGTCACCGGCCGCACCATGTCCCAGCGTCCGGGTGTCACGTGCTCCATGAAAGCTCTAAGCGCCTTTCTCTTGTGTGCTTCGTCCACGATCACCTCGGCCTCGCCGAATGCCATGACCGCGCGATAATTGATCGAGCTGTGAAAGCCAGAGCGCGCGAGCACCAGTCCGTCGACATGGGTGATGGTCAGGCAAACCTTGATACCCTTCGAGATCGTGCGGAGCATCCGGCTCGCCGACGAGCCGTGCCAATAGACGCGGTCGCCCTCGCGCCAATAGGAGGTCGGCGTCACATAGGGCTGATCGTCGATGATATAGCCGACATGGCAGATGAAGCCCGCGTCGAGAATCGCGTAAACGGTCTCGCGGTCGTAGTGCCCGCGCTCGTGCAGGCGCTTGACCCGAGTTTTTTCTGTCGGTGCGAAATCGTGCACCAGTGCTTCGTTGGCCATCGGTTGCTCCCAAAGTTCGCGGGGCACTATTGCCGCCAACTGGATCGGCCGGTAGCTCCGGTCTTGGAATTCTGATAAGTCCAGCCTTCGGAGGTTCACATGGTATCGCGCCCGATATCGCCGCTCTGGAACAGCTTGGCTCTCGACCGGGGCGCCGCACGCTCCCTGCAGGATCAGATCGTCGACTATTTCCGTGCTGCGGTCTTGGAAGGGCGCCTGAAGGCGGGAACGCGGGTGCCGTCCTCGCGAGTGCTGGCGGCCGACCACGGTGTTGCCCGTATTACCGCTGTGCAGGCTTACGAGCGATTGGTGGCCGAGGGATACCTCGCGGCCCGGCCCAGCTCCGGCCTCTTCGTCGCCGAGAGCCAGGCCGAGCGCCCGGTCAAGCTTGCGGCGATCGCGGTGCGGCGCGCTCGCGCGCGGCCGCGCATGCCCTCGCTCGAGCGGCCGATAGAGGGCATGGCGATGCAGCCGCGACCCGACGAGACCTTGCCGCTCGCAACCGGCATTCCCGCTCTCGATCATTTTCCTTGGGGCGACTGGGCGCGGATCACCGCGCGCATCCATCGCGAACGGCCGCTCGATGCGCTCGCGCACGGCGATCCCCAGGGGGAGTGGCAGCTGCGCGAAGCGATCGCGCTATATCTCGGCGCCTCGCGCGGCATCACCTGCGCGGCGGAGCAGATTCTGGTCGTGGCGGGCTCGCAGCAGGGCATCGACCTCACGGCGCGCGCGCTTGCCCGTCCCGGCGATGCGATCTGGATCGAGGAGCCCGGATACCCGGTCGGCCGCGCCGCGTTGCAAGCCGCCGGTCTCGAGCGCGTGCCCGTGCCCGTCGATCCCGAGGGAATTGATGTCGCCTCCGGTGCACGGCTCGCGCCCGCCGCGCGCCTCGCCCTAGTCACGCCATCGCATCACTATCCGCTCGGCTTCACTATGAGTCTCCGCCGCCGCTTGGCGTTGCTCGATTGGGCCGAAAGCGCCGGGGCCTGGATCCTCGAGGACGATTACGACGGCGAGTACCGCTATGCCGGCCGGCCGCTGGCGCCGCTCTATACGCTGGATCGCGGCCACCGCGTGCTCTACCTCGGCACGTTCAGCAAGGTCCTCGCGCCCGGTCTCCGGCTCGGGTACCTCGTCGTGCCCGCGGGCGCGGTGGACGCCTTCACGGCGCTCAAGGCTGCATGCGACCGCCACGCGCCGAGCTTGGCGCAGCGCGTGCTCGCGCGCTTCATCGGGGAAGGCCGCCTAGCCGCTCATCTCCGACGCATGCGCGTACTCTACGCGCGCCGTCGTTTGGCGCTTCTGGATGCGCTCGAGCGCGAAGCCGCGGGATTGCTGAGCGCCTCGAACGCACCGGAGGCCGGGCTCCATCTGGTAGCCCGCCTTGCCGTTCCCGCGGACGATGTGTCCGCGAGCCGGCGCGCGCTGGAGAAGCGCGTCTATGCGGCGCCGCTGTCGGCCTATTACGCCGGTGCCGATGCGGAGCGCGGCTTCGTGCTGGGCTTCGCCAATACGCGCGAGGATCGGATGGCGCCGGCGGTTCGCCGCTTGGTCGAGGCGATCGAGGAGACGGGCCTGCGCCCTCTGGAGCGCCGGCGAGAAACACCAGGAAAGTTAATGGCTTGCGGGCGCACAGCTTGATTGCGGTGCGACTCGTTCCTAGATATGGTGCCCGAGGTGGGGCGTTTGCCCATCTCGTTTTTTGGGGTGCCAACCGGGCCCCGCACCGTCTGCTCGCTCGCTGCTTGAGGAGGAGGCTTGATGTCTCGGCTCACCGTCTTCAATTCCCCTTTGCTCCTGGGCTTCGACCATTTCGAGCGCGTGCTCGATCGCGTCACCAAGGCTCAGGGCGACGGCTATCCGCCCTACAACGTCGAGCAAACCGGCGAGCAGTCGCTGCGTCTCACCCTGGCGGTCGCGGGCTTCTCGCTGGAGGATTTGAGCCTGCTCGTCGAGGACAATCAGCTCATCGTGCGCGGCAAACAGCGGGACGAGGGCGAGCGGGTCTATCTCCATCGGGGCATCGCCGCGCGCCAATTCCAGCGGGCCTTCGTGTTGGCCGAGGGCATCGAGGTACAGAGCGCGTGGCTCGACAATGGACTGCTGCACATCGACTTGGTGCGTCCACAGCCGGAGAGCCGCGTACGCAAGATCGAGATCAGGGGTTCCGGCCGCCCCGCGGCTCGCGAGCTCCATCTCGCCACGGATAAGTCACGGGCCTGAGCACGTTATTTATCGAAAGGCGCTGGGGCGGCAATCCCTGGCGGAAAGGTGAGGCATGAACCGGATCGAACGACTGAAGAACATAAGCTCCCGCGAATTCGCCCTCTTGGGCATGAACGACATGGCGTACGTGAAGCGCGTTGTGGTGAACGACGAGCCGGGATTCGCCATTCACAGCGCTGACGGCACGCGGCTCGCGCTGGTGCCAAACGAGGGCATCGCCTACGCGACCATTCGGCAGAATGATCTGGAGCCTGTGAGCGTGCACTGAGCGCGGTGCGCGGCCGCGCCGAAAATAAAGGAAGCACGAGGGAGCGAGTCCAGGTGGACTCGCTCTTTTCGTTTTCGCCTCAGGGCGTCGTCAGGACGGGATTTGCGAAAGCGCGATGCCGCCGAGCGCGCTCACGACGACGACCGCCAATGGCGGCGTGCGCCAGATGGTCAGCAGGATAAATCCCACCAGCGCGACGCCGAAATCGGCAGGTGACCGAACCGAGCTCGTCCAGACGGGGTCGTAGAGCGCTGCGCCGAGCAATCCGACCACGGCTGCGTTGATCCCACGCATCATCGCCTGGGCATCCGAGCGATTGCGAAGTGTTTCCCAGAAGGGCAGCGTTCCCACGAGGATGAGCATGCCCGGAAGAAAGATGGCGGCGAGTCCCAGCATGGCGCCCGCCACTCCATGCGGCGATACCTCCACGACGGTGCCCAGGTAAGCCGCGAAGGTGAAGAGTGGACCCGGAACCGATTGCGCGGCGCCATAACCGGCGAGGAACACGTCGTCGCTCACCCAGCCGGGAGTCACGAAGGCCTCGCGGAGTAAAGGCAGTACGACATGGCCGCCACCGAACACCAGCGCGCCGGAGCGATAGAACGCTTCGACCAGAGCTATGCCGTTCGAGGGCGCGAGCGCGCGCAGGATGGGCAGGCCCCCGAGCAAAAGAAAGAAGGCTGCCAGCGCCACGAGTCCGACGCTGCGCGAGACCGGCACCGTGAGGTGTGCCGCCGACGTTGGAGCGGCGGCCCGGCAGAGCCATAGACCGGAGATCCCGCCCACCACGATGGCTGCGATCTGCGCGAGCGAGGACGTGCTGAACAGGACGATCAGCGCGCAGCCGGCCGCGATGGACGCCCGCTCCCGGTCGGCAGCGAGCGTGCGCGCCATACCCCAAACCGCTTGTGCCACGATCGCCACGGCGACCAGCCTGAGGCCGTGCAACAGCCCGGTCGCGACGGTCCCGCTAAGCGCGTTCGCACCGTAGGCGAAGAGCAGGAGCGCGATGGCGGAAGGCAACGTGAAGCCGGTCCAAGCCGCCAGGCCGCCCAGGTAGCCCGCCCGCATGAGACCGATGGAGAACCCGACCTGGCTGCTGGCGGGACCCGGCAAGAATTGGCAGAGCGCCACCAAATCGGCATAGGACTGCTCGTCGAGCCAGTGGCGCCGCACGACGAACTCGTCCCGGAAATATCCGATATGGGCAATCGGCCCTCCGAAGCAGGAGAGGCCGAGCCGCGTGTAGACGCCGAGCACCTCGAGGGCGGAGCCTCGCTCCGAGGCGCCGACGCTCACGCGGCGTGGCTGGCGGCGCGGTCGGTCAGGAGAGCGGTGAGCGCGTCGACATTGTCGGTGCCGCGCAGCTTCTCGCACATGGCGCGGTCGCGGAACAGGCGCGACACCCGCGCCAGCGCCTTCAGGTGATCGGCGCCGGCGCCTTCGGGCGTCAGCAGCACGAAGATCAGGTCGACCGGGCGCTCGTCGACCGCCTCGAAATCGATCGGCTTCTCCAGGCGCGCGAACAGGCCGACG
>DASZHJ010000391.1:0-8525 GCA_035938015.1 Allostellaceae bacterium
CCTCGGCGACCAGTCAAAGGGCGACCAGTGGAAGCAGCTCCACATGGTGCTGCAGCGCTACACCATGGCGCCCGATCCGAGCTGGGCGGTGGCGTGGTTCCTGCCCTCGCAGATCGGCGTCTGGAACTGGGAGCGCTGGAACAGCCCCGAGTTCGACGAACTCAACACGAAGGCGCTGGTCGAGACCGATCAGAAAAAACGTGGCGAGATGTATGTGCGCATGCAGGACCTGATGGAGGAATCGGGCGCCTATGTGTTCCTCACACACGAGGTCGCCGGCGTGATCTATCGCGATAGCGTCGCCCCCGCGCTGATGCCCGATGGACGCGTGATCCTGCCGGGATTCGCGCCCAAGGCCTGACGCGCATGGCGACGCCGCTCGCCGCGACGGAGTAATGCTGCTCTTCGCGCTGCGCCGGTCGGCTCTCGCCTGCGCCATCATCTTCTGCGCGATCGCGCTGCTCTTCGGCATGATCTACCTCGTGCCGGGCGACCCCGCGAGTGTGGCGCTGGGGCCGCTGGCGACGCCCGAGATCAAGGCGGCCTTCCGCGCGCAAATGGGCCTCGATCAGCCCGTCACCACCCAGTTCTTCATCTTTCTAGGCCACGTCTTCACGGGCGATCTCGGCATCGACCTGTTCTCGAACCGACGGGTCACGGACATCGTGTTCGAGGCGTTGCCCTATACGATCGCGCTCGCCGCCTGCGGCATCGGCTGGGCGATCGCGCTCGGCATTCCACTGGGCTGCTGGTCGGCGATCCGGCGCGACACCTGGCTCGACCGGATCACCGGCGTGCTCGCGGTCGGGGCGATCGCGGTACCGTCATTCGTGGTGGCGCTCTACGCGCTCCTGCTGTTCGCGGTGGAGCTCAACTGGCTGCCGGCGATCGGCGCGGGCGCCCGCGGACACCTCGGCGACCAGCTCGCGCATCTGGTGCTGCCGTCCTTCGCGATCGGACTCGGCTGGGTGGGATATCTCGCCCGCCTGGTGCGCGCCTCGATGCTCGAAGTGCTCGGCGAGAACCACATCCGCACCGCGCGCGCCTACGGGCTTCCCGAACGCCGGATCGTGTTCCGCTATGCGCTGCGGCTGGCGGTACTGCCGACCGTGGCTTTGCTGGGCGTCGGCATCGGCAATCTGCTCTCCGGCGCCGTCTTCGCGGAAATCGTCTTCGCCCGCCCCGGCGCCGGAAAGCTGGTCTTCGACGGCGTGGTCACCCGCAACTTTCCGGTGGTGAGCGGCGCGGTGCTGGTCACGACCGCGCTCTTCACGCTCTGCACGCTCGCCGCCGACCTGCTGATCGCCTGGCTGGATCCCCGTGTCCGCGCCGACCTTTGAGGCGGAAGCCACCCCGGCGCCGCCGCGCGCCGCGGCGTTACGCCATCTTTTGGCGGATCCGCTGAGCCGCTTCGGCCTGGCGCTGGTTCTGGTGTTCCTGCTCACCGCGATTTTCGCGGACGCGATCGCGCCTTATAACCCCTCGGCGATCGCAATCCCCGCGCGGCTGCAGGCGCCGTCGCTCACGCATCTCTTCGGTACCGATCAGCTCGGCCGCGACGTGTTCTCGCGGGTGGTGCTGGGCGCGCGCATCGCGCTCGAGGTGGCGCTGGTGGCGATCTCGCTCGCGCTCGCGCTGGGCGGCGCGATCGGGCTTGCCGCGGGCTACGGGCCGCGATGGCTCGACGCCATCCTCGTGCTCGTCTTCGACACAGTCCGCTCCTTCCCCACCATCATGTTCGCGCTCGCCCTCGTCACGCTGATCGGGCCCAGCCTGGAGACGGTGATCGTCATCGTGGTCGCGACCTTCGCGCCGAGCTACGGCCGCATCGTGCGCACCCAGACGCAAGCGCTGAAGCATGCCGAGTTCATCCTGGCCGAGCGTTCGCTCGGCGCCGGGCCCGCCCGCATCCTCGCCGTTCACGTCGTTCCGAACATCGTCGGGCCGCTCTTCATCCTCGCAAGCATGGACGTTCCCGTCGTCATCACCATCGAGGCGGGCTTGAGTTTCCTCGGCTTCGGCGTCAGGCCGCCGACGCCGAGCTGGGGCACCGTGCTGAACGACGGCTACGCCTTCATCGGCAATACGCCCTGGATCATCCTGGCGGGCGGCTTGCCGCTGGTGCTCTCGACGCTCGGTTTCACCTTCCTCGGCGAGGCGCTGCGCGACGCGATCGATCCGCGGCTGCGCAAGGAATTCTGAGATGGCGGCGCTCCTGGAGATCGACGGCCTGTCGGTGGATTTCGCGGGATCGCAGCGCCCCATTCACGCGCTGCGCGACGTGCGGTTCTCCATCGAGCGCGGCCGGATCGTGGGCCTGGTCGGCGAGAGCGGCTCGGGCAAATCCACCTTGAGCCTTGCGATCCTGCGCCTGCTGGCACCCTCCGCCCGGATCGCCGCGGGGACGATCCGGTTCGAGGGCGTGGATTTGTTCGCGCTCTCGGAGGCGGCCTTGCGCGCGCTGCGCGGAGAGCGCATCGCCATGGTGTTCCAGGACCCCATGAGCACGCTCAACCCCGTGCTGTCGGTGGGCGCGCAGATGATCGACGTGCAGTTCCGGCGCGCCGACCTCTCGCGTGCCGAGAAACGAGCCCGCGCGGTCGCTATCCTGAAGCGGGTCGGCATTCCCGATCCCGAGCGGCGGATCGACGATTACCCGCACCAGTTCTCCGGCGGCATGCGCCAGCGCATCTCCATCGCCATGGCGTTGATGAGCCGACCGGATCTGCTGATCGCGGACGAGCCCACGACCGCGCTCGACGTGACGCTCGAGGCGCAAATCCTCGACCTCCTGCGCGATCTGCGCCGAGACTTCGCCGGCGCGATCCTGCTGGTCTCGCACCACCTCGGCGTGGTGGCGGAAATCTGTGACGAGGTGGTGGTGCTCTACGCCGGGGAATTGGTCGAGCAGGCGCCGGTCGCGGAGCTGTTCGCCAATCCCCGCCACCCCTATACGCGCGCTCTCCTCGACTGCGATCCAGGCCGACTTGCGGCGGACGCGCAGAGCTTTCCGACCATTCCGGGCCGGCTGCCGGATCTGGGCGCGCCGCGCACCGCCTGCGTCTTCGTGGCACGCTGCCCGCTCGCTTTCGAGCGCTGCCGAGCGGAGGCGCCGGCGGTAACGACGGTTGGACCCGGTCATCGCGCCAGCTGCCATCTGCTCGATGGCTGAGCTCCTCGAAATCGAGCGACTGCGGGTTCGCTTCCGCGCGGTCAAGCCGCTCAACGCCTGGCTCGCCGGCATTCGCGATCCCATGATCTCCGCGGTGGCCGACGTCTCCCTGAGCATTCCGGAGGGCGGGGCCTTCGGCCTGGTGGGCGAGAGCGGCTCGGGCAAGACCACGCTCGGCCGGGCGATCATGGGCCTGGTGCCGACCGAGGGCGGCGAGATCCGCCTGAAGGGTGTGCCGTTTCCAAGGCGCGGCGGGCCGGCGCTCAAAGCCTGGCGGCATCAGATCGCCATGACGTTCCAGGACCCGACTGGATCGTTGAGTCCGCGCTTCACGGTGCGCTCGTTGATCACGGAGCCCTTCCGCATTCACGGCGTCACCGGCCGCGACCTCGGCGCCGAGGCGCGCCGGCTTGTCTCGCTGGTCGGGCTTTCCCCGGATTTTCTCGATCGCTACGCCCACGAGCTCAGCGGAGGCCAGGCGCGGCGGGTCGGCATCGCGCGCGCGCTGGCACTCGATCCGCGGCTGCTGATCGCCGACGAGCCGACAGCCGGGCTCGACGTCTCCGTGCAGGGCGAGGTGCTGAACCTGCTCGCGCGGCTGCGCCATGAGCTCGGCATCGCGCTCCTGCTGATCACGCACAATCTGGCGGCGGTCCGGCTGAGCGCCGAGCGGCTCGGCGTCATGTATATGGGCCGGCTGATCGAGACGGGCCCCACGGCCACGGTGTTCCGCGCCGCCGCGCACCCCTATACCGCGGCGCTCCTGGCGGCGATCCCGATCGCCGACCCCACGCGCCACCGCGAGCGCGCGATCGCCGGCGAAGTCCCAAGCCTGCTCAACCGCCCACCCGGCTGCGAGTTCCACACGCGCTGTCCCTATGTGCAGGCGCGCTGCCGCGCGGAGGCGCCGGCTAAGCGAGAGATCGCGCCCGACCATCTGGCGCGGTGCCACTTTCCACTGGGTGCGGGAGGCTCGGGCTAGGTCGACGATCAGCGAACTCGCAGTGGCCCCTCGCATCAAGTTGCGAATTGACAGCCGGCTCGGGCCACTCTCACTATCTCGAACAACATCTCAATGAGGTGTGCCATGCGGAAACTCTGTTGGATTGCGGCCGGCGCTGTGTTGGCATTGGCGGCTGGCGGTGCGCAAGCGGATACGTTGACCGTGTGCTCCGAAGCCAGCCCGGACGCGTTGAACTCGGCGCTGACGGATTCGAACACGAGCTTCGACGTCAGCGAGCAGATCGCCGACCGGCTGGTGGAAATGGAAATCGGCGGATCGAAAGTGATCCCCGGCCTCGCCGAATCGTGGACGATTTCGCCCGACGGGCTGCAGTATACGTTCAAGCTGCGGCATGGCGTGAAGTTCCAGTCCAACAGCAAATTCAAGCCGACGCGCGACATGAACGCCGACGACGTGGTGTTCAGCTTTTCTCGCATGTACGACAAATCGAACAGCTACAACAAGGTGAGCGGCGGGCGCTATCCGATGTACGACGATTTCGTCGGGCCTGCGCTCAAGTCCGTTAGCAAAGTCAGTGAGGATACCGTCGTGTTCGATCTGAAGGTGCCGTCGGCCTCGCTGCTGAGCGCGCTCACGGTGCAGTCCTTCTCGGTCTGGCCCGCGGAGTATGCGGCGGCGATGGAAAAGGCGGGCACGCCCGAGCAGCTCGATCTCGCGCCGCTCGGCACCGGGCCTTTCCAGCTCGTGGAATATCAGTTGGACAGCCTGGTGCGCTTCCGGAGGTTCGACGACTTCTGGGGTGCCAAGGGCGGCATGCCCCAGCGAGCGGCCAAAGTGGACCAGATGGTGTACGCCATCACCAAGGATCCCTCGGTGCGCTTCGCCAAGCTGCGCGCGGGCGAGTGCCAGATCCTGCGTTACCCGAGCCCGGCCGATCTGCCGGCCATGCGCACCACGCCCGGCGTCGTCGTGCCGGAGGCGCCGGTGGCCGCCGAGAGCACGCTCGCCTGGCGCGTCGACAAGAAACCGTTCAGCGATCCGCGCGTGCGCGAGGCGCTGGCCATCTCCATCAACGTGAACTCGATTCTGGAGGCGGTGTTCCAAGGCAGCGCACTGCCGACCGCCTCCCTCGTGCCGTCCGCTTTGTGGGGACATAACGCCACCCTCAAGCCGCGCGCCTACGACCCTGCGCGGGCCAAGGCCCTGCTGGTCGAGGCAGGCTATCCGGACGGGTTCTCGACCGACGTCTGGGCCATCCCGGTGAGCCGCGCCTATATGCCGAACGGACGCCGTACCGCCGAGCTCATCCAGGCCGACTGGGCGAAGATCGGCGTCAAGGTCAATATCGTCACCTACGAATGGGGTGAATTCCTCCGCCGCCGGCGCGCCGGCGAGGCGGACGTGACGATGATGGGCGGCACCTGGGACTATCCGGATCCCAGCGAGCTCCTGGTCTGGAACACCTGCGATGCCATTGCCGGTGGCAACAACGTCTCGCACTGGTGCAATCAGGACTTTACCGACCTGATCAAGAAAGCCGACGTCGTGACGGATCCCGAAGAGCGGGCGTCGCTCTACGAGAAGGCCCAGGAAATCTACCACAAGGACATTCCAGGGCTGATTTTGGCGGATGTGCGGGGCTACGTGGCCGTGCGCGACAATGTGCAGGGCTTCAAGCTGCACTTCCTCGGCGGTCAGCCGTTCGGCGGCGTCAGCCTCAAGCCATAAGCCCGTAGGCCGACCCCGCCCGCATGGCGGGACCCAGGGAGCGGTTTCATGATGAATGAAACCGCTCCCTGGTCCTGTTCCCCCGCAGCGGCCCACCGATGCGGGCTCCACCAGCAGGCATGCTTTTGGGGTCACGCCCGCGTCTCCAAGGCACCGCTCGGAGGTCTCTGGCATGCTCACGCTCTACTTTGCACCGGGATCGAGCTCGATGGCGCCGCACATCGGCTTGCACGAGATCGGCGCGCCATTCGAGAGCCGGCCGGTCTCGTTTGCGCGAAAGGAGACTCGCAGCCCCGCCTATCTCGCGCTCAATCCCGATGGCAAGGTGCCGACCCTGCTGATCGACGGACGGCCGCTGACGGAGGTCGCGGGGATCTTGTTCTATCTGGCGAAACGTTTTCCCGAAGCGGGCCTGCTGCGCGAGCTCGGCGCTGTCGATCGGAGCTCCGGAGAGAAGGAGCTTTCCGCATGACGTATCGTCGTCTCGCGCTCGTCCTTGCAATCGGCTGCGCGCTTTGTGCCGGCGATGCCGGCGCCCAAGACGCCGCAAAAGTGGACGCGACGCTGCGCTACAATGGCCAGACGATCAAGCTCACGAAGGTATTGGCGCTGCAGAACGGCAACGAGGAAGGGCTGGAGGACGGGCCGCGGCTTCGGATCTTCCTCTCCGACGGCGACATACCCCTGACCGCGGCGGGTGCGGCGGGCGTACTGCGCGCCAAGGCCTACGCCCGCGAGGCGGGTGTCAACGGCGTCGTGATCCTCGCCGATCCCACGGGAAAATCGGCCGAGGCCGTGGCCTCGCTGCTCAATGCGCCGGGCGTTGAGCCCGGCAGCTTCGCATCGGTGACCAGCACCAGCGCATTCACCGAGCTCAAGGTGACGGCGAGCCGGGCCGTGGGGTCGGTCTCGATCGACGACGCGCCGGTGGAGCTCAAGGCCAAGTTCGATGCGCCCCTTGCCGCCGATCCCGTCACGACCGACCTCAAAGGCAAGGCCGCGCTCGGCAGCGCGCCCGTGCAGGCCCTGATCGCGTTGCGCGACGCGCTCCGGAAAGGCGACATGGCCACGGTCGACAAATATGCGACGGCCGCGCGCCAGAAGGAGATTGGCGCGTTCCGCGCCAAAGCAGGAGAGACGGGTTTCCGGGAAGCCCTCAAACACGCGCCGGATGGCGCGTCGGTGATGAAAACGATCAAGCGGCTGGTCGTGCGCGGGACGACCGCGTCGGTGGTGCTCGAGGGCGGCGAAGTCGCCGAGCTCATTCAGGAAGGCGGCGCGTGGAAGGTGGACTAGATCCGCAACATCTGCGCGCGCTTGAGTGACCTGTAGCCGGCCGCGCGGTAACTCAGGGGGAAAATCGGATGGGCGGGATCGGCTCCCATGCTTACGGCGTCGCGCTCGTAGCCGTGGCAGCGGTGCTCTGGAGCACAGCCGGGCTTTTCGTCCGTCTTCTGGATTTGGACGTTTGGACCATGCTCGCGTGGCGATCTCTATTCGCCGCCATCTCGCTGGCGCTGGTCGTCGGCATTCAGAGACAGTGGGGTGCAATGGGTGCCGCTCGCGAGGCCGGCTGGCCAGGCCTCGCCGCCGTGCCGCTCTCCGTCATCTCGATGGGCAGCTACGTGATCGCCCTCACGCTGACCACCGTCGCCAATGTCATGATCGTCTATGCGACGGTGCCCTTCGTTGCGGCGGGTGTCGCTTATTTTTGGATCGGCGAGCGGGCCAAGTCCCGTGTCCTGCTGGCAAGCGGTATTGCGCTTGCAGGCATCGTCATCATGGCGGGAGCCGCAACCCGTCCCCAGGATATTGCCGGCAATGCGATCGCGTTCCTGATGACGCTCGCTTTCGGGGGGCAGCTCGTGATGGCGCGTCGGTATCCTTCACTCGACATGGCCTTGATCAATGCCGTCGGCGCCGCGTTATGCGCGGCGATCTGCTGGCCCTTCGCGACACCGGGAATCCCAAATCTGCAGCAGCTTGCCATCTTGGCGCTGTTCGGCGTCACGACAACCGCCCTCGCCTATCTCCTTTTCCTGACCGGCGGGCGTCATATCCCCTCCGGCGAGGCCGGCCTTATCGGGCTGCTCGACGTGGTTCTGGGCCCAGTCTGGGTTTGGCTCGCATTCGCGGAACAGCCGGGCCAGCCGGCAATCATCGGCGGAAGCCTGGTCCTTGCTTCGGTCGTTTGGTATCTCGCGGGCCAGCCATGGACCCGATCCGCGCGGCGGAAGAGCGGCGCGGGCGCGGCTTAGCGCCGAGCGGCCTCACGGCCGCTCGGGCAATCTCCAGCCAGACGGTATTGTCAGTCGACTTTCAGGAAGATCCGGTGGTCGTATTCCCAGTGCTGGGTCAACGTACGCCGAATCTGATCGTAAACCCGGACGGGCTCGACGCGCTCTACGGTGATCGGCGCCTCGACAGGCGCAGCGGGTTCTATGGTGCCGAATGTGTCGATCAGGTGATCGATAATGCTGCTGTCTTCGAGGGACTGCTTTTCGTCAGCGCGGAGCAGATCCAGCTGGTCCATCACGCCTCCCCAATCCTCTATTCTTGCACGGTGCTCGGCACCCACGGGGTAGCCTTGGTCCGAGCGTCTGTGGCCATACAAGTACCAGAATGGGCAAAAGTCAAAGGCCTTCGTCTTGGCTTTTATCG
>DASZHJ010000392.1:0-4447 GCA_035938015.1 Allostellaceae bacterium
CTTCAGCATGGCGACCATCGCGGTCGCCGAGCTGGTGCGGCTGGTGGTCGGCAATTGGGACCTGCTGGGCGCCGCCATCGGCATCCAGGGGCCGGCGACGCCGCGGGGCTGGTGGGACCTGATCTTCCGGAGCTCGGTGCCCTACTACTACATCTTCCTCGCCGTGCTCGCGCTCACCCTCGGGCTCACCTATGCCATGGAGCGGAGCCGGTTCGGCTATTACCTGCGCGCGATCCGCGCGGGCGAGCGCGCGGCGCGCAGCCTCGGCGTCCCCGTGCGGCGCACCAAGCTCAAGGCGCTCATGCTGAGCGCCGCGCTGACGGCGACCGCGGGCTCGCTCTATGCCTTCAAGGTGGGCTTCGTGAACCCCGAGAGCGGCCTCGGCATCCTGGTCTCCGTGCAGATGATCATCATCGCGGCGCTGGGCGGCGCCGGCACGCTCTATGGGCCGCTGATCGGCGCGATCATCCTGATACCGCTGCAGAGCGCCACCAATACCTGGTTCGGCGGCGGCGGCAGCGGACTCACCTATATCCTCTATGGCGGCATCATCGTGATCCTCGCCCGCTTCGAGCCCGGCGGGCTCTTGGAGCTCTGGCGCCGCCTCGCCGCGCGAGTGACCCGTGCTGCTTGAGACCCAAGACGTCTCGAAGGCCTTCGGCGGCTTCGTGGCGCTCGCCGAAGCGACGCTCTCGGTCGAATCCAACGAGATCGTTGGCCTGATCGGCCCCAATGGCGCCGGCAAATCGACATTCTTCAATTGCATCGCCGGCGACCTCGCCCCCTCGGGCGGGCGCATCCGGTTCGACGGCGTCGACATTACGCGCGAGTCGCCGGAGGCGCGCGCGCGGCTGGGGATCGGCCGCACCTTCCAGGTGCCCGCCACCTTCGAGGACATGAGCATCCTCGAGAACGTGATGGTAGGCGCGTTCCTGCGCCATCCGCACGCGCGCGACGCCCGCGCCAAAGCCGTCGAGGTGCTGCGCCTTACGGGCCTCGAGGCGCAAGCGAGCCAACCCGCGCGCAGCCTCGGCACGCCCGGCCGCAAGCGGCTGGAGATCGCGCGCGTGCTTGCGACGGAGCCGCGGCTCCTGCTGCTCGACGAGGCGCTCGCGGGTTTGACGCCGGTGGAGATCCAGAGCGCCATCGCGCTGGTCCGAAAGGTCCACGCCCTCGGCATCACCATCGTGATCGTCGAGCACATCATGGAGGTGATCCTCACCCTCGCGGCGCGAGTGCTGGTGTTCAACCAGGGCCGCACCATCGCGCAAGGGCGGCCGGCAGATGTCGTGAGCGATCCCAAGGTGATCGAGGCCTATCTCGGCCACCATCACGGCCGGCGCGGGAGACGGCGGCGATGAGCGCGGCGCTCGCGGTCGAGCACCTGGAGGTGCGCTACGGCGACCTCGTGGGCGTGGCGGACGTCTCGCTGGAGGTCGAGGAGGGCAGCATCGTGGCGCTCCTGGGCTCGAACGGCGCCGGCAAGACCACGACGCTCAACGCGATCGCGGGCCTGGTGCCGTCGAGCGGCGGGCGCATCGCCTGGCGCGGCGAGGCCATCACGAACCTGCCGGCCTTCGCGATCGTGCCCAAAGGCCTGGCGCTTTCGCCGGAGGGCTGGCGGCTCTTCGTGAGCCAGACCGTGGAACAGAACCTGCGGCTCGGCGCCACCGCGCTCGCCGTCAAGACGCGGCTCGAAATCTTGCTCGAGCGCGTCTACGCGGTCTTCCCGCGGCTCGCGGAGAGGCGGCGCCAGCGCGCGGGCACGCTCTCGGGCGGCGAGCGGCAGATGCTGGCGCTGGGCCGTGCGCTCATGAGCGAGCCCAAGCTCCTGATGCTGGACGAGCCTAGCCTCGGCCTCGCCCCCACGGTGGTCGAGCAGCTCTACGACACGCTGGTGCGCCTCCACGGCGAGGGGCTCACGCTGCTGCTGGCGGAGCAATCGGTGCCGCTCGCGCTCGAGATCGCGGACTACGCCTACGTCCTCCAGACCGGCCGCACCGTGCTCGAAGGCAAGGCCGAGGCGCTTGAGAGCGACCCGCAAGTCCAACGCATCTATCTCGGTATCAAGGACGAGGCCGCGGGCTGAGCGGTCATCGCGCCCTCCGCACGGCGCGCACGGTTTCCGATTGGCTTTCAAATTGGCTGTCCCACCCCCAGATCGGCTTTCCATCCTCGGACTCCCATCCTTGATTTCATTGAAAAAATCGGCTCTGCCTACCCAATGCGTCGATGCGGACCCGCCCCGCCTCTGATGGGAGACTCGAATTCGTTTGTGGCCGTCCACGGTCAAGCATGTTTGCCTGTTCACAGTCGTGCCTGTGTGCCCGTCCACAGTTGAGCATCTGCTTGTTGAGTCTCACTCAACAAAATCCGCGAGACGGGAAGGCGCGAGCTGTGCGACCAGGACGATGATAACGAAGCGCGGCATGTGTCTAATGGCCATCGCGGCTTTCCTGTTTGGCGCTGCACTCGCCTCGCCCGGCGGCGCCGAGGCGGCGGGGATGACGGTGAAGCAGGTGAGCGAGATTCTCGTGACGGCGAGCCCGGGGCATCCCGCGGATCTGTCGCGCGCGGACCTGGGCTTTCTCGACTTGAGCGATCTGGATTTCAAGCGGGCCAATCTCGCCGGCGCCAATCTCTATGGCGCGGACCTCTCGCGCGCCAATCTTTCCGGGGCCGATCTTTCAGGCGCCGATCTCGATCATGCCGTCATCACCGCGACGAATTTTTCCAACGCCAATCTCTCGAACGCACGGCTCTACGATATCGCCGCCTATTCCAGCTTGGAGCCGTCGCACTCCGAAGCGCCGAGCTTCGCGGGCGCCGATCTTTCGGGCGCGCAGGTTCTCGCGCGTCTGACCGATGTCGACATGCACGGCGCCAATCTGACGCGGGCGCGACTCGGCTTTGCCAGAGACCAGTTCAAGACGCCGCTGCGGAACGATCTCTCCGGCTGCGATCTCTCCGGCGCCAGGCTCACCGACGCGGACCTGCACGACGTGCGCCTCAGCTTCGCCAAGCTGGTGGATGCCGATCTTTCCGGAGCCGATCTCACCGGCTCGGATCTGGCGCATGCGGATCTGACGGGCGCAAACCTTGCCGGCGCGACCCTGACCGGCGCGGACCTCGATGAGACCGTGCTGCGGCGCGTCCGGGGGCTTGACCAAGCGAAAGGGCTCGATCTTGCGCGCAACCGGGATAAAGCGATCTATTGATCGGCGATGCGCAGAGCATCCGTATATGTGCTGATGGCTGCGGCGCTTGCCCTGCAAGTGCCGTCCGTGCGGGCGGAACTGGAAGCCCGCGCCGAGCGTGTCGATACCGCGCTCGTCCTTGCGGTCGACGTCTCGGGATCGATCGACGCGGAGCGATACGCGCTGCAGATGGAAGGGATCGCCAAGGCCTTCGAGGACCGGGAGGTCCAGAACCTGATCCTCTCCGGACCCCATCGCTCCATGTTCGTGGCGCTGGTGGAATGGTCGAACACGGCATCCGTCGCGGTGCCCTGGACCCTGATCACCGGCCGCGACGACGCCGAGGCCTTTGCCGGACAAGTCCGGCACGCGCCCCGCGGAGACAACCAGTTCACCTGCATGTCACGGGCGCTTCAGCTCGTCGACGGCAAGGTGCTGCCGTTCCTGCCCGTGCCAGCCGATCGAACCATCATCGATGTCTCCGGCGACGGCCACGACAACTGCAATACGAGCCCGCCGATCGACGCCGTCCGCGATGGCTTGGCGGCGGCGGGCGTCACGATCAACGGCTTGCCGATCCTGGAGGGCGATGAGGCCGCGACGCTCGAGGACTGGTACCGGGAGCACGTGATCGGCGGCCCGTCGGCCTTCCTGGTGCCGGCCCGCGGCTTCGCCGATTTCGCGCGCGCCATGCGGCGCAAATTCATCGTCGAGATCAGCGCCCGGCCGATGTGAGCTAGCGAGATCCGATGAGCATTCTCATGATCATGGGCAGCACGCCGCGGCATTTCTTCATGGCGCGGGCGGTGGCCGCTTCCGGTCGGCTCAAGGGGATCATCGTCGAGACCCGCGAGCGGCATGCCCCGGTGGCACCGCTGGGCACGCCGCCGCGCACGCTGGCACTCTTCGAGCAGCACTTCGCGGGACGCGCCGCGGCGGAGGTGCGCTTCTTCGGCACCGAGAGCGGCACCGGCTTTCCGGGAGTCGAGGCCATGCGCATCCCGCGAGAGGAGATGAACGGTCCCCGTTGCTGGTCGGCGATCGATCGGATAAAGCCCGACCTGCTGCTGAGTTATGGCATCGGCAAGCTGACGCAGGAGACGCTCGCCCACGCGCGTGGCCATCGCTGGAACATCCATGGCGGGCTCGTGCCGTTTTACAAAGGCGGGGGCCCGCATTTCTGGCCGAGCTACCTGCTGGAGCCGCAGATGACCGGCGTCACCCTGCACGAGTTGACCGATGCCATCGAT
>DASZHJ010000393.1:0-5256 GCA_035938015.1 Allostellaceae bacterium
CGCGAAGAAGAACCGCACGCCCGCGGCGAGCGCGTCCTGATAGTCCGAGACCCGGGCGCTGCCGGTGCCGCGGGCGCCCACCTGGAAGATGCGCTCGATCCAGCCCATCTCGCTGGCGCGGCGCATGGTGCTGGAGAGCCCGAGCTTGATCCCCTGCACCTCGTCGCGCCAGTCGATATGCGCATCGATTTGCAGCACGGTGAATTTGCCGCGGCCTTCGAAGGCCTGGAACAGGGGTATCGGGATGGAATCGTCGCCGCCGATCACGACGGGCACCGCGCCGCGCTCGAGCAGCGTCTTGGCGGCACCGGCGATCCGCGCACGGTTTCCCGCGGCATCCTCGCCGTCCCAGGCGAGATCGCCGCAGTCGACCGCGGAGGTGCCGGCGGCGACCATCGCGCCCCCCAGATCGAAATCCATGTGGTCGCGCGCGCCCGCCCAATTGGCGATGCCCGCGCGGATGGCGGCGGGACCGCCCGCGCAGTAAGGGCCGACCGACGGATAGGGTGTGGCCGCGGGCGCGCCCAGGATCGCCACGTCCGCGCGCGCGCCATCGGCGATCGAGGCCTTTGGCAGATCGAGGAAGGTGCCGCGACCCGCCAAGCCGAACATCGCGCCGATGGTGGAGCGCTCCGTGCCTTTGGTCTCGCTCATGATTCTCTCCTAGAGCATGATCAGGTAAAGCTGAAGCGGCTGCGCGCTTCGCCCCTCCCCCTTCGAGGGGGAGGGCAGGGAAGGGGGTCGCGCCACGAGCATCACCGGCGGAAACACCGCGCGGACCCCACCCCCCACCCTAACCTCCCCCTCAAGGGGGAGGGGCTTGGAGTGTGACGCGCGCAACGACCGAAGCCATTCTGTCTCATCTGATTACGCGGCTAGACGATCAGCGTATCCTCGATGTGCCATTCGACGGTGACGCGCTCCTGCGGCGCGCGCGCCTTCACGTGGAAACGGTGCTGCTGCTTCGTCACCAGCGTCAGTCCCGGCGAGATCTCGAGGACATAGCGATGGATGTCGCCCACGAAGGTGACATCGCGCACCAGCGCCGCCAAGGCATTCAATCGAGCTTGCGGCCCCGGGGCCGCGCCGTCCCGGAACCCGATCTTCTCCGGCCGCACCGCCAACGCGACATGCGAGCCGATCGCCGGCGCGTGGTCCGAGACGGCAATGACCGTGGCGCCCGCAACTCGCACCGCCACCTCTCGGCCGCTTGCCGCGGCAACCTCTCCGTCGAAGAAATTCGATTCGCCGATGAATCCGGCGACGAACCGGTTCGCCGGGCGGTCGTAGAGGTCCGACGGGCTGCCGATCTGCTCGATGCGGCCCTCCTTCATGACCGCGACCCGGTCCGACATGATCAGCGCCTCGCGTTGATCGTGGGTCACGTAGATGAATGTGATGCCGAGCTGTCGATGCAGCCGCTTCATCTCGAGTTGCAGCTCCTCGCGCAGCTGCTTGTCGAGCGCGCTCAGCGGCTCGTCCATCAGGAGTACGCGCGGCCGGAAGATGATCGCGCGCGCCAGCGCGACGCGCTGCTGTTGGCCGCCGGACAGCTGGCGCGGGTAGCGCGCCTCGTAGCCGCGCAACCGCACGATGTCCAGGGTCTCGGCGACACGCTCGGCGATCTCCGCTCTGCCGGCGCCGCGCTGCTTCAGCGCGAAGCCGACGTTCTCGGCCACGGTCATGTGCGGGAAAAGCGCGTAGCTCTGAAACACCATGCCGATGCCGCGCCGGTAAGGCGGCACGCCCACGAGCGACGTGCCGTCGATGGTGATCTCGCCGTGCGTGGGGTGGTCGAAGCCCGCGATCAGCATCAGTGTGGTGGTCTTGCCGGATCCGCTGGGGCCCAGCAGGGTGATGAACTCGCCGGGCTCGATCGCAAGGCTCACGTCGTCGACCGCGATCACCGCGCCGAAGCTCTTGCGAACTCCCTCGAGCACGACCGCGGCTCCGGAAGATTTCGGCGGCCCGGCCGCGCCGGGCAAGACGGACATCGGTGGCTGGGGCGTGCTTGCCATGGGTTGCGGGCTCATCATCGCCGCGCCCGGCGCGTCTGGCAATGCGGGGGGCGGCTCGCTATCGTGGCCGTCCCTGTCGCCGGAAGCCTGGGCCCGAGGGGATCATGAGCGTCGCCCTGATTGACCGGAAACGTCCGTCGCGCACGCGGTTGTCGCACCCGGCGCTGGTGCTGCCGCTCATCGCCTATCTCGCGGCGTTCTACGCCTATCCCGTCGCGGCGATGATGCTCCGGAGCATCGCGGAGCCCAGCTGGACGCTGGAGAATTTCCGGCGCGTGTTCGAGAACCCGGTCTACCTGCACGTGCTATGGCTCACGTTCCGCGTCGGCGTGATCGTGACGACGGCGGCGCTGCTGCTGGGATTTCCGGTCGCCTACGTGCTCGCGCGGATCGACCGGGCCAAGTCCAATTTGCTCATGATGTTGGTGTTGCTGCCGTTCTGGACCAGCATCCTCGTGCGCACCTATGCCTGGATGGTGCTCCTGGGGCGGCAGGGGTTGGTCAATCAATTCCTCCTGGCGATCGGCGCGATCGACGAGCCGGTGCAGCTGCTCAACACCAGCTTCGCGGTCTATGTCGCAATGGTCCACATCCTGCTGCCGTTCATGATCTTGCCGCTCTACAGCGTGATCCGCGGCATCGATGGGAACCTGCTGCGGGCGGCGGAGGGGCTGGGGGCGACGCCGCTCGGCGTGTTCCGCCAGGTGCTGCTGCCCCTGGCGCTGCCCGGCCTCTCCGCGGGGTCCCTGCTGGTTTTCATCCTGGCGCTCGGCTTCTTCATCACGCCGGCGCTGGTGGGCGGTCCGCGCGATCTCATGATCGCGGTGCTGATCCAGCAACAGGTCGAGCTCTTCAATTGGCCCTTCGCCTCGGCGCTCGCGGTGGTGCTGCTGGCGGCGGCGCTACTGGTCTTCGCGGGGTTCGCCCGGACGCTCGGGATCCCGGAGGCGCTCGGCCGTGTCCAGCGATAAGCCCGAGCCCCCCGCAGTGCGCCGCGCCGCGAGCCCGCGTTCCGGCCCTGGCCTGGGCGTCACCCTGCTGGCCGCGCTGGTTCTGCTCTACCTGGTGTTTCCCATCCTGGTGGTGATTCCGCTGTCGTTCTCCGCCGGGACTTACCTGAGCTTCCCACCGCCGGGTTTCAGCTTCCGCTGGTACGAGAATTTCCTCGGCCGCTCCGACTGGCTCGGCGCCGCCTCGCTCAGCCTCTGGGTCGCAGGCGCGGTCATGGTGTTGGCGACGGCGCTCGGCGCGCCGGCGGCGCTGGCGCTGGTGCGGACAAGCTTCCGCGGCAAGAACTTTCTGGTCGGCTTCATCGTCTCGCCGCTCATCGCGCCGGTGATCATCGTCGCGATCGGCATTTATTTCTTCTACGCGCGCCTGGGCCTGGTCGGAAATCCCTTTGCGCTGGTGATCGCGCACACGGCGCTTGCCGTGCCCTTCGTGGTGATCAACGTCTCCGCGACCTTGCAGGGCTTCGACGAGCGGCTCGAGCAGGCCGCGATGAACCTCGGCGCCACGCCCTGGCGCACGTTCTGGCAGGTCACGTTTCCGATCATCCGTCCGGGCGTGCTGGCGGGCGCGCTCTTCGCGTTCATCAGCTCCTTCGACGAGCTGGTGGTCGCGCTTTTCGTCTCGGGAACCAGCGCAGTCACCTTGCCGCGCAAGATGTGGGAGAGCATCCGCTTCGAGATCGATCCGACCATCGCGGCGGTGTCGACCATCTTGATCGTGCTGACGGGCGTGCTGTTTCTCAGCGCGGAGCTGCTGCGCCAGCGCTCGGAGCGGCTGCGCTCATCGGCCGTACTCGCGGAGCCGCCGAAGGACGCTATGCGCGGCGGGTGAGGTGTGATTTCATGAGACGACGGGGACACCGCATGAACTCCGGGGAGGCAGGCTCGATGCGCGATAATCGAAAACTTCTCGACTTCTTGTTCTCGATGTCGGACCTCTCGCCGCACGCCGCCGAATATTCCCGACGCCACGTCATGCGCTGGGCGGCCCAGCTTGGGCTTGGCGCCGGCGCGGCGGTGGCGCTCGGCAGGACGATGGGCCCGCGTCTCGCGCTCGCGGCCGATGCGCCTGTCTTGCCCGAGATCACCGTTATCCCCGATAAGCTCAAGGGCAGCGGCGTGGTCCGCGTGTGCTCCTATGGCGGCGCCTTCCAGGACGCGCAGCGCAAGGCCTATTTCGAGCCCTTCGAGCGCCTGAGCGGCATCAAGGTCGTGGAATCCCAAGGCCCCGACCCCGTCAAGGTCAAGGCCATGGTGGACACGAACAACGTCGAGTACGACGTCGGCGAGTTCGACCGCGCGAGCGTCATCAATCTCGGCAAGAAGGGCGACTACTGGGAGGAGATCGACTACGGCTTCGTCGACGTCAACAACATCGACAAGGCGTTCCAGTACAAATACTCGCTCGACATGCTGCCTTACGCGCAGACCTACGCTTGGCGCACCGACGTCTTCAAGGACGCGAAGCCCAACAGCTGGGCGGATTTCTGGGACACCAAGAAATTCCCGGGGCCGCGCACCATGCCCGCGGGCTCCGGCGGCCTCACGCCGTTCCTGGAGGCGGCGGTGCTCGCGGCCGGCGTGCCGATGGACAAGGTCTATCCCATGGACATCGATAAGGCCTACGAGAGCCTCGCCAAGATCAAGCCCTCGGTCGTGAAGTGGTGGGAGGCGGGCGCCGTCCCCGCGCAAATGCTCAACGACAAGGAGGCCGTGATGGCGGTCGCCTGGAACGGCCGCATCGCGGCGATCCAGGCGAACGGCGCGCCCGTCGAGGTCGGCTGGCGACAGGGCGCGCTGCGTACGGACGCCTGGGCGGTGCCGAAGGGCGCGGCCAACCGCGTCAACGCCATGAAGCTCACGGCCTTCATCACCTTGCCGGTACCGCAAGCCCGCCTTTCCATGCTGATCCCCTACGGTTTCGTCAACAACGCGGCGGCGGAGCACCTGTCGGCCGCTCAGTTGAAGACGTTGCCGACGGCGCCGGACATCAAGAAGGAGATGTTCATCTACAGTTCGCAATGGTGGTCGGACAATCGCGACAAGGTGGTGGAGAAGTGGGCGGCCTGGTTGCTGCAGTAGCGGTCCCCGAGCCTCGAGCAGCGGCGCGCTGAGCCGCGCCGCCTGCCGCGATGGCACTGCACTTCGAGCGGACGGAGTTTCTCTCGCGCATCGAGCGGGCGCGGGCCAAGCTGCGCGACAGCGATCTGGCCGCGCTCCTGATCTTC
>DASZHJ010000394.1:0-6686 GCA_035938015.1 Allostellaceae bacterium
GGCGTCGATGGTGAAGCCGATGCCCTTTGCTTTCGCGTGCTGGGCGAGCGTGCGCAGGATCGGCGCCAGTTCCTTGAGCGCGCGCTCGCGCTCTGCCTCCTCGTAGCGCGGATGCAGCGCCGAGAGCTTCACGGAAATGCCGGGTGCGGCGAGCAGCCGCCGCGCGCAGGCGAGATAGGAGACGTCGGTCGCGACTTTTCGAGTGAACACGGGGTAGCCCGCGAGCCCGCGCTCCTGGCTGCGCTTGATCTCGCTGTCCCAGTAGGCGCCCTTGACGAGCCGCACCATGAGCCGGCGGCGCGCGCGCCGCGCGAGATCGGCGAGCCAATCGATCAGCGGCAAGGCCCGCTTCTGATAGGCCTGGATCGCCAGTCCGAGCCCGTCCCAGTTCGCGAGCGCGGGATCGAGCGCCAGCCCCTCGATGACATCGAGCGAGAGATCGAGCCGCTCGGATTCCTCCGCGTCGATGGTGAAGCCGATGCCCTTCGCCTTGGCATGCTGGGCGAGCGTGCGCAGGATCGGCGCCAGCTCCCTGAGCACGCGCTCGCGCTCTGCCTCCTCGTAACGCGGATGCAGTGCCGAGAGCTTCACGGAAATGCCGGGGGCCGCGAAGGCGTCGCGGCCGGCGACGGCGGCGCCGATCGCGGCGATCGCGGCTTCGTAGCTCTCGAAATAGCGGCGGGCGTCGGCGGCGGTGCGCGCGGCCTCGCCGAGCATGTCGTAGGAATGGCGATAGCCTTGCTTCTCCGCGCCGCGCGCGCGCTCCAGCGCCTCGGCGATGGTGCGGCCCATCACGAACTGCCGGCCGAGAATGCGCATCGCGGCGGTGACGGCCTGGCGCACCACCGGCTCGCCCGAGCGCGCGACCAGCCGCTTCAGCACGCCGCCGAGCTCGCGCTCCTCGCCGTCCGATCGGATCAAGCGCCCGGTCAGCATCAGCGCCCAGGTAGAGGCGTTGACGAAGAGCGAGTCCGATTGCCCCAGATGGTGCGACCAGTCGGCGGGGCCGAGCTTGTCGCGGATCAGGCGGTCGACGGTCTCGGCATCGGGGATGCGCAGCAGCGCCTCGGCCAAGCACATGAGCACGATCCCCTCCTTGGAGGAGAGCGCGTACTCGTGCAGGAAGGCGTCGAGACCGCCCTTGCCCAGGCGCTGCCGGCGCACCTCGACGACAAGACCGCGCGCGCGCTCGGCGATGCGGTCGAGCGCGTCGGGCGGAAACTCCGCCGCGGCGAGCAGCCGCTCCACCACCGCAGTCTCGTCCTCGCGATAAGCCGCGAGGATCGCCGCGCGGAGCGGCGGCAAGGGAGCGGGCGCCTCGCGATAGACGAAGCTCATCGGGGAGCGAGCGCCGAGAGGGTGGCCGGCATCGGGAAGCCGTCGCGGAGCGGATCCTCCGCCTCGATCACGAAGCTCGACGTGCCGGAATAATAGGCGCGGCCGCCCACGCGCACGATCGCCGCCGCGTGGTTGCCGGCTCGCGCCTCGCGCAGCAGCTCGCCCGTGAAGGGCTCGCCGGTCAGGCCCCGAAACACCCGGCGGGCGCCGATCGGTAGGAACCCGCGGGCATGGTCGAGGGCAAGGCGCGCCGTGACGCCGCTGCCGGTGGGGCTGCGGTCCACCTGGCCTCCTCCGAAGATGCAGAGGTTGAGCGAGGGCGCGGGACCGGCCGGCGCGGCGTCGTCCGTCAGGATGGTGCCATAGAGGAAGGCGAGATCGGCGGCATCGGGATGCTCGATGACGACCTCAGCGCGGGTCGCCGCGGTGATCTCGCGGCCCGCGTGGATCAGCGTCTCGAGCGGGGTCTCGAGCATGGAAAGGCCGATGCGCGAGGCCGGCAGGATCGCGTAGAAGGCGCCGCCGAAGGCGATGTCGAGCACGACGCGGCCGAAGCGCTCGGTCGCGACGGCGAGATCGAGATGGCTGGCGAAGGCGGGCACGCTCTCGAAGGTGACCTCGCCCGTGCCGGTCTTGCCGACCTCGACGGTGACGCGCACCACGCCGCAGGGGCATTCGAGATTGAAAATCGTGAGCGGGCGCTGAACCGGCACCAGCTTGTGCTCCACCGCCCAGCGGCCGATCGCGATGGTGGCGTGGCCGCACATGGTGCTGTAGCCGGAATTGTGCGTGAAGAGCACGGCAAGGTCGGCCTCGGGATGGCTGGGCGCCACGGGGATCACGCCATACATGTCCGCGTGTCCGCGCGGCTCCAGCATGAGGCGGCGGCGGATGTGATCGAGCTTGGCTTGGGCGTGTCGGCGCTTTTCCAGGATCGTGGCGCCGGGGAGCGCCGGATAGCCCTCGGTGACGATGCGCACGGGCTCGCCCGCCGTGTGCATGTCGAGGGTTCGGTAGGTCTCGCCTGTCACGGGTATTGCCCCATCGCCGCCGCCTTCTGCCATGGCGTAGCACGGGCGGCCGCGCGGGTGAAATGCCGGTTGCGAGGCGCTTCGGCTTCTGGAGTAAGTGGAAGCGCACTCCGCATGTTGCGGGAAGCGGTCCGCGGGTGTACTCGTGTGACCGATCAAGAACGTTTTTGCGGTGGTATGAAGACACCTTCCGAGTCCGTCGCGGCGCCGCTGCCGGGGAGCCGCGCCGCCATCCTGCCTCTGATCGGCGGGCCGCTCTGCCTCGATTTCACCAACACCGCGCACGGCCGCGGCACCGCGGAGCATACCGACAACCTCGTCGACTACGCGGCGCTGATCGCGTGGAGCCGGCATGCCCAGGCGATCGAGGCCCGCGAGGCCGAGCGGCTGCTCAAGGCGGCGGGACGGCACCCGCGCACGGCCGAGGCGGTGCGGCGACGGGCGGTCGAGCTGCGCGAGCGGCTGCACCGATGCTTCCTGGCGCTCGGGCGCGGCGCCAAGCCCGATCCGCGCGATCTCGAGGGCATCAACCGGGAGCTCGCCGCGGCGCTGCCGCACGCTCGTCTGACGCCGGAGGCCGGCGGCTTCGCTTGGACGTGGGACGACGAGCCCGCGCTCGACCGCGTGCTGTGGCCTGTGGTGCGCTCGGCGACCCAGCTGCTCACCGCGCCGGAGCTGCCGCGCGTCAAGCAATGCTCGGGCCGCGGCTGCAGCTGGCTCTTCCTCGATACCTCCAAGAACGGCAGTCGCCGCTGGTGCGAGATGGAGGTCTGCGGCAGCCGCTCCAAGGCCCGCGCCTACTACGCGCGCCGCAAGGCGCAAGCGCGCGGGCGGTAGAGCGCGATCGGCGGCGGACGTCGCAGTAAGCCCCTCGCCCGCGAAGCGGGAGAGGGAGGGGCCCGTTGCGAAGCAACGGGAGGGTGAGGGTCAACGGGTCTGGCTGAGCGCCTCGAGGATCATCTCCTGAACGCCCTCGGTATGGGCGAGGATATCGAGATTCCAGAATCGCAGCACGCGCCAACCGCGCCGCTCGAGCCAAACCGTGCGGCGCTCGTTCGCCCAGCTCTCACAGTGCTGTCCGCCGTCGGCCTCGATCACCAGGCGATGCTCGATGCAAGCGAAGTCCACGACAAACCGTCCGAGCGGATGCTGGCGGCGGAACTTGTAGCCCACGAGGCGCCGACCCCGAAGGCAGGCCCAAAGCCGGCGCTCGGCATCGGTCATGGTGAGGCGCAACGCGCGCGCCTGCCGGTTCGGCATAAATCCAATCCAGCCGTGTCGACCCTCACCCTCCCCTGCCCCTTCGCGGGGCTCAGGGGCACGGGCCCCTCCCTCTCCCGCTTCGCGGGCGAGGGGCAAGCGGTTGCTCATCCAACCTCAGCGTCGGTCACCCTGTCCCTCTCTCCTGGGGCGGGAGAGAGGGACCGCCGCTTCGACGGGGTGCGCGTCAGCGAAGCGGCGCGGGGGTGACGGATGCGCTCACAATCCCTTGTGAGCGGCGCGCAGGTCGTCGGTGGTGATCGTGCCGGACTTCTTCACGTCGATTTCGGCGAAGTGCTCGCGCGTGCCGGCGAGGTACTCGTCCTTGGTGAGCTTGCCGTCGCCGTGCTGGTCGAGCGTCTTGAACAGGGTCTCGCGGCGATCGAGCGAGCGTTGCACCTGCGCCTTGCGGGCGGGGCTCGCGCGGTCGAGCGAGCGCTTCGCCGAGGCCAGGAACTCGTCGTGATCGACGAGGCCATCGTGATTGGTGTCGAGACGGTCGAACTGGGCCGCGGCATAGCGCTCGGCATCCTCGAGCGTGACGAAGCCCTTTCGCTCGGTGTCGAGACGGGCAAGATAGCGGTCGGCCCAGTCGCGGCGCGGCGCCGGGGCATTGCTTTGGGCATGAGCGGAGATCGGCGCCAGGACCGCGATGATCAGCGGCAATGTGCGAAGCAGCGGGGACATGGAAGAGCCTCCTCCAGGGTTGCGCGGGCGTGGGGTCACCCGCTTTGCCCGAAAAGTGTTCCTGATTTGTTCTCGGGAGTCAAGTACCCATCAATGCCCCTGGAGCACTCTTTTACTGGCGTCATGCCCGGCCTGCGTGCCGGGCATCCACGCGTTCTTCTGCGGCGAGGAAAACGTGGATGCCCGCGACAAGCGCGGGCATGACGAGGACGCAGCGAATGTTGCGAGCGGAGACCTTCCAGCGGAACATGCTCAGCGGAAATCGTGGCTGCGGACCGCGAGCTCCGGCGCGCTCGGGCGGAGCGCGTGGGGGGCGGGGTCGTTGAGCCTTGCAAGGCGGCGCGAGAGATCGGTGAGGCGGTCGGCCACCACGTGGATGACCAGGCCCTCGCGCTGCAGCCGGCCTTGGCAACTCATGAGCGTGGCGCCCATCAGCTCCGCGCGGAAGCGCTCGAAGGTGTCGGGCCAGACCACCAGGTTCGCGATGCCGGTCTCGTCCTCCAAGGTCACGAACACCACGCCGCTGGCGCTGCCGGGACGCTGGCGCACCAGGACCAGGCCCGCGACGGTGACGAGTTTCCCCGGCTCGATGGTGGCGAGCTCGGCCGCGCGCACCACGCCATCGCGCGTGAAGCTCTGGCGCAGCAGCGCCATCGGATGGCATTTCAGCGAGAGCTCGAGGAAGGCGTAGTCGCTGACGATGTGCTCGCCGAGCCGCATCTCCGGCAAGGGCACCGGCGGCTCGGAGCCTTGGCGCTGCTCGGGCGTGAGCCGCGCGAAGAGCGGCAGCCCCTCCTCGCGCAGTCCCTTGACGGCCCAGAGCGCGCGCCGGCGGTCGAGCGCCAGCGAGCGGAAGGCGTCCGCCTCGGCAAGCCGCGTCAGCAGAGACCGGCCGAGACCGGAGCGCGCCGCCAGATCGACCGCGCTCCGATAGCCCGGGCCGCGCGCCGACGTCAGCACGTCCGCGTCCTTCTGAGCGATACCTTTGACCTGGCGCAGGCCCAGGCGAAGCGCTGGCTGCTCCGCGTCCTTGCCGGGCTCGAGCGTGGCGTCCCAGTCGCTCGCGTTGACGTCGACGCCCCGCACCTCGACGCCATGCTCCCGGGCGTCGCGCACGATCTGCGCCGGCGCGTAGAAGCCCATGGGCTGGCTGTTGAGCAGCGCCGCCGCGAACACCGCGGGGTAATGGCACTTGAGCCAGGCCGAGACGTAGACCAGCAGGGCAAAGCTCGCGGCGTGGGATTCCGGAAAGCCGTACTCGCCGAAGCCCTGGATCTGCTGGAAGCAGCGCTCGGCGAAATCGAGCTCGTAGCCGTTGCGCACCATGCCGTCGATGAACTTGCCGCGGAAGGCGTGGATCTTGCCGCTGCGCCGGAAGGTCGCCATGGCGCGGCGGAGCTTGTCCGCCTCGGCGCCGGTGAAGCCCGCGGCCACCATGGCGATCTTCATGGCCTGCTCCTGGAAGAGCGGCACGCCCAGCGTCTTCTCCAGCACGCCCCGCAGCGCCTCGGAGGGATAGGAGACCCGCTCGGCGCCGCTGCGGCGGCGGAGATAGGGATGCACCATGTCGCCCTGGATCGGGCCCGGCCGCACGATCGCGACCTCGATGACGAGGTCGTAGAAATTCTTGGGCTTGAGGCGCGGCAGCATGCTCATCTGCGCGCGGCTCTCGACCTGAAACACGCCTAGAGAATCGGCCCGGCCTAGCATCTCGTAGACCGCGGGATCCTCCGCCGGCACGTCGGCGAGGGCGAACCGCCTGCCGTGATGGCGCGCGATCAGGTCGAAGGCGCGGCGGATGCAGGTGAGCATGCCGAGCGCGAGCACGTCGATCTTGAGGAGACCCATGGCGTCGAGGTCGTCCTTGTCCCACTCGATCACCGTGCGATCAGGCATCGCCGCGTTCTCGATCGGGACCAGCTCGTCGAGGCGGCCGCGGGTGATCACGAAGCCGCCGACATGCTGGGAGAGATGGCGGGGAAAGCCGATGAGCGCGCCCGCGAGCTCCAGCGCCAACCGGAGCGTGCGATCCCCGGCATCGAGGCCGAGCGCCCGCACCTGATCGTTGGCGATCGGCTGGTCGCTCCAGCCCCAGATCGTCTTGGCGAGACGCTGGGTCACGTCCGGCGACAATCCCAGCGCCTTGCCGACCTCGCGGATGGCGGCACGCGAGCGATAGCAGATCACGGTGGCGGCAAGCCCGGCGCGCTCGCGGGTGTACTTGGCGTAGATGTACTGGATCACCTCCTCGCGGCGCTCGTGCTCGAAGTCGACATCGATATCGGGCGGCTCGTTGCGCTCGGCGCTGATGAAGCGCTCGAACAGCAGGTCGAGCCGCGCGGGATCGACGGCGGTGATGCCCAGGCAATA
>DASZHJ010000395.1:0-11480 GCA_035938015.1 Allostellaceae bacterium
GGTACCATTTCCAGCTCACGCCTTTCGCGGCGAGCGCTTCGCCGATGGTGGGGGCCACCTGCGGCGGCAGCGTATACTGGTCGGGCCCGAGTGGCTTGCGCTCGCCCGCGGCGGTGAAGCCGGTGCCATAGTTGTTGACGAGATAATAGGCGCCGAGCTCGCAGTTGCCGTCGTTGAAGGTCTTGTAGGGCAGCGAGGCCAGGTAATCGCGGATCGCCTTGACGCCGGGCTGGCCCGCATCGGCGCACGCGACATAGGAGCCGGACTTGTAGCCGGACTGTGCGTACCAATTGTTGGTGCCGGCCCGGGGATCGGGATTCTCGATCTGATTGCCTGGCGGCGTCGCCGGCTTGCCGTCGATCAGATAGGGTGCGGCATCGCCGGTGCTGAGCGCGATATAGTTGGCGCCGGTACCGCCCATCACGGGCTCATGATAGTTGTCGGCGAGCGCATAGCTGCGCGCGAGCACGCGGAAATAGGGCGCGTCGCCCTTGGCCATGTTGTAGAAGCCCATGGCGACGGCGCCTTGGTTCGTGCCGGAGTGGGGATCGTCGCGTTTTTGCGAGCCTTCGCCCGAGGTCTCGTCGACCCAGACGAACAGATCCTTACGGCCGCCATCCACCTGCTGCCACATCTGGAAGAAGCGGTGAACGGGATCCCCCACCGCCGCCGTCCAGTCGGCATAGCGCGTGATCGGGAAGGGGCCGTTTGGGAGGTTCGCGGGGAAGCGCTTGTCCGGCTCGAATTTGGGCTGGTCGAGCGCATAGGTCGTGCCGGGCCGCGGCAGACTCTTATAGGTGCCGGTTCGTGGCGGCTTCACGAGATAGCGCTCGCGAACGGAGGCCGTGTGCTGTGCCGCCAGCGCGACGTGCGGACCCGGCGAGCCGTCGCGCTTCACGATCCCCTTCGAGAGCAGATTCGCAACGGTTTGACCGGGCGGCGGCTCATAGGTGCCGTAGAGGTTGTCGAAGCTCATATTCTCTCCGACCACGACGATCAAATGCCGGATCGGCGTCTTGGCGATTGGCGGCGACTCTCCGCTCGGCGCGGCGCAGCCCACCGCCGCGACCACGAGCGCGCTCGCGGCGAGGGCGGCTGGGCGAAAGCGGATCATGAGCGGTCTCCTCGCGGGTGACGACGGCGCCCGCGACCCTGACGGCGCCGCGATGACACTGCGCTGACGGCCTCGGATTTGCCAAGCCCCCCTTCCCTCAGCGGGGCCAAGCTGGTAGGAAGCTGCGCCCGCGACGGCGGCGCCGCGTATTTCAAGAGCAACTTATGAAGATCAACGCCATCGACATCAAACCGGGCAACGTGCTCGAGCATCAGGGCAAGCTCTGGATCGTGCTGAAACGCGAGCTGATCCAGCCGGGCAAGGGCGGCTCCTTCGCGCAGGTCGAGATGCGCGATCTCAAGACCGGCACCAAGACCAACGAGCGCTACCGGACCCAGGAGACCGTGGAGCGCGTGCAGCTCGACGAGAAGGATATGCAGTTCCTGTTTCTCGAGGGCGACCACGCGACTTTCATGGACACCGATACCTACGAGCAGATCATGGTCGACCGCTCGCTGATCGGCGAGCCCGCGGACTTCCTCAAGGACAACATGATGGTGACGGTGCAGCTCTACGAGGGCACGCCGATGTCGGTGACCCTGCCGCAGACCGTGACCATGACCGTGGTGGAAGCCGACGCGGTGGTGCGCGGCCAGACCGCGTCCTCCTCCTACAAGCCCGGCAAGCTCGACAACGGCCGGCGCGTGATGCTCCCGCCGCACATCGGGGCCGGCACGCGCATCGTGGTGAACACCAGCGACGGATCCTACGTCGAGCGCGCCAAGGACTGAGGGGCACGCTCAGCCGATATGGCCGTCCGCTCCGCCCTGATCAACGTGATGACTGCCGCCGCGCTCAAGGCCGCGCGCGGGATGCTCCGGGACTTCGGCGAAGTGGAGCAGCTGCAAGTCTCCGTGAAGGGGCCCGGCGACTTCGTGACCCAAGCCGATCTCAAGGCCGAAAAGGTCCTGCGCACGGAACTCTCGCGCGCGAGGCCCGGTTACGCCTTTCTGATGGAGGAAAGCGGGGCCACGCCCGGGAGCGACGGGCGGCATCGCTGGATCGTGGACCCGCTCGACGGCACCACCAATTTCCTGCACGGGATTCCGCAGTTCTGCATCTCGATCGGGCTGGAGCGCGATGGCGAGCTCGTCGCGGGGGTGATCTACGAGCCGATCCGCGACGAGATGTTCTGGGCCGAGAAGGGCCAAGGCGCCTTCGTCAACGACCGGCGCCTCAGGGTCTCGGCCCGTCGGCAGCTTTCGGAATGCGTGATCGCGACGGGTATCCCGACCATCCGCGGCAGTATCGACCGCGATCTCTATCTGCGCACCCTTGCCGCCGTCATGGGCGCCGCGGTGGGTGTGCGCCGGTTCGGCGCCGCGGCGCTCGATCTCGCCTATGTCGCCGCGGGACGGGTCGACGGGTTCTGGGAATTTGGGCTGCAGCCTTGGGACATGGCGGCCGGCATCATGCTGATCCGCGAGGCCGGGGGCTATATCAGCGGTCTGCGCGACGGCAAGCACGATGTCATGTCGACGGGCGACGTGGTGGCTGCCAACGATCACCTGCACCTGCCGCTTGCAACACTCCTCAAGGAAGCCATCAAGGGCTCCGGAGCTTCCTGAACGTACAGGGAAAATCTCGCAGTAGCGGCGTGGCCTCGGGCGCGGTATTTTGGCCACAAGTCTGGGTGAGCGGGCGTCATCGCCCGTCTGGGAAAATCGGGGTTGGGTATGAGTAGGTATTCGGCATCGGCCTCGCGGCGCGAAACGAGTTTGCGCGCGGCGATCCTGACGAGCGCGCTGCTGGCGGCGCCGGCTTTGCCCGCGGCCGCACAGACCATGGTGTTTGGCGGCTCGACCAGCCCCGACGTCATCGTGAACGAGAACGTCATCGATTCCCTGGGGCCGGCACAGACCTTGCCGGGCTTGCTGCGCTCCGAGAATGCCGGCGGCGCCCCTTCGGGTCTGCGGCCGGTCTATCTGCATCCGCCGAGGGCGCGGAGGACCGCAGCCGTGCCCAAGCCCAAGCTGGAGCAGCAAGCCCAGCAGACCGCGCCTGCTGTGATGCCGCCTCAGGCGGCAGAAGAACCAGCCGCCACGAGAACGTCGCATCGGAGTGCCAGGACCAAGCGTGAGCCCGCCGCGAGGCCGAGCCCTGCCCTCGCCGCTACCGAGAAACCGCCAAAGCCGCCGAAGCAGACCGCCGCCAAGGCGCCGCGGTCGCAACCGTTGCAAGCCGCCTCGCTCGGCACGACCGCGCCAACGCAGACCGCCTCCTCGCCACCGCCATCGGCTGCGCCCCCGCCGCCCGCACCCAGCCCGCCCAGCGCTCCCATCCCCAGCATCGTGCGTCGATCAGGACCGGGAGCCGGCCAGACGGCCATGGCCGCCCCCTCGCCGCCGCCCTCAACACCGCCCCAGCCGAGCACGCCCGCGTCGCCCCCGCAGACGGCTGCTGCGGCCGCTCCGGTTCCCCCGAGCGCGCCCGCTCCGTCGACGCCACCGGCGAGCCCCGCACCGGCTCCTTCCACGACGGCGGCGAGCCCGAGCCCCGCGGCCGCCGCCCCGAGCCCGGCCCCGGCGGCATCCGCGCCGCCGGCGCCCACGACACAGGTCGCCTCGACGACGCCGACGCCGGCGATCGCTGCGACTACGCCCACGCCCGCGCCAAACCCGCAGCCCGCGCCATCGCCGCCGACGCCGGCACCCGCGCCCCAGGTAGCAGCCCTGCCACCGCAAGGTGGCTTGCCCGCCCAAGTCGCGTTCGCGCCCAACGTCACGGATATGCCCGACCAGGCCAAGTCGACGCTCAACGGCGTGATCAGGGCGATGAAAGCCGACGAGCAGATCCGCGTTCAGCTCGTCGCCTACGCCAGCGGTCTCCCCGACCAAGCGAGCCAAGCTCGGCGCATCTCGCTCTCGCGCGCGATCGGCGTGCGCTCGTATCTGATCGAGCAAGGCATCAAGAGCGCGCGAATAGACGTGCGCGCGCTGGGCAACCGCACGGACAGCGGCGGTCCGCCCGACCGCGTCGACGTCGTGGCGCTCGATCGGTGACCGCCGCTCCCATACGCCAAGAGGTGGCGCAACCGTGACACGGCCACAGCGCTACCTCCTTCGAATGGCCGTGTTCGTCATACTGGTCGCCGCGGTGGCGGCGCTGTTGTCGCAGTCACTATTCGCCTATTTCATGGGAAACCCGGGCGTCAACGGCGTGATCGTCGGCATCATGCTCGCGGGAATCGTGTACATCTTCCTACAGGTGCGGCGGCTCAACCCCGAGATCGCGTGGATCGAGCGCTTCCGGCGCAACCAGGCGGACCCCGCGCGGGTGCCGCGCCTGATCGCGCCGCTTGCCCGGCTGCTCGCCGAGCGCAAATCCGGCCGCGTCAGTCTGACCGCCGCCTCCATGCGCTCGCTGCTCGACGGCATCGGCACGCGCCTGGAGGAAACTCGCGAGACCGCGCGCTACCTGATCGGGCTCCTGGTCTTCCTAGGCTTGCTCGGCACGTTCTACGGCCTGCTGCAAACCGTGGGCGCGGTCGGCGGCGTTTTGGGCGCGCTCGGGGTCGGCGGCGCAGACCCCGTACGCGCCTTCAACGACCTGAAGCAGGGCCTGGAGGCGCCGCTCGGCGGCATGAGTACGGCGTTCAGCTCCTCGCTCTTCGGCCTTGCGGGCTCTCTGGTGCTGGGCTTCCTCGACCTGCAAGCGGGCCTGGCCCAGAATCGCTTTTACAACGATCTCGAGGAATGGCTCTCCGGGATCACGCGGATGACCGCCGCCGGCGGCGCGCTCGCCGAGGTCGGAGACGCGCCGGTGCCCGCCTACATCCAGGCGCTGCTCGAGCAGACCGCCGACAGCCTCGACAGTCTCCAGCGCATCCTGAGCCGCGGCGAGGAGAGCCGCATCGTCGCCAATACGAACGTGATCTCGCTGACCGAGCGCTTGGGCAACTTGACCGACCACATGCGCGCCGAGCAGAGCCTGCTGGCCAAGCTCGCGGAGAGCCAGAATGACCTGAAGCCCGTGCTGCAGCGCCTGGCCGACAGCGCCCAGAGCACGGCAGCGCAGGAGGAAGTCCGGGGACACCTGCGCAATATCGAGCTGCACTTGGCGCGGCTTTACGAGGACGTCTCGCAAGGCCGCGGCACCGCGGTGCAGGAGATCCGCAACGAGATCCGCCTCCTCGCCCGCACCATCGCGGCGCTCGCCGAAGAGACGGAGCGGCGCTGAGCCGTGGCGCTCCCTAGTCGCCGTCAGCGCCGCCTCGGCATCGACATTTGGCCGGGCTTCGTCGACGCGCTCTCGCAGCTGCTGATCATCATCATCTTCGTGGTGATGATCTTCACGGCCGCGCAGTTCTATTTGACCAGCGCGCTCTCCGGCAGCGAGTCCGCGGTTTCAAGCCTGCAGAAGGAAATCGCGATCCTCAGGGATCGGCTCGCCCTCGACGATAAAACCAGCAAGGATCTGAGCGAGAACCTCGCGCAAGTCTCGAGCCAGCTGCAGGCGTCGATCGCCGCGCGCGACCAACTGCAGGCCCAAGTCGCGGACTTGACCGCGCGGGTCGACGAGAGCAGCTCGACCGCGCGCAATGAGCTCGCCGACAAGGATGCCGCGCTTGCCCAGAAGGACACCGCGCTCAAAGCGGCCCAGGATCAGGCGGCGCTCCTCAACCAGCAGATCCTGGCCCTGCGCGACCAGCTCGCGCGTATTGCTGCGGCGCTCGACATCTCCGAGCAAAAGGCCAAGGACCAAGACGTGCAGATTTCCGATCTGGGCAGGCGTCTCAACGCGGCGCTCGCAAGCAAGGTGCAGGAACTCGCAAGCTATCGCTCCGAGTTCTTCGGCCGCCTGCGCGAGATCCTGGGCGACCGGCCCGACATTCGAATCGTGGGCGACCGCTTCGTCTTCCAATCGGAAGTCCTGTTTGCGCCGGGGAGCGCCGACCTCGGGCTGGACGCTCGCCACGAGCTCGATCTCCTGGGCGGCGCGCTCCGCCAGATCGCCGCCAAGATCCCGCCGGAGATCCCCTGGGTGCTGCGCGTCGACGGCCACACCGACCGGCGTCCGATCAGCACGAGCCAGTTCCCCTCCAACTGGGAACTCTCGACCGCGCGCGCGACGGCCGTCGTCAAGTACCTGGTTGAGCAGGGAATTTCCCCGGACCGCTTGGCCGCGGCGGGGTTCGGCGAGTATCAGCCGATCGAGACCGGCACCAACGACGACGCCTATCGCAAGAACCGGCGCATCGAGTTCAAGCTGACCGAGCGGTGAGCGGCTGTCCGGCGGAGTTGCGCCCGAGGACCGGCTCCGATATAAAGCCGCTCCTTTGGCGAAGGACCGGGCTCATGAAGGAAGGCATCCATCCCGATTACCACGAGATCACCGTGCTGATGACGGACGGCACCAGCTACAAGACCCGGTCCACCTACGGCAAGCCCGGCGACACGCTGCGCCTCGAGATCGACAGCAAGTCGCATCCGGCCTGGACCGGCGGCCAGCAGAAGCTGCTCGACACCGGCGGCCAGCTCGCCCGCTTCAACAAGCGCTTCGGCAGCCTCGGCAAGAAGTAGCGCTCGCAGCCATCAATTCACCGAGCGGCGCGCGAGCTCGTCCAGCCGAGCGACGCGGATATAGAGCCGGTGGCTCTTGTCGAGGAGTGCCACCAGGCGCTGGGGCAAGCCGCGCCAATCGCGCTCGTCCCCGGCCATGCAAACATCGACCTCAGTCAGCGCCTCTTGGTCCTCGAGCGCCTCGGCGCGGCTGATCTCGCCAGCCTGCACCGCACGCTGGCTTAGGAGCCACGCCATGATTTGCGTCAAGCGCGCGGTCATCCGCATGGTCTCGGAGCAGAGCCGGAGCCGCTCCGGCACCGGGAGTGCGCGGCGGTCGATCGGCTCCAGCACGCTCAGATAGGAGCGCGCAGCCTCGACCAGGTCGATCGCCTCGTCGTAGGTCCGGCTGAAGAAAGTGGTCGGCTGCGCGTCCAGGATCGGGCCCCCTCGGCGGTCACTGCGCCTCTCAACGTCTAGCATCGCCCAGCGGTCGCTGGCGAGTCCTGCGGCGAGTCGATACCCCTTGAATCCCGTGGTTTTGCGCCCATCTGAACGCTGTCGGATGCCGCATCAGCGGGTTCGGCATTAACCATCCCGCGAAGCCCGGCCCATCTCGGGCGGGCATGTCCCGGGTTCCATGTTGCTCAACGGAGGATATGGTCCATGAACGCACTCGATTTCTCACCCCTGTTCCGCTCCACGATCGGCTTCGACCGACTGATGCAGCTCGCCGACGCGGCGAGTCAGACAGACGGCGGCTACCCGCCTTACAACATCGAGGTCACCGGCGATAACACCTATCGCCTGACCATGGCGGTTGCCGGCTTCAAGCCCGAGGAGCTCGACGTCACCGCCAAGGAAGGCACGCTCACCGTCTCCGGCAAGGCGAAGGTCGAGGGCGAGCAGCCTCGGCCGCTCTACCGCGGCATTGCGCGCCGCGCCTTCGAGCGCCGCTTCCAGCTCGCCGACTTCATCCAGGTGAAGAGTGCGAGCCTGGAGAACGGTCTCCTGAACGTGGAGCTCGAGCGGGTGGTGCCCGAGGCACTGAAGCCTCGCAAGATCGAGATCGGCAGCGCCAACGGCGCCAAGCCGATCGAGCAGAAGGCGGCCTAACCGCCCGAAGCGAGAGAGACCCATACGAGAGACGGCCGGCTCTGCCGGCCGTCTTTTTTTGTTTGCGCGACCTCAGTGCTTGAGCCGGCCGACCGCGTTCGAGAGCAGGAGATAGAGCTTGCCGACGTCGGCGGTGACGAAGGTGGCGCCGAGCACGTCTTGATGGTCGACCTCGCGCGCTTGCGCCAGCAGCGTCTCGAACTGGTTCAGATAGCGCAGCACGTAGTCGCGGAAGTTCGGATCCTGCTCGAACTTGCGCTTGATCGCGGGCGGGCCGTCACGGTCCTGCATGCGCAGGAGCTGGCGGGTGAAGATCGCGCGGTCGCCGCCGTGGAAGCGCTTCCAGATCTGCTCGGGAATTTCCTCCTCGAGCACGCGGTTCAGATCGACGGCGATCGACTGCAGCGTCTCGATGATGAAGGTGGCGCCCTTCAGGAACGTGTCCTGCTGGGTCTCGATCGCGGCCTTGCGGACGCGCTCGGCCTGCTCGGCCGAGTCGCTGGCGTTCTTGATCAGCTGATCGATCTGGGTCTGGAACAGGCCGGTGGCGTCGCGCGCGCGCGTCGCGGCCTCCTCGGCCGCGACGGCAAGCGCGCTCGCCTGGCGGCGATAGAGCTCGCCGATGCCTTCCAGGCGCTCCACCGTCTTGTCGCTGGTCGCGTTCAGCTCGCCGGTCTGGTCGCGTAGCGCCGCGCGCACATCGGAGATCCGCGCATTGGCGTGCTCGGCCGCGCCTTGCAGATCGCGCTGTTGGCGGCGCAAGGCTTCGTTCGCCTGGTCGCTGCGCAGCGCCACGGTCTCGCCGGCGGCGGCGAGCGCCAAGGCCTGGTTGCGCGCCTGCTCGCTTAGCTCCCTGACGCGCGTGGTGAGGCTCTCGCTGGTGGTGGCGAGGCTCGCGACACGGTCGCCGAAGAGAGTGCCCGCCTCTTGGATACTGGCGGCAGCGCGGTCCGCCGCCACGGCGAGATCCTGGATCTGTTGCCGGTAGACCGCGCTCGAGTCGCGCAGCTTCGCATTGGCGCCGTCGCTTGCCGCGCCCACCTGCTGCGAGCGCTCGGAGAAGCGGTCGCCGAGTTCGCTTAAGCGCGCGACCGTGCGGTCGGCGGTTTCCTGGATGTCGTGTGCACGGTCGCGCAACAGCTCGGCAATCTGGGTGAGGCGCTGTGCCGAGGCCTCGGTGGTGGTGCCGACCGCGCGGCTCTGATCGGAGAGCAGCTGGCTCACTTCCTCCGTGCGGCCGAGCGCCCGCTCCGTCGATTGCATGACCTCGGCGGCACCGCCCTTGAGCATCTCGTTGAGGGAAGCGCCCACGGTGCCGAGCTGGTCCGTAACGCCGCGGAGGTCGCGGACCTGCTGCTGCACCACGATGCCGATCGCGTCGGTCTGGCTCAGCGCCTCGCTCGCGGCATCCTTCAGCTGGCGCGCCTGCTCTCGGAAGGTGTCGCCGACCGAGGCCGAGCGCTCCACCGCCTGCTCGGAGGCGCGCGAGAGCTCCTGGATCTGCTGCTGCAGCAGCGAGCGGATATCGTTGACCTGGGCGGCGACCGCGGCGCGCGCGGTGTTCAGGCGGCCGACCTGCTGGGTGAAGGCCTCCTGCATCTGGGTGACCTGCGTCGCGGCCTGGTCGGTGCCCTCTTTGACCTGTGTCATCTGCTGCGTCAACGATTCGCCGATGGTCTGGATCTGGGCGCTCGCCTCGGCCGCGACACCCGCGAGACGGTCGGCTTGCAGGTCGAATCCCTCGCCCGCACGCCGCACGCGGGCAACCGATTGCTCGGCGACCGCCTGGATATCCATCGCCTGATTGCGCAGGCCCGAGGCCGCCTCGGTGACGCGGCCCGCCGCCGCCTCGGCGGCCGAGTGCAGGGATTCGCCGCTGTCGCGGAAACCTTCGGTCGCCTGACGCACGGTACTGATGCTGTTCTGCGCGGTTGTGCTCAAGTCCTGGCTGCGCTGGCGGAGCTGCTCGCCCACGGCCTGAAGCCGCACCGCCACCTGCTCGGTGCTGGCGAAGAGCTCGCGTGCCTGCTGGCGCAGCCCCTCGCCCACTTCCTCGACCCGGGCGCTCGCTTGCCGCGTCGTCTGCGCCACGTGATCGGCCTGGCCGCTCAGGCCGTCGTTCACTTCCTTGAAGCGCTGGAGCGCCTCGCCGGCGGTGTTTTTGAGCGTATGAGCCTGACGCGTGAGCGCGGCGGTAAGCTGCTCGGTCTGGGCGCCCGCCTGCTCGCTGAAGCGCGAGATCTCGCTGGTGAAGCTGCGGAGCGCGTGGGTCAGCACCTCGCTCTGCGCCGCCGCCTTGCCGCTCGCGATGGTCATCGTCTCCGTGCCGCTCTGCAGCGCCTCGAAGCCGCGCCGCGCGCTGGTGGTGAGGTTGACGGCGGCTTGGTCCAGACGCTCGGTCACGCTCGTGAGCTGCTGCTCGACCTCGTGGCTGCGCTGGACCACGCGGTCGGCGGCCTTGCCCGCGACCTCGTCGACCATGCCGTCGAAATCCTCGAGCGCCCCTTCCAGGCGCTGCACGGCGCCCGCGAGCCCGTCGGCCGAGCGCTCGCCCGCCGCGCGGAACTGGTCGAGCGTGCGGTCGGCCGCGCTCTCGAGCCCCGCCACCGCCTCGCGTCCGGCCTGCTCGACCTGATCGGATGCCTTTTGCGCGCCGGCGGCGAAAGCGCGGCTCACCGCCAGCTCCACCACGGTGATCTGGCTCGCCAGCCGATCGGTCGCCATGGTGAGGTCGCGCCCCACCACCTGCTCGATGCCCTGCGTGTGGGTCTGGAGCGCGTCAGTGAGCCGCGCCACCGTGTCGGAGGTCGACACCAGCTCGCGCTCCGAGCGCTCGGCCCGCTCGGCGGCGGACGTGACGGAGTTGACGATCGTCTCCAGGCGTCCCGCGAGCGCCGTCGCGGCGTGCTCGAGGCGCTCCACCGCCTGGTTCGAGGAGGCGGTCAGCGCCTCCGCCAGAACGCGAAGGCTGTCGCCGACCTCCTGTGCCCGAGCCTCGGAGGCCTTGGACGGGAAAACCAGCGCGGTAACGGCATCAGCCAGCTGCCGCGAGCTCTCGGTGAGCGCCTCTGCCCGCGCGTAGAAGCCCGTGACCACCCAGATGAAGGCGATCGGCGCCAGCACGCCGAGGGCGGCGATAGCGATTTCGTGGGGCAAGAGCTGGAACAGCACATCCCACCCGACCTGGGTCTGGATGTAGAGCGCGCACAGCAGAAGCCAGACCGCCGACAGCACCGGCCCCGACAGGACAAGCCGCAAAGCCCTGGACAATGCCCTTCCCCCGCTACGACTTAGCCCCTCGCCACCCCGATTGCCGCTGAACCTCGCTCATCCCGGACTCGCCGTCAACGCCGAGATCGCCCGCCGAGTCGGGTCAGGCGGTTGCATACCGGTGGTGCGCCCTTCGACATACGCCTTCGGTGCACGCTCAGGGTGAGGATAGTTTGTTGATGGCATCACAAATGGAGCCTCATCCTGAGCGCGCCCGCGTAAGCGAGCGTGTCGAAGGACGCACCGAGTCGATCCAGCCCGGATCTACCGACCTCCCGCCGACCCGCGCACCTACCGTGCCAGCGCGGCTCGGATGCCCGTGGGGATCGGCGCCGGACGTCGGCTCGCGCGGTCGACGAAGACATGGATGAAATGCCCGGTCGCCGCCGGCGCCTCGTCGCCGCGGCGGAACAGGCCGATCTCGTAGCGCGCGCTGGTGCTGCCGAGCCGGCCGACCCTGAGGCCGGCGTCGATCACGT
>DASZHJ010000396.1:0-6699 GCA_035938015.1 Allostellaceae bacterium
CGCTCGACGTCGACGCGATGGCGATCGATCTGCTCTCGATTTCCGGCCACAAGATCTACGCATCCAAAGGTGTGGGCGCGCTCTATGTGCGTCGGCGGCCGCGGGCGCGCCTCGCGCCGCTGCTGGATGGCGGCGGGCAGGAGCGGGGACTGCGCTCGGGCACGCTGCCGACGCCGCTGATCGTCGGGCTTGGCGAGGCCGCCGAGATCGCGGGGAAGGAAATGGCCGAGGAGGCACGGCGGCTGCTCGCGATGCGCGAGCGGTTCCTCGCGGGCATCCGCGCGGCGGTTCCCTCCGTGCGCCTCAACGGCGATCCCGTGCGGCGCCTGCCGGCGAACCTCAACCTGACGTTTCCGGGCGTGGGTGTGCTCGAGCTGATGGAGGCCTGCCCGGCGCTGGCGTTCTCCACCGGCTCCGCCTGCACCGCGGCGGAGGTCGAGCCCTCCTATGTGCTGCGGGCGCTTGGGCTTTCCGACGAACTCGGGCGGTCGAGCCTGCGGATCGGACTCGGCCGTTTTACCAGCGTGCGCGACGTGGATTTCGCGGTCGACGCGCTCGCGGCGGCGGTCCGCGGTCTGCAAGGCCGACCCCTGAAATCCCGCTCGGGAGCCGCCATATAGAGGCAGGAGTTGCCCGCGCGAGGGGCGGGTTGTATCAAGAGGCGAATCGAGGAGATCGGGTATGGCTCTGCGGCAGGCAATGACGCTCACGGACGCGGCGGCGGAACGCATCCGCGCGCTTCTGAGCAAGCGCGGCAGGCCCGCCGTGGGCATCCGGATCGGCGTGCGCTCGCGCGGCTGCTCCGGCCTCACCTACACGCTCGAATACGCGGACGAGAAGGGCAAGCTCGACGAGCTGGTGCAGGACAAGGGCGTCACCGTCCTGATCGACCCCAAGGCCAGCATGTTCATCATCGGCACCGAGATGGACTACGTCGAGGACAAGCTGCAATCGGGCTTCACCTTCCGCAATCCCAACGAGAAGGGTCGTTGCGGCTGCGGCGAGTCGTTTCACGTGTAACACCGCGCCTTCGGCCGCGGTGGCGTCTTATCGCTCATGAAGCTGTTCCAGATTGAAGAGCCTGACGGCTCGCCGGTGGATGCTGCGGAAGGCCCGGGTGCCGCGGTCGGCATCGACATCGCGCCGGGCGGCATCGGCCGGGTCGCGATCGCGCTCGGCGGCAACGGCGAGATCCTGCCGGACGCCGACGGCGAGCGCACGCTCCGGGCTCGCGACATCACGGACTTGCTCTTGGGCCTGCGCAGCCGCGCGGAGAAGCAGCTGGCGCGCCCGGTGACCCACGCGGTGATCGCCGCCGACCTCGGCGAGCGCGCTGCGATCGAGGCCGCGGCGGCGCAGGCGGGCCTTGAGATCTTGCGTCTCGTCGACCGTGCAACAGCGGCGGCGCTGGTGCGGGATGCGGCGCCGGAGGCGGCTGCCGTCCTGGGTGCCGCCGTTGCCGCAGAGGAAGCGATGCCCGTTTCACCAGCCACGTGATGGAGACATTCCCCCTCACCCAGCTTCGGCTAAGCTCGCTCTCGCTCGCTAAGCCTCCGCAACCCTCTCCCTGCTGGGGAGAGGGGAGGGTGAGGGGGCGCTTCCAATAAGACTCAGTCGAGACGGATCGAGAGCGATGCCGAAGATGGTGTTCATCGAGCAGAACGGCACCCGCCGCGAGGTGGAGGCGCCGCTCGGGCTCTCGGTGCTGGAGATCGCGCACCGCAACGGCATCGACCTCGAGGGCGCCTGCGAAGGCTCGCTCGCGTGCTCGACCTGCCACGTGATCATCGATGCCGAGTGGTACGACCTTCTCAAGGAGGCGAGCGAGGACGAGGAGGATATGCTCGACCTTGCCTTCGGCTTGACGCGGACCTCGCGGCTCGGCTGCCAGATCATCATCACGGAGGAGCTCGACGGCCTCATCGTGAGCCTGCCCGCGGGCAGCCGCAACATGATGAGCGGATAGGGAGCCGTGACCGCGCCCCGCAATTCTCTGGGCCTCGCGAAGCCGCCCGCGGCGACCCGGGTCGTCGTGGCCATGTCGGGCGGGGTCGACAGCTCCGTCACCGCGGTGCTGCTCCGTGAGCAGGGCTACGACGTCGTCGGCATCACGCTGCAGCTCTACGATCATGGCGCGGCGCTCGGGCGCAAGGGCGCCTGCTGCGCCGGCCAGGACATTCACGATGCCGGCGCGGTGGCGGCGCAGCTCGGCATGCCCCATTACGTGCTCGATTACGAGGCGCGCTTCCGCGCGGCGGTGATCGACGATTTCGCGGAGAGCTATGCGCGCGGCGAGACGCCGGTGCCCTGCATCCGCTGCAACGAGCGGGTGAAGTTCCGGGATCTGCTCGCCGTCGCCAAGGATTTGGGCGCCGATGCGCTCGCGACCGGCCACTATGTGCGGCGCGTCGCGGGGCCGGAGGGGCCCGAGCTGCACCGCGCCGTCGACGCCGCGCGCGACCAGAGCTATTTCCTGTTCGCGACCACGCGCGAGCAGCTCGATTTCCTGCGCTTTCCCCTGGGCGAATTGGCCAAGGACGAGACCCGGGCGATCGCGCGCCGCTTGGCGCTGCATGTCGCGGCCAAGCCCGACAGCCAGGACATCTGCTTCGTGCCGACCGGCGACTACGCGGCGGTGGTGCAGAAGCTCAAGCCCGGCGCCGCCGAGCCCGGCGAGGTCGTCGACCTCGCGGGCCGCGTGCTCGGGCGCCACCACGGCGTGATCCATTTCACCGTGGGCCAGCGCAAGGGCCTCGGCATCGCCGGCGACGAGCCGCTCTACGTGCTGCGTCTCGAGCCCGCTGAGCGCCGCGTGGTGGTGGGGCCGCGCGCCGCGCTGGGCCAGAGGCGCGTGCGCCTCGGCGGCGTCAACTGGCTCGCGGCCGCAATGCCGGGCGCCGATGGCCTGCGGGTGGCGGTGAAGCTCCGCTCGGCGCAGCCGCCTCTGCCGGCGAGGCTGTTCCTGGACGGCGCCGGCGGCGGCGAGGTGCTGCTCGACGAGCCCGCGCTCGGCGTGGCGCCCGGCCAGGCCTGCGTCTGCTACGACGGCAGCCGGGTGCTCGGCGGGGGCTGGATCCGGCGCAGCGAGGCGGCTGCGGTGATTTCCAGGGAGATCGAAGTTCCAGCCTAGACAGGCTCCGTGCGTCCTTCGACTCACGGGCTAGCGCGCGTGGCTCAGGATGAGGAAGACACTGATCGCGCGGACAAAATCCCCCTCATCCTGAGCCAGGCCCGAAGGGCCTGAGTCGAAGGACGCACGGATACCAACCAACCAGAGCCATCGCGGAGCGCGTCACTGGGCTGCGACGCTCGAACCCGCTTGATCGTTGAGGCCGCGGTTCCAGATCAGCTCGGCGTAGCGCCGGACCGCGTGGTCGCTGGAGAAGGCGGCCATGCCCGCCATGTTGAGAATGGCGCGGCGCGTCCATGGCTCGGGGTCGGCGTAGTCTCTCTCGACCCGCTCCTGGCAGCGCAGGTACGAGGAGAAATCCGCGAGCACGAGATAATAATCGCCGCCGCCGGTGAGCGCGTCGACCACCGGAAGGAACAAATCCGGTGCCGACGGCGAGAAGTGCCCGGACGCCAGGAGATCGAGCGTCGATTTGAGCTCGGGATCGCCGTGATACCAGTGCCAGGGGTCATAGCCGTCGGCGTGGAGCTTCGCCACGTCCTCGATGGTGGCGCCGAAGGTGAAGAAGTTCTCGGCGCCCACGGCCTCGCGGATCTCGATGTTGGCGCCGTCGAGCGTGCCGATGGTGAGCGCGCCGTTGAGGGCCAGCTTCATGTTTCCGGTGCCGGAGGCCTCGCGCCCCGCGGTCGAGATCTGCTCGGATAGATCGGCGGCGGGGATGATGATCTGCGCTTTGCGCACGCCATAGTCGGGGATGAAGGCGAGCTTGAGCCGGCCCGCCACGACGGGGTCGCTGTTGACGCGCCGAGCCACCTCGTGAATGAGCTTCAGGATCAGCTTGGCCATGACGTAGTTCGGCGCGGCCTTGCCGGCAAAGACGACGGTGCGCGCGACCGATTTCGAGCCGGGGTCCTGGCGCAGGCGATCGTAGAGCGCCACGACGTGCAGGAGCTTGAGCAGCTGTCGCTTGTACTCGTGGATCCGCTTGACGTGCACGTCGAAGAGCGAGCCGGCGTCGACGACAATGCCGCAATCCCGCGAGATCAGCTCCGCCAGCTTGAGCTTGTTGCGCTGCTTGACGGCGCGGAAGGCTGCGCGAAATGCGGGATCCTCCGCGTGCGGCGCGAGGGCCGCGAGGCCGTCGGAGTCGGTGAGCCAGCCGTCCCCGATGCGCGAGCGGATGAGCTCCACCAGCTCGGGATTCGCGTCGTGCAGCCAGCGGCGAAAGCTGATGCCGTTGGTGATGTTGACGATCTTGCCGGGGTAGACCGTGGCGAAATCGGCGAAGGTCGTGCGCTGCATCAGGCTAGTGTGAATCTTGGAGACGCCATTGACCCCGCGCGAGCCCGCGATCGCCAGATGCGCCATCCGCACGCGCCGCTCGCCGTCCTCGTGGATGAGCGACATTCGGCGGAGCAGGCCGCCATCGTTCGGACGCCGGCGCGCCACGTCGCGCAGGAGCCAATCGTTGATCCCGTAGACCAGCTGCAGATGGCGCGGCAGGAATTTCTCGAAATAGGCGAGCGGCCAGGTCTCCAGCGCCTCGGGCATCAGGGTGTGATTGGTGTAGGCAAAGCTCCGTCGCGTCAGATCCCAGGCCTGATCCCAGTCAAGCCGATGGCGATCGATCAGGAGCCGCATGAGCTCGACGATCCCCAGCGAGGGGTGCGTGTCATTGATCTGGATGACGATCTCGTGGGGCAGGCGGTCGAGCGGCCGCGCGCCGCGCTGGAAGCGGCGCAGGATGTCCTGCATCGATGCGCTGACGAAGAAATACTCCTGCTTGAAGCGCAGCTCGCGGCCCGAGGGCGAGGCGTCGCCGGGGTAGAGCACTTGCGACAGGCTCTCGATCGCGTTCCGGCGCGAGAAGGCGCCGATGTGGTCGCCGTCGTTGAACGAGCGGAGGTCGAGCTCGCCGAACGTGCTCGGCGACCATAGCCGCAAGGTGTTGAGCCGCCGCGACTGATATCCCAGCGTCGGCATGTCGTGCGCCACCGCGAGGATCTCGTCGTCCGGCAGCCACTCCCAGCGCGGGCGCCTGCCGGCGCCATGGTCGGCGACGCCGCCGCCGAAACCCACGGGATGCACGAGGTCCGCGCGCGGGACTTCCCAGGGATTGCCGTGGCGCAGCCAGGTGTCGGGCCGCTCGACCTGCCAGCCGTCCGCGATCTCCTGCGTGAAGAGACCGCAGTCATAGCGCATGCCGTAGCCGTAAGCGGGCATGCCCAGATTGGCCATGCTGTCGAGCAGGCAGGCGGCGAGTCGCCCGAGCCCGCCGTTCCCCAGCGCGGGATCGACCTCGAGCTCGGCGACGACCGCGAGATCGAGGCCAAAGTCCGCGAGCGTTCGCCGGCAGGTCTCGTAGAGGTCGAAATTCCGGAGTGCCTGCATGAGCAAGCGCCCGGGCAGGAACTCCATCGAGAGATAATAGATGCGCCGCTCGCCGGGCGCGCGCGGCGATCGGGCGCCGTCGGTCCACTCGGCCCCGATATGCTCGCGCACCAGGCCGGCCATGGCGCGCAGCCATTGTCTCGGGCTCGCCGACTCGGGCGGACGGCCGGTCAAGGACCGCACGTGCCGCAGGAGAGATCGTGAATCGCGTTCAATCATCAAAGAGCTCGCAAGTCCCCGCAGGCAAGCCGCCGCAGCGACAACGGTCGCGCGGCTCCCATCATCTCAGCCGAAAAGCATTAAGCCCCACTGAAGCTCCCGGCGCGGACCGCTCCAGCCCGGCGGTCTCCGCGCGGAGTCGAAGGGATCAGCGATCGACGACAGTCGTGCCTCGCTAGTCGGTCCGGCGGGTGGCGCGCTTGCGCGCGGGCCGCCGCGGCTTGGCGGGCGCCGTCGGCATCGTTTGCGCGGGCGCCGCGTTGAAATCGGCGGACGCCGCATGCAAGCTCGAGCCCTGGAGCTCCGCCTCCGCCCGCAGCCAATGGTCGAGGTCTCGTCCGCTGGGCCGGCCCTCGACCTCCCAAATCGCGTAGGCTCGTTTGGCAATCTCCACGTATTGATCCAGCATCATCAGTCTCCGTCAAATGTCGGGAATGTCGATGGGGGCAAGTCAGTCGAGGCCGCATGGGGCGTGCGTGCGCGCGCGACCCCGCGCGGCGGTTGAGCACGGGGGGCGCCGCGCCCATCTTGCCCAGGCGAAACTCTGAGCCGTGGCCCGCCGCTCTACCGCTCGCATCGCATCTCAGAGGCTGCCCCTGTCGCGCGTGTGCAGCAGTCTACCATAGCGGCGCCGGCGATGCTGTTGACGGCAAAGCGAATTGCGGCCAGGGGCGCGCCGATTAGGAGTTGCGAATCGGGGGCATCCCGGGAACCCGCGGCCGGCGCCCAGGCCCCGGCGCGGCTTCCTTGACGGCCGGGGCGCCATCTCCTATATGCGTGCGCTCTCATGGTGGCGGGGTAGCTCAGTTGGTTAGAGCAGGGGAATCATAATCCCAAGGTCGGGGGTTCAAATCCCTCCCCCGCTACCAGTTCCGCAAAGTGTCATCGAATTGCAGGGGTCGGCGAGCGGCCTGGGCGCCGGGGAGTCGCTTAATCTCTACTCTGACCCCATTTCTCAC
>DASZHJ010000397.1:0-5161 GCA_035938015.1 Allostellaceae bacterium
ATGTCCATCAGGGAATCATAGGTGAGATCGATCACGACCTGATCCGCCGCCCGCGCGGGGGCCCCGCAAAACGATGCGAGCGCAGCGATCGTCGACGCGAACGCCCAGAGGGTCGATCCTTGGCGGCTCATGATCCCGGTACCTCCGATCGGCTGGACGCATCCTCGATGCGCAGTTTAGGGCGCGAGTTCAATAAAAACACGCCCCCGCGGCGGCTTGCCGGGGTTCGCTTCCGAAAGCGCAAGCCGGGGTTGGCGCCGGACCCTTGCCCCCAAGCCGAAGTCCATATTGACGAGAAGTTAACCACTCAAAATTAGGGTTAGCGGGAAAACCGCTGGTGGCCGCCGCTATCGACTTCGAAACCCCGAGGAATCCCGGCGACCCCAGCGCCCATGGCAGCGATGATCCGCAAGGGGCTATTGCATAGCTACAGCGCGCGGCTGGTAACGCTGGCGGAACACACCCGCGCAGACGCCGCGATGGTGGAGGCGCATCGCGAGCGGGCTCTCGCGGTGGTGTCGCGCATCGACATGTTGAAGGCGCAAGCGCGCGATCCCGCCAAGAGCGAGTTCTTCGCCCACATGCTGGTGGCGCACATGAGCCACGAGCTGCGCACGCCCCTCAACGCGATCATCGGCTTTTCCGACATGATCCGGTTGTGCCTGAAGAAGATGCCCGCGGACGGCAAGGTTCTCGGATATGCGGACGACATCAATAGCGCGGGGTGGCACCTGCTGCGCGTCATCAACGACATCCTCGACCTCTCCAAGATCGAAGCCGGCAAGCTGGACCTGAACGAGGAGATATTCGACTTCGCAACCGCGGCAGCCTCCTGCGCCAGGATGATCAAGGGGCAGATGGACGAGAAACGTCTGACGTTCGTTTGCCAAATTCCCACCGGCCTGCCCCGGCTGCTGGCCGATGACCTCAAGATCAAACAGGTGCTGATCAATCTCCTGTCGAACGCGGTGAAGTTCACGCCCCCCGACGGGCAAGTGACGATGCGGGCGGAGCTGGAGGCAAACGGCAGCTTCGCGATCGAGATCGCCGACACCGGCATCGGGATCGCGGCCGAGGATATTCCGAAGGTGTTTACGCCCTTCTCCCAGCTGAACGCCAATGTCAGCCGGCAGATCCAAGGCACCGGCCTCGGCCTGCCGCTCGCCAGAGCGCTGGTCCAACTCCACGAGGGCACGCTGACGCTCACGAGCGAGGTGGGCAAGGGAACCGTGCTGATCGCGCACTTGCCCGCAAGCCGGGTCGTGCGCAACGCGTCCGCGATCAAGGGCGGACACCCACCCGGCGCGCCGCCGGAGCCCACGACCGATACGCTGAGAGCGGCCGGATGAGGCGGACGCGTCGGGACCGACATGAGGCATGCAGGAGCCCGGCCGTCGGCTCGGGCGCAGAGTATTTTTTGCTAGCGGAGGCTGAGGCATGGACGGACTGAACGTTGCTGGAGAGACCAAGCTCGGCCGGATCGTCGCCGCGTCGGGGCCGCAGTTGATCATGCTGCTGGATACCGTTGCGGCCGAGGGCAGCGCCCAGGCCGACGCACGCCTGCAACTGGGCGCGCTCGTCAAGATGTGCACCGCGCAATCGATCGTTTTCGGCGTTCTCACCGGATTCAACATCCCCCTGCCGGCTCGCCAACCGGACCAGGACGAGCTCGAGCTTGTCGAGCTCGAGCTGATCGGCGAGATCGCCACCGACGACGGGCGCGGATCGCGCCGCTTCCAGCGCGGCGTCTCGATTTATCCCTGCCTCGGCGAAGGCGTCTTTACCGCGACCCAAGAGGATCTGCGGCTCGTCTACGCGGCTCCGAACGTGCCCGCGGCGCGCATCGGCACGGTTCACCAAGATCCGTCCCTGCCGGCCTTCGTGCTGACGGACGAGCTGCTCGGCAAGCACTTTGCCATTCTGGGCACCACGGGCACAGGAAAGTCATGTGCCGTGGCCTTGGTCCTGCGCGCGATTCTTTCCCAGCACAGGGCCGGTCACGTTGTGCTGCTCGACGTGCACAATGAGTATGCGCACGCGTTCGGAGCATCCGCCGAAGTCCTCAATCCCGCGACATTCGAGCTCCCCTATTGGCTCTTTACCCTGGAGGAGCTCGAAGAGCTCTTGCTGAGCGGAAGCCAGGACAGAGCGGCGGAAGCCCCCATCCTGGGAGAGCTCGTCCTCGCGGCCAAGCGGCTCTTTGCCCACGAGAGCCAAAGGACCACGCCGATCAACGTGGACACGCCCGTCCCCTATCGATTGGCCGATGTCGAACGCCTGATCGACCAGGCCGCCGGCAGCCTCAGCAAGAAGACCGAACCCCGGACGTATCTGAAAATCAAGGCGCGCCTCGACGCGCTCCGGTCAGACCCGCGCTTTGGCTTCATGTTCCCGCGCGTCCAGGCTCGCGACACCATGGTCGCGACGTTGTCGCGGCTGTTTCGGATCCCGGTCGATGGCAAGCCTTTGACGATCATCGATCTGGCCTCGGTGCCGTCCGAGGTGCTCAGCGTGGTGGTCTCGGTGTTGAGCCGGATGACCTTCGATTTTGCACTGTGGAGCGAGCGCTCGGTGCCCATTCTTCTGGTGTGCGAGGAAGCGCACCGGTACTGCCCGCTCGACAACAGAGCCGGCTTCGAGCCGGCCAAACGCGCGCTCGCGCGCATCGCCAAGGAGGGCCGCAAGTACGGTGTCTCTTTGTGCCTCGTCAGCCAGCGGCCCTCGGAGCTGCTGCCCGCGGTGCTGTCCCAGTGCAATACGATCTTTGCCCTGCGCATGACGAACAACACCGATCAGGATTATGTGCGCGGCACGCTTCGCGAATCGGCGACCGGCGTGCTCAATTTTCTACCCACGCTGCGCAATTCCGAGGCGATCATCATCGGCGAGGGCGTGACCGTACCCGTGCGCGTGCGCATCGACGATCTGCCCGAGGACGCCCGCCCCTTGAGCGGCACTGCCAAATTCTCGAAAGCGTGGGCGCACGACGTCAACGATCCCGGCTTCCTCGCCGCCGTCGTCGAGCGATGGCGCGGGGCACGCCCGTAATCCGTCCTGCCACGATCTCGCGGTGTGCTAAGGTCGCGACATGATCGCGACCGACGGGGAGCAGATCACGGGTGCCGAGGTCGTGCTGCCGTGCGCCGAGCTCGAGGCGACGCTCGCGTTCTTCCAGGACCGGCTCGGGTTTGCGCTCGAGGCGATCTTTCCGGCGGACGCGCCGGCGGTGGCGGTGATCGCGGGACATGGGCTGCGGCTTAGGCTGGAGCGGGGCGGCGAGGGCGCGCCCGGCCGCATTCGCTTGCTTTGCCGCGAGCCCGAGGCGGTCGCGGGCGGCGAGCGCCTTCTGGTGGCACCCAATGGCACGCGCGTCGAGCTCGTCGAGGCGGAGACGCCTGTGCTCGTGCCGCCGCTCCAGCCCGAGCTCGTGCTCTCGCGCATGGCCGGCGAGAGCGGCTGGGATGCGGGCCGCGCGGGCATGCTCTACCGCGATCTCATTCCCGGACGGCTCGGCGGCCGGTTCATCGCCTCGCACATCCGCATCCCCTCGGGCGGGCCGGTGCCGGACTACGTGCACTTCCACAAGATCCGCTTCCAGATGATTTTCTGCCGCACCGGCTGGGTGCGGCTCGTCTACGAGGACCAGGGACCGCCCTTCGTGATGCAGGCGGGCGATTGCGTGCTGCAGCCGCCGCAGATCCGGCATCGCGTGCTCGAGAGCTCGGCGGGCCTCGAGGTGATCGAGATCGCCTGCCCCGCGGTGCACGAGACCTTCGCGGACAACGTTCTGACTCTCCCGACCGCGAGCCTGAACCCGGAGCGCGATTTCGGCGGCCAGCGGTTCCTTTGGGATGTCGCGGCAACGGCGCGCTGGCAGCCCTGGCGCGTTCCGGGCTTCGAGTGCCGCGTGACCGGCATGGCCGAGGCAACGCGGGGGCTTGCGGGTGTGCGCGTAGTGCGGCCCAAGGGTGCCGCCGAGACGCCGCGCGAAACCCACGACCGCGAGCTCCAGCTCTTTTTCGTGCTCGAGGGAACCGCCAGCCTCACCTGCGAGGGCGCGCATCGCTTGGGCCCCGGAGATGCCGTCACCATCCCCGCGGGATTGCCCTACGCGCTCGGCGACTGCGCGGACGACCTCACGCTGCTCGAGGTCACGCTGCCGGCGGCGTGACTATCGAGACCTTCTTAAGCCCCTCTCCGCGCGAAGCGGGGAGAGGGAGGGGACCCATCGCTCGGCAGAGCGATGGGGAGGGTGAGGTGTGCTTCCGCGGCACGATCTTGTCCGCCATCGAGACCCACCTCACCCGCTCCCCTTCGGCAAGCTCAGGGTCGCGACCTCTCCCCCCGCAAGCGGGCGGAGAGGTGTTTGGTTGGACTCGAATCGCGATCAAATCACCGACAAGTCCGCTTGCGGGGGGCGCTTGAGGAGGGCCCTGATGCGCTCGAGGGCGCGCACGACTTCGGCACGCCGCACGGGCGTGCCGAGGCAGAGGCGCACGGCGTTGGGCGGGTTGCTGCGGCCGAGCCAGAAGGCGGTGGCGGCGGTGACGCCGACGCCCTCGCGGCGGGCCGCGGCCTCGAAGGCCTCGGCGCGCCAGCCCTCGGGCAGCCAGAGCAAGACGTGCGGCGCCGCGGGGTGGCCGGTGAGGCGCGCGCTCGCGAGCATCTCGCGCGCGAGCTTCTGGCGCGCCACGATCTCCGCGCGCTTCTGCTCCACCAGCCGGTCGGCGGTGCCGTCCTCGATCCAGCGGGTGGCGAGCGCCGCCATCAGGGGCGTCGCCATGTAGATGGTGGCGCGCAGCGCTGCGGCAACGCGATCGACGGCGTCCTCGGGCACGTGCACGTAGCCGATGCGCAGACCCGGCGCCATGCTCTTCGAGGTCGAGGTGATGTAGAAGCTGCGCTCGGGCGCGAAGCTCGCGAGCGGCGGCGGTGCGTCTTTCAAGAGAAAGCCGTAGACGTCGTCCTCGACCAGCGCCACGCCATGGGTGCGCGCGGTCTCCGCGAGCGCGCGGCGCCGCTCGATCGAGAGCACGGTCGCGGTCGGGTTGTGGAGCGTGGGCAACGTGTAGAGCGCCTTGACGCTGCCGCTGCGGCAGAGCGCCGCGACCGCTTCGGGCAGCAGGCCCTGCTCGTCCATCGCGACGGGCGCCAGGCGCAG
>DASZHJ010000398.1:0-2830 GCA_035938015.1 Allostellaceae bacterium
GCGGATGCCTCGCTGGTCCCGGTCGTCGTGGTTCGATCGGAGGTCGACTCCGGCCAGAGGATCATGCGGATTGCGGTCGACGATAGCGGCCCCGGCATTCCGCCCGCCGCGCGCGAGCGCGTGTTTCGCCCTTTCTTCACCTCGAAGCGCAACGGCACGGGCCTCGGCCTCGCCCTCGTGCAGAAGATCATCGTCTTTCACAACGGGCGCATCACCATCGGTACCTCCCCGCTCGGGGGCGCGAGCTTGAACATCACCCTCCCGTTCGCGGGCTGACTCCTCCTGAGCGTTCTTTCCAAAGTGTTGCTCAGTGTAATAAAAGGTCACAGTACGTCATAGAGTCGGTTACCTTCATTGAAATGCATCGCAGGTCTAACACCAGTCGATACAACCAGTTAGGGCTCACCAGGGGCGTTGGTGGCGGTGGCAGTTCCATTGCTCAGCTCATCTCTGGCTTTGCATGAACTCCTTATTCCGGCGGCGTCGAGGGTCGCCAGCGGCTCGGCAGGCGTGGTTCCGGTCGCTCCATCGCTCGCAGGGTGCGACGCTCATTGCCGGCGTCCTGTTGACGCTCGCCGCGTTGCTCCTGAGTGCGCTCATCTGGGAAAGAGCAACGCCGGTGGTGGACGACCGCGCCCGCCCGGCTCCTGCCATGCAACCGCGCGGCGGCAGAACACCGGCGGTTCCTGGAGATGAACCCCGTTTCACTCGAGGCCGAAAGCTGAAGGCCCACGTCCAGGCGCTGGCGTCAGCTCAGCAGCCCGCCCGGGGCCGCCAGCAGCCCTCCACGAGCTGCTAGGCCACTGGTCTCTTCCGCACGTCAGACCGATAATCGAGGTAGCCAGTGTCTGCCATGCGTGCACACCATTTCACGATCGCGACGGCGGTGCTCCTCCTCGCTGCGAGCGTCCAGGCCCAGTCTCTCGCGGACCTCGCGCGGAAGGAAGAGGAGCGCCGCAAGAACATCGCGGAAGCGGCGAAGGTCTACACGAACAAAGATCTGAACGCCGCGCCCTCGTCGTCCATGCCGCCGGTCGCGGCAATCCCCGCCAAGCCCCCGGCCGATGCGAAGGATGCCGGCAAAGGCAAAGACAAGGACCAAGAGGCGAAGGACGGCGAGAAGAAAGAGAAGGACGCCAACGGCAAAGAAATCGTGAAGGACAAGGCGTACTGGGCCGGCCGCCTGAAGGCGCTTCAGGATCAGCTCGACCAGAACCAGACGTACGCGGAAGCCGTTCAGACCCGCATCAACGCGCTCACCACCGATTTCGTGAACCGCGCCGATCCCGCGCAGCGGGCCGTGATCGAGCGGGACCGCCAGAAGGCGCTCGCCGAGCTCGCCCGGCTGAAGCAGGCCATCCTGGACGGCAAGAAGGCCGTCGGCACTCTCGAAGAAGAAGCGCGCCGTGCGGGCGTTCCGCCCGGCTGGCTGCGGTGAGCGCGCGCACGCGGGCGTCCGCCGACCCCCCGATCCTGCTCGTCGAGGACAAGGATTCGCTCCGCGCCATGCTGCGGCTGGCGCTCGAGGCGCAGGGCCACACGGTGGTGGAAGCGCGCGATCAGCCGGAGGCCGAGGCAGCGCTCCGCGCCAGCCGTCCGGCCGTCGTGCTCTCGGACCTGCGGCTGACCGAAGGCGACGGCTTCGGCGTGCTGCGCGCCGCGAAGGAGATCGATCCCGAATTGCCCGTCATCGTGATGACGGCCTTCGGCAGCATTCAGGACGCCGTCGCGGCGATGAAAGAAGGCGCCCTCGATTTTCTCGCCAAACCGGTCGATCCGGATCACCTGTTGCTGATGGTGGAGCGCGCGCTCATGCAGCGCCGCATGGCCACCGAGAATCTCATCCTGAAAGAGGAGCTCGCGCAGCGCCGGGGCGCCCCGCAGATTGTGGGCGACGACCCGCAGCTGAAGCAAGTGTCGCTCGCGCTGCACCGGGCGGCGGCTACCGACACAACGGTGCTGCTCGAAGGCGAGAGCGGCACCGGCAAGGAGCTGTTCGCGCGCGCGCTGCACGCGCTCAGCCCGCGCGCCGACGGACCGTTCATCGCCATCAACTGTGCCGCGATCCCTGAAGGGCTGCTCGAGACGGAGCTCTTCGGCCACGAGAAAGGCGCGTTCACCGGCGCCTCGGCGCGAAAGCCCGGCAAGTTCGAACTCGCCCACCGCGGCACGCTGTTTCTCGACGAAATCGGCGAAATGCCGCTGCTGCTGCAGGCGAAGATTCTCCGCGCGCTCGAAGAGAAGCAGTTCGAGCGCGTCGGCGGGACGCTGCCGCTGAAGGTGGACGTGCGCGTCGTGGCGGCGACCAATCGCAATCTGAAAGCGGCCGTTGCCGCGCGCCAGTACCGGGAAGACCTCTATTTCCGCCTGTCTGTGTTCCCCATCCTGATTCCGCCGCTGCGCGAGCGCACGAAGGACATCATGACGCTCGCGCGCTACTTCATCGATCGCTTCTGCCGCGAGCTGAACAAACGGCCGCTCGCGCTCTCGCCCTCGGCCGAACAGGCGCTGCTCGAGTACGCGTGGCCGGGCAACGTCCGCGAGCTGCAGAACTGCATCGAGCGCGCGGCGATTCTCACCGAGGGGGACACCATCCTGCCGCGTCACCTGAACCTGTCGTTCCGCGGCCCGACGCTGGCGGCGCCGGTGGACGAGGACGGCGGCCCGTGGTCGCGCATCGATCTCTCCGGCACGCTGGCGGAAGCGTCGAAGCGGACGCTGCTGGAGGTCGAGCGCCGGAAGATCATCCAGGCGCTGAAGGAATCCGGCGGCCATCCCGGCGGCGCCGCCGAGATCCTCCAGGTCAGCTTCAAAGTGCTGATCGCCAAGC
>DASZHJ010000399.1:0-10420 GCA_035938015.1 Allostellaceae bacterium
AGCGAGGTGACGTTCTGCGGACCGATCGGGTGCGGGCAGGTGGTGAAGCTCCTTAACAACATGATCCTGTTCGAGATCGGCTCGGCGCTCGCGGAGGCGCTCGCGATCGGACGGCGGTCGGGTGTCGACGAGCGCTTGCTGCTGGATGCGCTATCCAAGGGCTCGTCTGACAGCTTTGCGCTGCGCAACCATGGGATGAAGGCCATGTTGCCGCGGCGCTTCCCCGAGGACGCGTTCGGCACCGATTATGCCCGCAAGGACTTGGCCTATGCCCTCGAGCTCGCGCGCGATGCCGGCATCGACGCCGCAGGCGCGCAAGTCGTGCAGCGTCGTCTCGACGCCGCGAGCGCTCGGGGCTTTGGGCGGAATTATTGGCCGGTGATCCTGAATGTGGTGGATCCCGACGCCGGCTCGTGATTCATCAAATTATCGGGGAAGGGGATAGCGGGCTCAGCCGTTCCGTATGTAGAACTAGTCACCTTGGCACCCGAAGGTCGAGACATGCCTGAGACGAGATCGATGGGTCCGTTGACACCGGAGTTGGCGATCTCGGCACTGGGGCGTGCGGGTTACGGCGCGCGGCCCGACGAGGTCGGGCAGGTCATGTCCCGCGGATTTGCGGCTTGGGTCGAGGAGCAGCTCGCGCCGCGCGAAGATCAGGATCAAGCCGCCCTCGAGCGACTGGCGCGTCTGATGCTGCGGGTCAAATATCCTGCGAATCCGAAATGGGCCGCGGTCGACGAGCTCCGGCCGATCGCCTATCTCGACAAGCCGATCGAGGCCGCCTGGCCGCTGATCGAGAAGCGCCAGGACATGGACGGCGCGGAGCGACGCCGGCCGCGCGAGGAAGTGATGGCCGCCACCATCCTGCGCGCAGTGCACAGCCGCTGGCAGCTCCGCGAGGTGCTCGTAAGCTTCTGGCACGATCACTTCAACGTGGACGCATGGGGCTCCGAGGAAGTCTCGGTGGCGCTGCCGACCTACGACCGCGAGGTGATCCGCCGTCACTGCCTGGGCAATTTTCGGCAATTTCTCGAGGCGGTCGCGACCAGCACCGCGATGCTTTACTACCTCTCCAACCGCACGTCGCGGGCGGGCGCCGCCAATGAGAATTATGGGCGCGAGCTCTTCGAGCTACACGCGCTGGGGCGCGGCGCCTATCTCAACGACCGCTACGACCGCTGGCGTCAGGTGCCGGGTGCCCTTAAGGGCGCGCCCGACGGCTATATCGACGAGGACGTCTACGAGAGCGCGCGCGCGTTCACAGGCTGGACGATAGAGGATGGTTCCAACATCGACGGCAAACGCAAGCTGCCGATGACCGGGCGCTTCGCCTATGTCGAATCGTGGCACGACGGATACCAGAAGCGGGTCCTCGCGCATGAATTCAAGCAGTTCGGTGCGGCCATGTCCGATGGCCGCACAGTCCTCGACTTGGTGGCCCGGCATCCCGCCACAGCGCGCTTTGTGGTGACCAAGTTGTGCCGACGCTTCCTCGGTGAGAATCCGCCAGACAGCGTCGTCGCCGCGGCCGTGGATGTCTGGAGCAAGTCCGTACGCGCGCCGGACCAGATCGCGCAGGTGGTGCGGACAATCCTGCTCTCGCCGGAATTCGCGGCTGCCCGCGGCATCAAGGTGCGCCGGCCACTCGCCCTCGCGGCCGCCTTCGCGCGCGCGACCGGAATCGATCTCATGCCGACCGAGAGAATCTGGAACGAACTCGCGAATGGTGGCCAGCGGCTGTTCGGGTGGCCGCCGCCGACCGGCCTCCCCGACGAGAACGCGTATTTCCTCGGCGCCAACAGCATGCGTCACCGGTGGGCGCTCGTGCTGGGTATCGCGGAGAATTGGTGGGGTACCGGTAGCTTCCCGACCATCGCCAACGGTGTTGCGACGCCACGCGGCATGGCCGCGCGGTTTCTCGCGGCGTTCGAAGGCTCGGCACCTCCTGCCACCGTGGAGGCGCTGGTCGAGGGGCTCGGCTGGCCGCCGGAGCAGCCGATGGAGGCCGCAAATCCCGAGTTCGGCAAACGGCTTGCGCGCACCGCCGCGGTTGCCGCGATGAGCCCGAGCTTTCAGACAGTATGAGCCCCGCCATGGCAGTCTCGCGCCGCCAGCTGCTGAAATCCGCGCTCCTCTCCGCGCCGTTGCTCGGGTCGCCCGGACTTCGGCACCTCGCCTTCGCGGCAGACGGCGTCGACCGCGGCTTGCTTGTGATCGTGCATTTGCGGGGCGGCTGCGATGGGCTCAACCTGATCTCGCCCGCAACCGACACAACCTTCATCGAAGCCCGCGCCTCCGACCTGCGCGTGCAGCCCGACGGTCCCGACGCCGGTCACCAGCTTGAGCGCGGTCCCGACACAAAGATCGATTTTCGCTTGCACGCGTCCGCGACGGGCCTCGCGGAACTCTACAAATCGGGGCGGCTTGCTTTCGTGCACGCGGCGGGCCTGACCGACGAGACCCGCAGCCACTTCGTCGCTATCGACATGATGGAACACGGCGTCGCCGGCCAAGCCGCTTTGGCGCACAGCAACTCCGGATGGCTCGCACGCTACCTACAGACGATCGGCGCCTCGGCACCCGCCAGCGGCATTGCCGCCTCCGGCGGCATCAGCAGCGAGTTCCTGGGCGGCGCCGGCGGTCTCGCGATTCCCGATCTCGGCGGTGGGTTCGGCGCGCCGGGCGGACCGCAGGTGGGGGCCGTGCTCTCGAAGGTCTATGGCGGAGCCTCGGGTCCGGTTGCCGCGGCGGGTCGCACGACCTTGCAGGCGATGGCCGCGATCGATAACCGGATTCCCCGGGATGCACAGAACAAGCCGGTCGCCTATGCGCCGGAGAACGGCGCGGTATACGAGCCCGGCGGTGATCTCGGCCGCGCGCTTCGTACGGTGGCGCAGCTCGCCAAGATGCAGATCGGCCTGCAGGTTGCCACCGCCGATATCGGCGGCTGGGACACCCACGAGAACCAACCGGGCCGGTTTCGCAATTGCGTCGAGCGATTGTCCGCCGGCATCAGCGCCTTCTACGCCGACATGACGCGCTTTCACGACCGGCTCATTCTGGTGACGGTCAGCGAGTTCGGCCGCCGCTTGCGCTCCAATCGTAGCAACGGCACCGACCATGGCCGCGCAGGCGTGATGATGGTGTTGGGTGGTGGCGTCCAAGGGGGGCGCTTTTACGGCCGCTGGCCCGGCCTCGCGACCGACAAGTTGGATGAAGGCGTCGACCTATCGGTGGCAACCGACTATCGCCAGGTCCTCAGCGAGGCGCTGGCCGCGCACAGCGGCCGCGGCACCTCGGCTGCGAGCGTATTCCCGGACTACGCAGCGCCGAAGCCCTTCGGCATGTTCGCGTCCGCCACTGCCGCCGCACGACCGGGCTGACCGACCGGAAGCCGCCGCTTTTATCGTGTCCTCTGGTTTGCTCAGAACGGGCGCGCGATCGCGCCCGCGGCGTTACCGATGACGTGGATGATTGTGCGTCCGGCGCCGCGACGGATCTCGCTGGGCGGTCTTCGGTAGACATCGGCGAACACCGCATTGAAGCGGCGGAGGCTGGTGAAACCGGCGCGGAAGGCGATCTCCGACATGGTGAGATCGGTGCTGTCGAGCAAGCGTTTGGCGCGTTGCACTCGGGCGGTCTGTGCGACCTGGAGCGGACTCGCGCCGAGATGCTTGCGGAAGAGCCGCGCAAGATGCCGGGCACCCATGCCGAGCCGTGTCGCCAGCATTTCCACTCCGCTGTCGTCCAGGGCGCCTTGCTCGATGAGGCGCACCGCGCGCTCGACCGACGCGAGCGAGCCCTTCCAGGCCGGCGAGAAGGGTGCGGTCTCCGGGCGGCAGCGCAGGCAGGGACGGAAGCCCGCCGCTTCTGCCGCCGCGGCGCTCGGGTAGAAGCGGACATTCTCGGCCTTGGCGGGTCGCGCCGGGCAGACCGGACGGCAATAGATCCGCGTGGTCCTCACGCCGATGAAGAATCGACCGTCGTAGGCGGGGTCGCGCGCGATCCGCGCGCGCTCGCATTCCTCGAGGCTCAGTCTCATGCCTTTGTCCATGGCTGCATCATCTACAAAATGCGTGGCGTGCGAAACGTCCTCTCCAATCCACCCGGGCGACCGAGTCCGATTCCGGCGAGCCGGGCCCGAGCCTCGATGTTAGCTCTGTGGCTCAGCAGGTGACATGGAGCGTCAACTATGTCCGAGCAAGTAGCGGCAGGGAGAGGCATTTTTCTGGGCTGGAAGGTCGTTGCCACCGCCTTCGTCGTTGCGGTGTTCGCCTGGGGATTCGGCTTCTATGGGCCCGGCGTGTTTCTCCATTCTCTCCACGAGACGCGCGGTTGGTCGATCTCGGTGATCTCGGCCGCGATCACCACGCAATTTGTTCTGAGCGCGGGGATTATCGCCTACCTGAGCGACATCCATCATCGCTTCGGCGTAGCCACGACGACGCGCGCGGGCGTGGTGCTGCTCGCGCTGGGGACCGCCGGCTGGGCGTTCGCGGCCGTGCCCTGGCAGCTGTTCGTGGCCTCCCTGGTGACCGGTGCCGGTTGGGCGATGACCAGCGGCGCGGCGATCAACGCCATGGTGACGCCGTGGTTCGAGCGCCGCCGCTCCGCCGCTCTTAGCCACGCGCTCAACGGTGCCAGCGTCGGCGGGGTGGTGATGACGCCGCTCTGGCTTGCTCTCATAAGCTGTTTCGGCTTCCCTTCTGCGGTAGCTCTGCTCGGCACCCTCATGCTGGTGCTGATCTGGCCACTCGCCGGCCTCTACCTCCGGCCGTCGCCGGCGGATCTCGGCCTTTTGCCCGATGGTATGCCGGTCAGCCGCATAGCGCCGAGCCATGCCCCATCGCGCACTCCACAGTCTCCGCTCAGCCGCACCGCACTGTTGCGATTGCCGCGCTTCGCGACCATGTCCGGCACCTTCGCGCTCGCGCTTTTCGCGCAGGTAGGGTTGCTTGCGCATCTGGTGTCGCTGCTGGTTCCGACGCTCGGAGAATCCGGCGCGGCAGCCGGGGTGAGTTTGACCACCGCGTGCGCGATAGTGGGGCGACTGGTCTTTGCGGCGGTGCCGGGTGACTTCGACCGACGGATCGCGACGGCAATAAATCTGCTTCTCCAGGTTTGCGGCGTGGTCGTGCTCGCTGCGGGAGGCGGGCCCGTGCTTTCGCTGGTTGGATGCGCGCTGTTCGGGTTCGCGGTTGGCAACGTGATCTCACTGCCACCGCTAATCGCTCAGGCCGAACTCGATCGCGCCGACCTGCTGCGCGCGGTGGCGCTGGTGACCGCCGTCAATCAAGCCTTGTTCGCGTTCGCGCCCGGCGTGTTCGGTGCGATGCGCGATATCACGGGAAGCTACGCCGCACCGCTCATGCTGGCGGCGACGTTGGATTTCGCCGGCGCGATTCTGATCCTGGCGGGGCGACCCGTCAGCGCGCGGCGCCCAGCAACGCCTCCCGGAATCGGTTCTTGATGTAGACGCCGTCGTTTGACGGCAGCACGAAGGGTGGACGGTCCGGCGTCACTTTGATTGCCGCAAAGAGCGGGCCAGATGCGCGGCGCACGAGCGGCACCAGCGCGCCGAGCTCGGCCTCCGTGCGAACGGCGTGCACGCTCTCGAACCCAGCCGCCGTCGCGATGCCCGGGAGATCGCAGCCATGGGCAGTGTGGGTCTCCTGGAGGCCCGTCTCCGCGTAACGCTCGTTGTCGATCACCACGACGGCCAGATTTTTCGGCCGCTGCACGGCGATCGTTGCGAGCGCGCCGAGCCCCATCAGCATCTCGCCGTCGCCGGTGACGACGAGGACGTGCCGCGCCGGTTGCGCGAGCGCCAGTCCCAGGCCGATCATCGCCGCGCCACCCATGGCGCCCCAGAGGTAGAAATTGAGAGGGTGATCACCGGCAGCGGCGAGGTCGTACGTGGTCGATCCCAGCCCCGCGACCACAAGCAGGTCTCCGCGCTCCGCCACCAGGGCGCGCATCACCGATCGGCGCTCGAGAACGGAGGGTGCTTTCGGCGACCTGGCCGTAGCGCCGCTCATTTGAACACCTTCGTACCGATGACGCGCTGCGCGATCAGCACCGCCGCGGCGCGGTCGCTGCTGAAGGCAATGCGCGCCGCCGCTTGCACGGTCTCGGCGGCATCCGCCGCGTGATCGATCCGGTGGACGAGCACGCCCGCCTGCTCGAGGATGGGCCCGGTACCCTTGCCCATGGGGATCTGCCACGGATTGAACTCGCCCCATTCGCCACGCATGGTCACCAGCATCAGCAATGGAAACCGGCAGACGGTCGCGAGCGAAAGCATGTTGATGCAATTGCCAACCCCGCTGCTCTGCATCAGCAGCACGCCGCGCTCGCCGCCGAGCCAGGCGCCCGCGAGCACGCCGATGCCTTCCTCCTCGGTGGTGAGCATCACCGATTTCATGCCGGCATCGGCGCGGCAGCGCTCTATCAGGCGGGTGTGGCCGGCGTCCGGGACGTAAGCGACCTGGCGGGTCTTCTCCTCGACCAGCACGCCATAGATTTCGTCGGGCCAGGTTTCGAGCGAGTGTTTCTCGGAATTCATGGCGATATGGGGCTCACTGACGCGTCAGAATGTAGATGACGTCGCTGAGCGCGAATAGCACCGTATTCGGGTCGCGGAAGTGGTAGGAGAACTCGCCGGTGGAGCAGCCGAGTTCGATCCCCGGCACGGGCTCCCGCGGAAAGCCAAGCTCTTTTACGGTTTTGGCGCGTGCCTCCGCGGAGAGTTCACCCAGCGCGCCCTGGAAGAGCTCATCGTAAGGGAAGTTGCTTGTTTCATAGTGCGCGTCCTTGCAGCCGATGGTCGTGTTCCTGGCGGTGACCGCTTTCGCGCTATAGGTCACCTGAAGCTTGAGAAGCTTCTTGGCCTCGGCGTTGAGCTGGGGCGCGTCTTCCGGGCGCGACCACGGTGCCAGCTGATATTGAGAGATCAGCCATTTGCCGAGAATCGGCCCGGCGTCGTCTGCCTGCGCAACAGAACCCGCAGGCAAAAGCATGGCGGCAGCCAGCAGCGCTCCCCAGGTCCTCGCGATCATGGATGCATTCGTCCCCCAGACGGCCTAGCCTGCGCAAGGCCGGCGGCGCCACTCAATCATACCCAGACGGCAAAATCGAGCCGGCAGCGCGCATAGATCCCATGCCCTTCTTCAGCCACGCCGAGATCGCCCATCTGCTCACGGCCTATGGTTACCTCGTAGTGGCCTTGATTGTGGGCATCGAGGGCACGGGCATACCGCTGCCTGGCGAAGCGACATTGATCGCCGCATCGATCGCCGCGGGCACCACACACGAGCTCAACATTGTGCTGGTGATTGGCGCCGCCGCTGGCGGCGCCATGGTCGGCGACAATGCCGGTTTCTGGATCGGGCGCTCGCTGGGATATCGGCTGCTTCGCCGATACGGCTCATATATTGGGCTCAGCGACCGTCGCATAAAGCTCGGGCAATACCTGTTCACCCGCTACGGTGGTGCTCTGGTGTTCGCCGGACGCTTCATCACCCTGCTGCGCACGCTCGCGCCCTTCGTCGCCGGTGCGAACCGGATGGCTTGGCCGCGGTTTGTGGCGTTCAATGCCGCAGGCGGGGTTACGTGGGCGACGGTTTATGGCTCGGCGGCTTACGCCCTGGGCAAGCAGGCGCACGGGATCGTCGGCCGGGCGGGCTTGCTCCTCGGGGTCGTCGGCGCTGTCGCCGTCGGCGCGGCGTGGCTCTTCCTGCGGCGGAACGAGGCGCGCTTGGAAGAGGAGGCGGAGCGCGCGGAAAAGCGCCGTCGCGGACGCTAGTCCGTTTGCCTCTGGCGTCGCGCGTCGAGCCGGTCCAGAATTCGATCATGAACATCGAAGACTTCAGGCAGACCCTCGCCAAGAACGAGCCGCCGGAACTGAGCCACGCGCTCCTCGCGCTTTGGTGGGACGCCAAAGGCGATTGGAACAAGGCCCACGCCTCGGCTCAGCAGGACGAGCAGAGTCCGGCCGGCACCTGGGTGCACGCTTACCTGCATCGCAAGGAAGGCGACCTCTCGAACGCCGGCCATTGGTATCGCCGCGCCGGCCGGCCGGTGGCCACCACCTCGCTGGAAGCGGAGTGGTCGACGATCGCGAACGCCCTACTGGCGGAGACATAGAGTCTCGTAGGAAGCGCAATCCCGACAGGGAACCCGCGAGGGTGAGGCGGGAGGCATCCCGACCCGTCAGACGGTTGATATCTCGCCAGAGTCCTGGGATGCTTCCGACGGATTCGTCGATCGGGGGGAACACAGCATAATGGGTGCATGTGGTGGGGCTAATGTGGTATCGCGCCGGTCGGTCGTCGTCTTCGCAACGCTCGGAGGGTTGCTGGGCGCGGCCGCAGCCACGGATGCCCGAGCCCAAGGGAAATCGTCGGGGGGGCCGGAGCAGTACGTGCTCTATTTCGATTTCGCGAGCGCCAAGCTCTCCTCGGTAGCCCGGCCCGTTGTCAGCGATGCCGCGAACGCCATCCGACAGACGGTCGCAAAAGGAGATTTCTCACACGTCAAAGTGATCGGCTACGCCGACACGGTCGGATCGACGGAGGGGCAGGATCGTCTTTCCGTGCGGCGCGCCGATGCCGTCCGCGACGAGCTGGTACGCGAGGGCATCGAAGCATCGGTGATCAAGATCGAGGGCCGCGGCAAGCTCGAGCCGGAGGTGCTGACCAGCGATCAAGTGAACAATCCACGCAATCGCCGCGTGCGAATCGTCATCTTCCGTCCTGGTGATTAGGCAAGAGCCCGCCAGCGGGGCGAAGCTTTTTCTGCGCCTAGACCTCGCAAGCACAGTTCGTCTCGGGCCCGGGAAGATCCGCCTGCTCGAGGAGATCGCACGCCACGGCTCGATCAGCGCCGCCGGGCGCGCCATGAAGATGTCGTATCGGCGCGCGTGGCTCCTAGTCGACGACCTCAATTCGTGTTTCCGCGTGCCCGTAGTGGCGACGCGGCTCGGCGGGGTGGGCGGCGGCAAAGCCAGCGTAACACCGCTTGGCAGCTCGATAATCCGCGCCTATCGCGCGATGGAGAAGGATGCGCAGCGCATCTTGCACCGTCGCTCGGCGAAGCTGATCGCTCAATTGCGAGCGACTTCGAACTGACCGGATAGGGACGCTATATGGCTGTCTCATGGGAGGAATCTGAATCCTTGCCGCTCGAAGAACGGCCGCGCGCGGTCGGACTTGAGAAAATCGAGGAACGCGCTCGCACTGGAATTGCCGCCGGGCGCGACTTCGGCGGCGGGATAAACGATCGGTGGATGGGTGTCCTCCGGGAAGGTCGCGACGATGCGGACCCCCTTGTCCGCCGCGGCGTCAGTCGCGTAGACGATCCCCAGCGGCGTCTCGCGCCGCGATACCAGAAGCAGTGCCGCGCGGACATCCTCCGCCGCCGCCACCTTGGGGGCGACCGATGGCCAAATGCCGAGTTTCTCGAGTGCGGTCTTGCCGTATTTGCCGGCCGGCACGGCGCTAGGGTCGGCCATGGCAAGGCGCTCGTTGCCGAGCAAATCGGCGAGCCCGATGCCGGGGTGGATCTCGATCGTCGCCGTACTGTCCGCGGGCGCAATCAGGACGAGGCGATTGCCCAGCAGCGTAACACGCGTCTCCGCTCTGATCAGGCTGCGCTGCTGAAGGTAGTCCATCCAGTCGAGGTCCGCAGAAATGAAGAGGTCCGCGGGCGCGCCGTTCTCGATTTGCTTGGCCAAGGTCGAGCTCGCGGCATAGGAAATCCGCACCTTCGTCTCGGCATCCCGCTGATAGGAGGTGCTCGCCTCGTCGAGAGCATTCTTCAGGCTGGCCGCCGCGAACACCACGATGTCCTTCGCGCTCGCCGCCGATGCGAGGGCAAGCTGAGCGGCGATGCATAAGGCGGCAAGCCAGATTTTTCGCATCGTGCGTACGAGCCTCTCAAGCGGTGGTGTGACTGAATACGGTATATATATTCGGATATAGCGCCCGAAGCCAAGTCCGGCGGGGAACCCAGCCGGCCGCCTGACCCATGGCGTACTAGGCCTGGGACGGATCAAATTTCGGCGACTCGAATGCCGTGCGATCGGCACTCGGTAGCCCGCGCGGAGCATGGTAAAATAATCGTGATAGCTGGAGTCGAACCTAGACTCGCGTGCGGCTATGCACCTTGGAGTCGAAAAGGCATATGGGCGCGTTCTCGGGATTTCTGATCGTTGTCGGTGTCATGACCCTGTTCGGCAGCGCGATGTCTCTGGGTCTCACCTTCCTTCATTCGATACAAGGCGATTCCTGGGCGCCACTGCGTACGGGCTCGTTTATCTCAAACTACGTCGGCGTGGATTTCGGGATCGAGGACCTGTTCGACTGGCTGGGCTGGGGAGGCATTTGGCAAGCCGTGATGGCGGAGCCTCTCTATCGGG
>DASZHJ010000400.1:0-2435 GCA_035938015.1 Allostellaceae bacterium
GCTCGGCCTCGTGGTCGCGCACGATCACGGGCGGCACGCCGCGGGCCAACGCATCCGCGAGATCCCAAGCGGTGATGCGGGCCTCGCGCGGATCGACCGCGAGCTTCACCCGGTCGAGCGGATTGTCGGTGGGATCTGGCACGATCTCGGCGATAATCCCGGGCAGCCCCTTCAGACGCGCGATCCAGAGGTCGAGATGGCCCTGCTCGCGGGCGCGAACCGCCTTGTGATCGCGCTTCTCCCAGGCCTCGAGCGCGGCGATCGCTCCCACGATGGTCTCCTTGCCCACCTTCATGCCGCGCCCGATACCGAGATTTTGTAAGAAGGCCGCGCGCACGAGATCCTTGCGCCCCGCGATGATGCCGGCCGTGGGCCCGCTCAGGAACTTGTGCGCGCTGTAGATCGCGATATCCGTGCCGGCGGCCAGGAATCCGCGCAGCTCATATTCGGAGGCGAGATCGGCGATCACCGGCACGTTGCGGGCATGGCAGATCGCGGCGAACTCCGCGAGCGGGATCTGACCGAACTGCACGGTGTGATGTGAGACCACATAGAGCGCCGCCGCGGTCCGCTCGCTGAGGGCCGCCTCCAGCTGATAGGCCTGTGCGCGCGTAGCGCCGCCGACGGGAACCGGTTGCGCGCCGGCGAGCCGGATCGCCTGCTCCACGGGCGCGCCGTAATAGACCATATGGCCGCGCAGGATCGGCACCTCGTTCTTCATGCCGGTGGCGTCCGGGAGCTGCTCGACCCGAGCAAGGTCGGGACCGGTCATAGCGCCAGCGATGGCGATGGTCATGCCCGCCGCCGCTGACGCGGTCACCAGCCCCGCCTCCCCACCCGTCAGGCGCGCGATGACCGCGCTGGCCTTGCGCTGGAGGTCATCGATCTCCACGAACTCCGGCAGCGTCTCCGCCATAGCCATGGCGACGGACGCGAGGCCGATCGAGGCCCCGAGCGCCGTCATGGTACCGGAGACATTGATGATGGGCCTGAGGCCCAGTCGCTCGCGGATCGTTGACCGGCTCATCGCTGTTCTCCTGTCCGTAAGTCGAGCATCACCCTCGATCGGCCTCGCAGACATATCACGCTTTTTTGCGATACACCTGTCGAGGGCAAGCGGTATTCGAAAATTGACAGGGTCTTCCGATCACTGTGCGGTCGGACTAGAGTGGCGAGCGGGGCTTCATCGCAGTGGAGACAAAAATGACCGAAAGCACGCAACGGCGGAACTTGTTGAGGCTCGGCGGCGCCAGCTTGGCGCTGGCGGCGGCGGGTGCAGCGCTGGACCCGCGGCGCGCGGCGGCACAGGCGGCACCGGCCAGCCTGCTGCGCACCGTGCTCGACCGCGGCAAGCTGATCGTCGGCACCGGGTCGACCAATCCGCCCTGGCACTTCGAGGACGACAAGGGCCAACTCACGGGCATGGATATCGCGATGGCGCGCATCCTCTCCAAAGGCCTGTTCGACGACGAGACGAAGGTGGAGTACGTCCGCCAGGAAGCGAACGCGCGCATCCCCAACATCACCAGCGGCAAGGTCGATGTCGTGATCCAGTTCATGACGGTCTCGCCCGCCCGCGCGCAGCTGGTGGCGTTCTCGCGCCCCTATTACGTTGAGGGCGCGGCGCTGCTGACCTCGCCCAAGTCGAAGTACAAGACCTACGCGGAGCTGAAGGCCGCCGGCAAAGCCGTGCGGGCCTCGGTGCTGCAGAACGTCGATGCCGACATACTCGTACACAACGCGCTCCCGGAGGCGCAGGTGATGCAGCTCGACAGCCAGGCGAACGCGATGCAGGCGGTGACCTCGGGACGGGCCGATGTCGGGGTGGTGGACGCCTCCACCGTGAAATGGCTCGCCAAGCGCAATCCCGGCGACTACGCCGATCCCGGTTACGCCTATGAGGCGCAGCTCTATAGCGCCGCGGTGCGGCAGGGCGATCCGGACTGGCTGCACTGGATCAACACCTGCTTCGACGTCGCCATGCACGGGCATCAGCCGGAGATCTACACGGGCGCCTTCGAGGAGTTCTTCGGCGAGAAGCCGCCGGTGCAGAAGCCCGGCTTCCCGCCGATCTGATCCTTTCGCCTGAGACCACGGGCCCGCCCCCAAGCGGGCCCGTGGCGCCGGGATCCGCGCGCCTTGCCATACCACCTGAACTTCAACCTGGTCTGGAAGTATTTCGACCGGCTCTCCTGGGGGCTGGTGCTGAGCCTCGAATTGGCGGCGGTCGGGATCGCGATCGGCATCGTGATCGGGCTCGGCCTGGCGGTGCTGTCGCACGGCGCCGGGCGGGCCGTGCGCACGGCGGTCGCGGCCTATGTCGAGTTCATCCGCAACGTGCCTCTGCTGTTGCTGGTCTACCTGGTGTTCTACGGCATCCCCAGCGTCGGCGGCTTCGCCTATGACGCCACCACCAGCTTCGTGATGACGCTGGC
>DASZHJ010000401.1:0-37004 GCA_035938015.1 Allostellaceae bacterium
TCGGAAACCGTCCGGAATATTGCTCGATCAATATGCCGATGAACCGCTCGAACGACCCCAGGATCGCGCGGTGCAGCATCACGGGGCGGTGGCGTTGGCCGTCCTCGCCGATGTAGCTGGCGTCGAGCCGCTCGGGCAACACGAAATCGAGCTGCAGCGTGCCGCACTGCCAGTCGCGGCCGATGGCGTCGCGCAGCACGAATTCAAGCTTGGGCCCGTAGAACGTGCCCTCGCCGGGATTGCGGGTGTGGGGTAGTCCCGCCGCCTCCGCCGCGCGTTTGAGCGCGGCCTCCGCCTTGTCCCAGATGGCATCAGAGCCGGCGCGCAAATCAGGCCGGTCGGCGAACTTCACCGTGATTTCCTCGAACCCGAAATCCCGGTAGATGCTGCGCAGGAGCTCGCAGAACGCTACGCTCTCGGGCTCGATCTGGTCCTCGGTGCAGAAGATGTGCGCGTCGTCCTGGGTAAATGCGCGCACGCGCATGATGCCGTGGAGCGCGCCCGAGGGCTCGTTGCGGTGGCAGGAGCCGAACTCGGCAAGGCGCAGCGGCAGATCACGGTAGCTCTTGAGGCCCTGCCGGAAGATCTGCACCGCGCCGGGGCAGTTCATGGGCTTCAGCGCGAGGACGTGCTCGTGGCCCTCGTCCTCGTCCTTCACCGTGAACATGTTCTGCCGGAATTTCTCCCAGTGTCCCGACGCCTCCCAAAGCGCGCGATCGATGAGCTGCGGCGTCTTCACCTCGAGATATCCGGCCGCCTCGAGCCGCCGGCGCATGTAGGTCTCGACGGTGCGGAACAGCGTCCAGCCCTTCGGGTGCCAGAAGACGCTGCCGACCGCCTCCTCCTGCTGATGGAAAAGGTCGAGTTCGCGGCCCAGGCGTCGATGGTCGCGCTTCTCCGCCTCCTCGACCTGATGGAGGTAGGCGTCGAGTTGTTTCTGGTCCGGGAAAGCCGTGCCATAAACGCGCTGCAGCTGCTGGTTCTTGGCGTCCCCGCGCCAATAGGCGCCCGCCACCTTCATCACCTTGAAGGCGTGGCCGAGCTTGCCCGTCGAGGGCAGGTGCGGGCCCGTGCAGAGATCGACGAACTTTCCCTGCCGGTAAATGCTGATCTCCTCGTGCGGCGGGATCTCCTGGATCCATTCCGCTTTGTACTTCTCGCCGATCGATTTGAAGAAGCGCGCGGCATCGTCGCGCGACCAGACCTCGCGCGTGATCGCCTCGTCGCGGTCGACGATCTCATGCATGCGCTGCTCGAGCTTCGCGAGATCCTCGGGCGTAAAGGGGTGATCGCGGGCAAAGTCGTAGTAGAAGCCCGTCTCGGTCGCCGGACCGAAGGTCACCTGAACGTCGGGAAACAGCTCCTTGGCGGCTTCCGCCATCACATGGGCGGCATCGTGGCGCAGCAGCTCCAGCGCCTCCGGCGAGGTCCGCGTGACGATGGCAACCTTGGCGTCACGGTCGATGACGGCGGCAAGGTCCTTGGCCGAGCCATCCACCTTCAGGGCGAGCGCCGCCTTGGCGAGACCCGGTCCGATCGCCTTTGCAAGCTCGGCGCCCGAGACCGGGCCTGGAAATTTGCGCACGGATCCGTCCGGCAGTGTGACGGCGACGGGCGCGGAAGCATCGGGCGGCATGACGGGCGGATCCCAAGACCTTGGTGGCGTGCGAGGGGCTTGGGTTTAACCGAAGGCGAGCGTGGCGGCAACCTTCTCCACCCTAAGGTCGGCTAGGATTGGCCGCTGCAGGATCTGGACCCGCCGCCCCCGGGGCGCCGTGAGCGCGGGATCGGAGGCTCCGGAGTAGAGCACCGTCGCCGGCGCCCCCGCCGCGACCAGAAGGTGCATCGGCCCCGTATCGTTGCCGACAACGCAGAGCGCCCGCCGGCCCAGCGCCACCACCTCCCCGAGATCGGTCTCGCCCGTAAGATCGCATGTGGCTCTGCAAGCCGCGCGGATCGCGGCACCGAGCCCACGCTCGGCCGGGCCGCCCACCACCACCGGCGCGGCGCCCCGGGAGACGATAATCTGAGCGAGCGCCGCGTAGTGCTCCATCGGCCAGCGCTTCTCCGGCCGATGCGGAGCGCCGCCCGGCACCAGCGCCACGAAACGCTCGGGCAGGCCTAAGCGCTCCAGATCAGCCGGGACCCAGCTCAAATCCGGCGGCGGCACATCGAGGATACCGGTGCCTCGAAGCTGATCGGCTTGGCGCTCGAGAGTATGCATGGCATTTCGCGCGGGGTTGTCGTGCGGGTGCGAGGCGCCGCGCGCGATGCCCGACCATTCCGGCCGCGGGGGTGGGCCGAGGAGCCGAAAATACCAATTTGAGCGCGCCGAAGTCTGCAGATCGTAGACGCGCGAGAATGCCGCTGCGCGCAGGCGCCGGCGCAGTCGCAAGAGACCCGTGAGATCAAGCGGTCCGGGCCGCTCGTCAGCCCAGACGGTATCGAAATAGGGCGCCTCGCGCAGAAAACGCTGGAACGGCGCCGTGGTGAGCAGCACGATCTCCGCATCGGGATGATGCCGTCGGATCGCGGCCGCCGGACCCAGGGCCTGCACGACGTCGCCCAGCGCGCCCAGCTTGATCACGAGTATCCGGGCCCGGCCCGTCACCCCGGAGCCCTTATGCCAGCGCCGCCTGCGCCGCGCGTATCGCCGCTGCCGCGGGAAACAGCACCTCCTCGTAAACGTCGAGCGTGCGCGCGGCCATGGTCGCGGTGTCGAAGTTGCGCCGGACATGAGCGATGGCGCGCGCAGCATGGGCGAGCCGCTCTTCGGGTCCGAGCTTCAGCGCCTCGGCGACGGCCTCGGCCAGCGCCCGGGCATCGCCCGGCGGCACCAGCCAGCCCGTGCTGCCGTGCACCACGGTCTCGCGCGCCCCGCCATGGTTGGTCGCGACCACCGGCCGGCCCATAGCCTGCGCCTCCACCACGACGCGACCGAAACCTTCGGGCGACGTCGAGGCGGAGACCACCACGTCGGCGAGCATGTAGGCCGCTGGCATGTCGCGGCATTCGTCAACGATCTCCACGGCGGCGCCGAGGCCGAGTTTCGCGGCCTGCGCCTCGAGCTCGCGGCGATAGCGCGCATCTCCGGAGCCCACGAACACGCAGCGCACGTCGGCGCGGCCGAGCAGCGCGATTGCCTCGATCAAAACGAGCTGGCCCTTCCACCGGGTCAGCCGGCCCGGCATCATCACCACCAGCGCTCCGTCCGGAAGCTGCCATTGGCGGGAGAGAGTCACCAGCCGCTGCGCGCCGACGGACTCGGGCGTGAACCGCACGAAGTCGACCCCGCGCGGCACCACGCGCAAGCGATCGGAGGTGACGCCGTACACCTGCGCCACGTGCGCGCCAACGAACTCGGATATCGCGATCACGCGCTCGCCCTTCGCCATCACGGAATTGTAGATGTGCTTCAACCGTGAGCCGGCGCCATAGGCGTTGTGGAACGTGGTGACGAAGTGTCGGCCGGTGCGGCGCGCGGCCCAGAGCGCGCTCCAGGCCGGCGCACGGCTGCGCGCATGGACGATGTCGATGGTATGGCGCCCGATAACCTCGATCAGCCGGTTGATGTTCGCGCGCAGCACCAGCGGATTCTTGGAGGCGAGCGGCAGCGTGACGTGGCGCGCGCCGGCGCGCTCAATCTCGCGCACGAGCGGGCCGCCAGAGGACGCCACCACGGCTTGCCAACCCGCCGCCACTAGCGCCTGCGCCATCTCAATCGTGCCGCGCTCGACACCGCCGGTCACCAGGCTCGGCAGCACCTGTAGCACGGCCGGCGCCCGACTTCTCCGCGGCGCGGAGCCGATGCTAGTGTCTGCACTGACGGTGGTCATTTCATGAGAATGCGATGGTGGTGAAGCAAATGTCCATGCCCTCGGCGAATCCCGATGCTTCGCTGTCGCAAACCCTCGTGCGCCACGGTGGTGAGACCGTCGCGTATCGGCGTCGCCACGGCCGTTCGCCGGGCATCGTGTTCTTGGGCGGGTTCATGTCGGATATGACCGGCACCAAGGCCGAGGCGCTCGATCGCTTCTGCGCGGAGCGCGGCCAAGCCTACCTTCGCTTCGACTATTTCGGACACGGCGCCTCCTCCGGCGCGTTCACGGACGCCACGGTCGGGCGCTGGAAGGCGGATGCGCTCGCAGTGCTCGACGAGCTCACGCAAGGCCCGCAGGTGCTCGTGGGCTCGAGTCTTGGTGGCTGGATCATGCTGCTGGCGGCCCTCGCGCGGCCCCGGCGGATACACGCTCTGGTGGGAATCGCCGCGGCGCCCGATGCAACCGAGGACCTCATGTGGGCCGAGCTCGGCGCCGAGCAGCGAGCGACCCTGCTGCGCGACGGTTTGATTCGTTTGCCCTCCGAGTACAGCCCAGAGGGCTACGTCTACACGCGGGCTCTGATCGAGGAGGGCCGCCGCCATCTCCTCATGCGAGCGCCCATCGCGCTCGGCTGTCCCGTCCGTTTGCTCCACGGCATGCGCGACCCCGACGTGCCCTGGCGTACCAGCCTTGCCCTCACCGAGACGCTGGAAGGCCGGGACGTCACGGTGACTCTGGTCAAGGACGGCGACCACCGGCTCTCGACTGACGAGGATCTCGCGCTTCTCATGCGAACGCTGGAGCCGCTGCTCACTCCTTGAGGAGCATTGCAAGCCCGTCACGGTAGCTGGGAAAGCGCAAGCTTACGCCGAGCTCCTCTTTGATCCGTCGATTGGAGACGCGCTTGTTATCGGCATAGAAGCTGAGCGCCATCTCGGAGAGCTCGGCCTGCTCGAAGGGCACCGAAGGCGGAAGTGGTACACCCAGTAGACCGCAAGCGAAGGCGATGACATCGGCCGGAGGCGCCGGATCGTCGTCGCAAACATTGTAGATAGCGCCAGGTTCGGGCTTCGCTATGGATGCGCGCAACACCTGCGCGATATCCGAGACATGAATGCGCGAGAAGACTTGGCCCGGCTTTTCGATGCGCCGGGCGGCACCCGAACGTACGGTATCGAGGACATTACGGCCGGGCCCATAGATACCAGCCAAGCGAAAGATGTGGACGGGAGAGCCGTGGCGCCGCTGGAGCTCGAGCCACCGTGTCTCCGCGTCGACCCGACGACGGCCACGCTCGCCAGTAGGCAGCAGCTGCGCGGCCTCATCCACCCAGCCGCCCGCCCGGTCGCCATAGACGCCCGTGGTCGAGAGATAGCCGATCCACCGGAGCCCCCGGGCGGCGGCGATGTCTTCGCCATGGAGGTCGAGGACGGGGTCGCCCGCCTGGTCCGGCGGCACCGAGCTCAGGAGATGCGTCGCGCCCGCGAGGATCGCACGCGCATCGGCGAGCGGATGCGCGCGATCGAAGACCCGCATCTCGATCTCGTCCGCCACCTTCCTCCGGGGCGCATCCGCCGCGCGGCAGGTACCGAGCACGCGCCAGCCTTCGGCCTTGAGCACGCGCGATAAAAATCCCGCGGTGTAGCCAAGACCAAAACAAAAGAGCGCAGGCGGGTACCGCTCGGAGGCAGCGCTCACGGACTAATCCGCAGGCGCGCCTTGCGGCGTCGCCTCCAGCGCCGCGGCCATTCGGACCCGGTGCCAACGGCCCCAAGCCCAGAGCAGGATCGAGAGCGCCGCGCCTCCAGCGAGCGGCAGCCGTAGGCCGAGCTGCGAGGAGAGCAAGCCGATCAACAGCGAGTTCAAGGCCGGACCGCCTCGGAAGATCATGCCGTAGAGTCCCATGATTCGGCCGCGCATGGTTGGATCGACGGCGCTCTGGACCAGTGTCTGCGCGCTGACGCCGGTGACCACCAGGCCGGCGCCCGCGACGAACAGACAAGGCAACGCAATCCAGAACTCGGTGGTCGCGGTGAAGGCCAGGAGCGCCACCGAGAGCAGGAGCATGTGCATCACCAGAAGGTCGGTGAGCCCCTCGATCCCGCTGCGCCAGACCATCCAGGTGCCGCCGAGCATCGCGCCCAAGCCCGCGGTCGCCACCATCCAGGCCAAGCCCTGGGGCCCGCGGTCGAACACGCTGTCGGCGAATCCCGGAAGCATCTCGATGAATCCGCGGCAGATCACCGAGCTCAGCGCGAACATGCCGAGCATCGGTCCGATGCCCGGATGCCTGAGCGCATAGAGATATCCCTCCAAGGTCTCGCTGAGCATGCGGCGATGGCCGCCATGGCCGGCGCTGCGCTCGGGTGCCACCACGACGCGGGAGAGACACAACGAGAAGGCGATATAAGCGAGCGCATTCAGCGCGAAGCTGAGGGATACCGAGCCTTGAGCAATGGCGATACCAGCGATGGCCGGCCCGACGAACCGCGCATTGTTGAACACGATCGAGTTGATCGCCACAGCCGATGGCAAGGATTCCCGATTCACCAGATTGGGAATCAGCGCCAGCCGCGCCGGCTGCGCCACGGCGTTGGCCGAGCCGAGCACGAGCGTGAGCAGAAACAGGCTCCAGATCGTGATGATGCCGGCGAAGGTGAGCACCGCCAGCAAGAGTGCCTGGCTGATCGCCACGATCTGCGTCATCCGGATCACCCAGACGCGATCGCGCCGGTCGGCGAGCGCCCCCGCGATCGGGCTCAGGAAGACCACCGGTGCGAGGTCGGCGAAAGCCACCAGGCCGAGCCAGGTGCCGGAATGCGTGAGCTGCCAGGCGAGCCAGCCCACGGCAACCCGCTGCAGCCAGATCCCGATCAGAGAGATCGCGTTTCCGAGCGTATAGATCCGGTAATTGCGGATGCTGAGCGCGCGCACCACGTTGCCGAAGCCGCCCGTGGAAGACTCCATTCGCACTGCTCGACGAGGCTCCTTGATCCGGTGGCCCAGGCACGGCGCCCGAGACGCGGGCATGCCGGCTGCCGACTGCTATGAAACTGAGCTTTCACGCGGCCGGTTCTTCCGGCGCAAGGCCGGCTCCGCTGCGATGCCGCGCGCGATGGCCACATGCCCACGCCCGCACTCGGGAATGTTACCAGAGCCATCCCATCGCAGGATTGATTAATTCACGGCGGACAGCTATGCGTCTCAGCGGACGCGCGCGACAGTCGGGCCGGCGGCGGGACTCTGCACACCCAGAGCGAGAATCGTGCCGTTAATCTTTATGTGTATAATGCGGCGTGCCCGTTTTGAGGAGCCGTCGGGGACCCAGGGTCGGGCATCGGCGAAGCGGTATCTCTAGATGAAACGCGTGACCATTGCGGTGGCGTTTGTGGCGGTGGCGGCCGCCGGCGGCATCGCCTACCAAACCTTTGTGCTGAAAGCCGCAGAGCCGCCTCGCGCGACCACTGCGGCGCCGGCAGTGCCTGTCTTGATCGCGCCCGCCGCCCACAAGCCCATGCCTGTACGCGTCGATGCCATCGGCACGGTACAGCCGATTGCCACGGTTGCGGTCAAGTCTCGGGTCGACGGCGAGATCGCCGAGGTCAAGATCAGCGACGGCCAAGCCGTGAAGGCCGGCGATGTCCTGTTCGTGCTCGATACCCGCGCGGCTGAGGCGCAGCTCAAGCAGGCCGAGGCCACGCTGGTCAAGGATCGTGCTCAGCTGGAGAACGCCAAGCGAGACGTCGGGCGCTACAAGCCGCTCACCGAGAAGGAATTCGTCTCGCGCCAGCAACTGGACACTGCGCAGACCAACGTCGCATCGCTCGAAGCGACCGTGCTCGCGGATCAGGCAATCATCGACACCTTCAAGGTCCAACTCACCTATTACACGATCCGCTCGCCCATGGACGGGCGTGTCGGCACGATCGCGCTCAAGACCGGCAATGCCGTGAAGGCCCAGGACACGATCTCACTGGTCACCATCAACCAGATCAAGCCGATCTATGTGAGCTACGCCGTGCCTCAGCGCGAGCTGCCCGGCATTCGTGCCGCGGTCGGCGCCGGCACGGTGCCGGTGCAAGCATCCGTCCCCGGCGATCTCGGCACGCCGATCAACGGCAAGATCTTTTTCTTCGACAATCAGATCGATCCCACCACCGGCACCATTTCGCTCAAAGCGATCTTCGACAATGCCGATGAGCGCTTGTGGCCCGGCGAGTTCGTGAACGTATCGAGCACGCTGCGTGTCGAGACGGATGCCGTCACGGTCCCAAGCAGCGCGGTGCAGGTCGGCCAGAACGGCAGCTACGTGTTCGTCGTGAAGCAGGACAATACGGTCGAGATGCGGCCGGTCACGGTTAACCGGACCGTCGGCAACGAGAGCGTGATCTCCAAGGGCCTGAACGCAGACGAGCGCGTCGTGACAGACGGGCAGTTGCGGCTCACGAATGGCAGCCGCGTCGAGATTCGCACAAGCGCCACGACCGGCACGCAGGCGGAGCGGCGTACATGACGTTGCCGGAGACCTGCATCCGTCGTCCGGTCATGACGACGTTGCTGATGATGGCCTTCGTCATTTTTGGTCTGTTCAGCTATCGCCTCCTGCCGGTCGCGGCGCTGCCACGGGTCGATTTCCCCACGATTGTCGTCAACGCCAATCTTCCGGGCGCCAGCCCGGAGAGCATGGCCTCCTCGGTCGCCACGCCGCTTGAGCGCCAATTCTCGAACATCGCGGGGCTGAGCTCGGTCACGTCGACCAGCGGGCAGGGCGTGACATCGATCACGCTCCAGTTCGATCTCGACCGCAACATCGACGGCGCGGCGCTTGACGTGCAGTCGGCCCTGACGACCGCCGCACGCAAGCTCCCCGTCGAGATGACCACGCCCCCTTCGTTTCAGAAGGTCAACCCCGCGGATCAGCCCGTGCTGTTCGCAGTGCTCTCGTCCGCGACCCAGCCCCTTTCGGTGGTCGACGAGTACGCCGAGACCCTGATGGCGCAGCGCATCTCGCAGCTTTCCGGCGTCGCCCAGGTGAGCGTATTCGGCGCTCAGAAATATGCGGTGCGCATCCAGGCTAATCCTGAGTCACTGGCCTCCAAGGGCATCGGTCTCGACGATCTGATGACAGCGGTTGCGGCCGCCAATTCGAACACGCCGGTGGGGCAATTATCGGGACCCACGCAGAGCTTCACTCTTCAAGCGAGCAGCCAACTGGGTGCGGCGAAGCTCTACGAGCCCTTGATCGTGGCCTACCGCAACGGTGCGCCGGTTCGGCTCGGCGAGGTTGCCAAGGCAGTGGACAGCGTCGAGAACAACAAGGTGGCGGGCTGGCTCAATGGCACGCGGTCCATCATCCTGGCCGTCCAGCGCCAGCCGGATGCCAATACGGTGGAAGTGGTCGACAGCATCCGCGCCCTGATGCCGATCTTTCAGGCGGAGATCCCGCCCTCGATCGATCTCAAGGTCCTCAACGATCGCTCGACCTCGATCCGGCAATCCGTCGCCGACGTGCGCTTCACGCTGCTGCTCACGGTGGCGTTGGTGGTGATGGTGATCTTCCTCTTCCTGCGCAACGTCACGGCGACGATCATCCCGGCGCTGGCCTTGCCGGTCTCCGTGATCGGTACCTTCGCCGGCATGTATGTGTTCGGCTACTCGATCGACAACCTCTCGCTGCTCGCGCTGACGCTGTCCGTCGGATTCGTGGTGGACGATGCCATCGTCATGCTCGAGAACATCGTGCGCCACATCGAAGGCGGCGAACGGCCCTTCGAGGCCGCACTCAAAGGATCGCGCGAGATCGGCTTCACCATCATCTCGATCACGCTCTCGTTGGTCGCGGTATTCATCCCGGTGCTGTTCATGGGTGGCGTGGTCGGCCGCGTGTTTCGCGAATTCGCGGTCACCATCAGCATGACCATCCTGATCTCGGGCTTGGTGTCGTTGACGCTGACGCCGATGCTGTGCTCGCGGCTTCTCAAGAGTCACGCAGGCGAGAAGCACAATGCGCTCTATCGCGCCACCGAAGCCGGCTTTCAGGCGATGGTCCGCTTCTACGGCTGGTCGCTTGGTCGAGTCCTGCACCACAAGTTCCTGACCTTGCTCGTCACGCTCGCCACGATTCTGGTCAGCGGGTGGCTCTACGTCCACGTCCCCAAGGGCTTCTTCCCCATCGAGGATACCGGCCTCATCTTCGCGACGACCGAGGGCGCGCAGGACGCCTCCTTCGAGTCCATGGGAGTTCACCAGCGAGAGGCGGCGGCGATCGTCAAAGCCAACCCCAACGTCGCCGATGTCAATTCCTTCGTGGGCGCCACGGGTTTCAGCCCGGCCCTCAATACGGGCCGCATGTTCATCGCGTTGAAACCGCTGGACCATCGCACCGACTCAGTGACCGAGGTGATTCAGCAGCTCCGCCGCGAGACCGCGCGCGTGCCCGGCTTCAGCGTATTCTTCCAGCCCATCCAGAACATTCAGCTCGGCGGCAGGCTCTCGAAGAGCCAGTACCAATACACGCTGCAGGACGGCGACCTCGAGGAGCTCTACCGGGTGGCGCCGCTGATGCTCGGCAAGATATCGAAGTTGCCGGGTTTCCAGGACGTCACCTCGGACCTTCAGCTGCAGAATCGGCAAGCGCTGGTGAATTTCGATCGGGACAAGATGGCGCAGTTCGGCGTCACCGCCGACGCGGCGCGCAACGCGCTCTACAGCGCCTTCGGCACTCGGCAGATCTCGACCATCTATGCGCCCTCGAACGACTATGAAGTCATCTTGGAGATCGATCCCGCCTATCAGGAGAACCCGTCGGCGCTATCGAAGATCTATATCCGCGCCAGCAACGTGCCGGGCGGCGGCGGGCAAATGGTGCCGCTCGATTCCTTCACCACCATCCTCCAAGGCGTTGGCCCGGTTACCGTCAATCATCAGGGACAGCTGCCCTCCGTTACCATTTCATTCAATCTGGCGGACGGGGTGTCGCTCGGTGAGGCCGTGACCGCGATCGGCCGCATCGAGCGCGACGCCAACCTGCCGGTTACCGTTGCGACCGGTTTCCAAGGAACCGCGCAAGTCTTCCAGGACTCGCTCAAGGGCCAGGGACTGCTGTTGCTGGCCGCGGTCACCGTCATCTATATGGTGCTGGGCATTCTCTATGAGAGCTTCATCCATCCCGTCACCATCCTCTCCGGCCTGCCGGCTGCAGGATTGGGCGCGCTCCTGACACTGATGTGGTTTCGCCAGGACCTGAGCGTGATCGCGATCATCGGTATCGTCATGTTGATCGGCATCGTGAAGAAGAACGCGATCATGATGATCGACTTCGCCATCGAGCGGCAGCGCTCTGGCGACTCCACGCCGGAGAAGGCGATCTACGAGGCATGCCTGCTGCGCTTCCGCCCGATCATGATGACCACCATGGCGGCGATCATGGGCTCGCTGCCGATCGCGCTCGGCTCCGGCGCCGGCTCCGAGTTGCGCCGCCCGCTGGGCCTCGCCGTGGTGGGGGGTCTCATCGTCTCCCAGACCCTCACCCTCTACATCACGCCCGTCATCTACGTTTATCTCGAGCGCCTGCGACATGCCCTTGCCGCACCGGCCGCATCGGAAGTGGGGTCCGAGCCGGTGGCGGCCCTCGACAATCGCCATGTCCCGGCTGCACCGGGCGAATAGCAGCTCCAGCGCTCGCGTCCGTGCCGTCAGTGCGGTGGTGCTTGCGGCGATCGCGCTCGCGCCCGGACCCGCTGCGGCTCAACGCAAGCCCGCGCCGGCTGGCGATCCCGCTGCTGCCTACGACCGCTGCATGAGGCTCGCGGATGCGCAACCGGTCGAGGCCCAGAAAGAGGCCATGCAGTGGCGCACCAAGGGCGGTGGATATGCAGCCGAGCACTGCGAGGCGGCGGCGCTGCTCAATCTGAAGCAATACGACGAGGCAGCCAAACGGTTCCACGACGTGGCCGAGGGTACCACCGCCGAGGACGCCGACCTGCGTGCGGAAGCATACGACCAGGCGGCGGAAGCATGGCTCATGGCGCAGAAACCCCAGAACGCGCGGGCCGAGCTGGACGCCGGGTTGAAGCTCACGCCCAAGGATGTCCGACTGCTGATGGATCGCGCGCAGGCGGAGGGGCTCGCCCACGATTTCTGGGCAGCACTCGACGATTTGAACGCTGCGCTCGACATCGAGCCGAATCGCATCGAGGCGCTGGTCTTGCGCGCTGCCGCCTATCGCCAGGTCGATGCGACCGACCTCGCGGTCGACGACGTCGCGCGGGCGATCTCGCTGCAGCCGCAATTCCCCGACGCCTATCTCGAGCGGGGCACGCTTCGCGCCATAAAGGGCGATTACGACGGCGCGCGCGAGGATTGGAATCGCGTCAAGCAGCTGGCGCCCGGCAGCTTCGCCGCGGATCTGGCGCAGCACGACCTCGCCAAGCTCGATGCGTTCGTTGCCAAGGCCCCGAAGCCGGCCAAGCCCGCCAAGCCCTGACATAGGCGCGCCGGGCCCGGCCCACTAGAAATCGAGATCGGCGTAGTGCTTGGGCGGCGGCGCGCCGGGGATATGGTCCGCCAGCAGCGGGCGGAAACTGGGCCGCGACTTGATCCGCGCATACCATTCCTTGGCGGGCTCGTGAGCATCCCACGGCACGTCGCCGAGGTAGTCGAGCGCCGAGAGATGCGCGGCGGCGCTGATATCGGCCAGCGAGAAATGGTCGCCCGCCAGCCAGCGGCGGCGCTCCACCAGGAACGTAATGTAGTCCAGGTGATAGCCGAGATTGGCCTTGCCGGCGCGGATCGCACTGGAATTGGGCTCACCCAACCCCAGGAACCGCTTCATCATCTTCTCGCCGACCAGCGGCTCCGTGACCTCGCGGTTGAGCTTGCCGTCGAACCATTGGGTGAGCCGCCGCACTTCGGCGCGGTCGAGCGCGTTGATCCCGATCAACAGCTTGTCCCGGTAAACCTCGTCCAGAAACTCCGCGATGGCGCTGGCCTCGGCGAGCACCGTGCCATCGGGCTCGATCAGGACGGGCACGTCGCCAGCGGGGTTGAGCGCCAAAAATTCCGGGCGGCGCTCCCAGGTCTTCTCCACCTTCATGGTGAAATCGAGGTTCTTCTCCTTCAGCACCACGCGGATCTTGCGCGCGAAGGGCGAAAGCCAGAGGTGGTAGAGGAGCCGCATGCGTCGGCAGTGTAGCAAAGGGGCAGCGCCCGCGCGAACGCCTCCGCCCGATGGCATGAAGACCTAGATGGCGCCGAGCCAAATTGCCATTCGGATAGCGTCTGCTTGCCAACGCGGCGAGGCGGCAGATACTATTCATGCTTGCATCGACGGCGCGGGATGCTTCCCGCTCGTCCGTTAAGCTGCGCCTTCATGAGAGGCGGGGGGAATCGATGACTGGAATGCCGGCCACTGCGCCCGCCCAAGCGGCGCGTGAGTTTCGAGTTGGTCTGGTGTTCAGTCGCGCGTGGACGGTGCTCTCGGGAAACGTGACAAAATTCCTACCACTGACCGCAATCCTGGCGCTCCCCGATCTCACCGCCCTCGTTCCCGGCATGTCCGACGGCTCGGCGGTGCGGGATGCCGCCTCTAATATAACTCCGGGCGCCATGCTCGCACTGGCCGCTTCGGCCATCGTCTGGATCGTCCTCAACGTGATCACCCAGGCGACGGTGCTTTACGGCTCGTTCCAAGCCATGCGCAACAGACCGGTAGAGATCGGCGAGTCCTTCGCGAAGGGACTGGCCCGCCTTGTGCCGATTATCGGGCTCTCGATATGTTTGGTATTGGCCATCGGATTGGGCGCAATCGCTCTCTTCGTTCCCGCCTTCATCCTAATGTCGATGTTCTTCGTTGCATTGCCGGCCTGCGTCGTGGAGGGGCTCGGGCCGTTCCAGAGCATGGGGCGCAGCTCGACCCTGACCAAGGGCCATCGCTGGAAGATCTTCGGCATCTGGCTTGTCCTCGCGCTCGTAGGAGGCATCGTCAGCGCGGTCGTATCGACGGTCCTTTCGGTTGGAGGCCTAGTCCTGGCGGTGATCGGCAGGATGGTGTGGGATGCGCTCATGGGGGCCTATCAGTCGATCGTGGTTGCCGTCGCCTATCACGATCTGCGCGTAGTGAAAGAGGGCGTCGATATCGAGCACATCGCGTCCGTCTTCGACTGAGGCTCGAGCCAGGCATCAGCGAGGCATCGATGGCCGAGCCGACCGTCAGTGCGCCGGCGCCGCCGCTGCAGGGCGAGTTTCGAATCGGACGCGTATTCTCGAATTCGCTGTCGATACTATTTCGCAACATCGCCCAGTTCATGCTGCTCTCCGCGATCGCCTCGCTGCCCTTTTTGCTCGTGTATGGAGATCTCTACGCCAGGCCTTTCGCTCGCGCGGCGGCGCGTTCTTGGAACGGCACGCAACTGATCGCTTTCGTTCTGGGCACGGTCCTGACAGCCCTTTGCCAAGCCGTAGTTCTCTACGGAGCATTCCAGGTCATGCGCAGACGACGTTTTCAGATCGGGGAATCTCTGACCCGCGGTTTGAAGCGATTCCTGCCGGTTATCGGCACGACTTTTTGTTTGATCTTTGCCATGACGGTCGGCTTCATCCTGTTGGTGGTTCCCGGATTCATAGTGCTCTCGATGTGCTACGTGGCGCTGCCTGCTTGCGTGGTCGAGCGGCTAGGTCCGTTTCAGAGCCTGAGCAGAAGTAGTCAGCTGACGAAGGGTCACCGCTGGAAAGTCTTCGGCATATATATCGTACTCATGATCGGGATCGGCATCGGGTCTACCATTCTCGCGGCAGTGCTCGCGCTCGCCGGAAGCTCAATTGTGCTGATCGTCGGCATGTTCTTCTGGAACACGCTTGCAAGGGCGATTGAGTCCATTGTCGCCGTGGTCGCCTATCACGATCTGCGCGTCGCCAAGGAGGGCGTCGACATCGAGCACATCGCTTCCGTGTTCGACTGACCCTCAGCCGAGCGGCGGACCGCTGCCGGTCGCGTTGCTCGGGTAGTGCTTGTCCGGATGCGGCTTGCCGAAGAGCTGCTCGCGCTCCAGGAAGGCGCGTTCGGCCGTGTAGAACTCGCGGAGAAAACCGCCAATCTCCGCATCGGGAAGCGGCGTGGACCATTCAATTCTACGGCAGATCTTCTCGCAGACCTCGCGCAACAGTCGTTTCGTGTCCGCGCCCGCGGGCCGCCGCAGCAGCTCCTCCAGGACCTGCAACTCGAAGGCGCCATAGGCCAGAAGCTGCTTCTCGGTGAAGCTGTAGCGCACGGCGCTCTCGACGAGATCGCCCAGCAGCACGCGGCGCGGCAGTGCAACGACCATCGTGCCGGCGATCAAGTCGCCGGCGCGCATGCGGTCGCGGTTGACGAAGGGCAGCGCCGCGAACAGCAGGAGCCAGAGGCCCAACGACAACTCCTCCCAAGAGGCGCCGCCGCTGCCCATGGGCGACTGCAGGAGCCCCAGCGGCAAGAATGCCTCGATCTCGCGCGTGAGGTTGCGGGCGACGACGGCCGAGGGCACCAGCGGGCCGCCACGGCGGTCCACCACGCGCAATCCCACCATGCGCTTGCCGGGCGTCGCACCCTGCCAGGACAATTCGAAGTGGATGAAATAGAAATTTCGCACCACGAAGGCGATGAAGAGCACGAGCGAGCGCGCCACGATGCCCGTGGTGCCGCCGAAGGGCAGGAGAATGAACAGCAAATAGATAAGCGCCGTGGCGGCGCTGCAGAGGACGAAATCGAGGACGAACGCCACCGCGCGCTCGCCGTAATCCGCCAGGTCCACGGTGAGCGGCACACCCTCGGGGGTCATGAGTTCTCGGCGGCTGCGGCCGCCGCCGTCCAGAAACGTCGAGGCGAGCTCGTGACCGGTTGTCATTTCGGACTCCCGCGTCCGGCGCGCATGAAATAGAGGGACCACGCGAGTCCGGTCGCCGCGCCGATCAGCAGGCGCAAAGGCGTACTCGCCACCAGCTGTCGGAAGCCGCCTTCCAGGATGCCCGCACCGAAAAACAAGAGCATGGCGCCGATCGCGACCTGCGCCGCCATGCGGCCGTTGAGAGCGAGGCTCTCGACCCGGCCGTAGCGGCCGGGAAACAGGATCCGGTCCGCGATCGCGAGGCCCGCAGCCCCGCAGAGCAGAATGGCGCCGAACTCGGTCACGCCATGGATCGCCACCCAGCCGATGAAGTCTCCCAGCAGTCCCCGGTTGTAGTGCAGCGCCATGAACGCGCCGAAGCCCAGGCCTTGATAGACCAGGAGCAGCACGGTCGGCACGCCCGCGGCAACGCCCAGGCTGAAGGTCAGGATCCCCACCATTGTATTGTGTTGGAAGAGGACATTGCTCATCGCGACGAACGCCTGCGCGGGCCCGGGCCAGGGCGCGAAGATTTCATCGTCGAGCAAGCTCGTCCGCGTGCTCGAGGGGCCTCGACCCGAGGCCAGGGCGGATGGCACCAGCGCCGAGAACCAAGCCTCGTCGACCAGCGTCAACCAGAACCCCGCGATGACGCCGACCAGCAAACAGATGAGCGCCAGCGCGAAATGCCAGCGGACCGTGCGCACCGCGCTGGGAAAGCCCTGCCGAAAGAAATCGAGGAGCCCCTCGAGCACGCTGGTGCGCGGGCCATAGACGCAGAGGAAGCTGCGCAGTGTCAGGTTCTCGAGATAGAGCAGCAGATTCCTGTCGAGCGCGATGCTGCGCGCGACCGAGAGCGACGACAGGGTCGAGCGGTAGAGCAGCGGCAGCCGTTGCAGCTCCTCGGCCGAGAGCGCGCGAACGCCACGCCGTTCCGCGCGGCCGATCAGCGCCTCGAGCTCGCGCCAACTCTCCTCCCGACCCCGGCGGAACTCGCTGCTTCGGAGGATGAGAGCGGGCGAGGCCGGCACGCTCTTGGGGTGCGCAACAACGGCAGTCGGCAGTGCGCTCACAGCAGACCCCGCTGTTTGATGCGCAGATAGCGGTTGAGCAAGCCGACAGAAAGCCCGTGGCTCGGTACATCGAGGCAGTGCACGCCGAGTCGCTCCAGGCGCTCGAAGACGATGCTGCGGTCGCGCAACAAGTCGTCGGCGATGACCGCCTCCGCAACGGACTCGAAGCTCGTAGGCGCGGCGTCTACGGTTCTCTGGAGCAGCGAATCGCGAAGTGTCACGAAGACGACGACATGACGGTTCACCACGCGTTGCATGCTCTCGATCAGCAGCTCGGCGGTTACCGTATCGACGAAATCCGTGAACAGCACGACTAGCGCCCGCCGGCGCAGGCGCGCGCTCAACTCCGCGAGCCCCAGGGTGAAATTGGTTTCCTGGTGGTGATAAGCGAGCTCGGATGTGGCGCGCTGGATGCGAGCGAAGCTAGAGATGCCGCGCATCGGCGTCTGGTAGTGCCGGACCGCGGCGTCGAAGCCATAACTGCCCACGAGGTCGCCGCCTTGCAGCGAAATCCATGCCAGCAGCAGTCCCGCGTTGATCGCGTGATCGAGGCGCGGAATTCCGTCGATCGGCTCGCTCATGAGGTAGCCGGTGTCGAAGCCGAGGATAACTTGGTGGTTACGCTCGGTCTTGAATTCCTTGCACAGCAGCTTGTGATGGCGCGCGGAATGCTTCCAGTCGATGAAGCGGTTGTCGAGCCCGGGAGCATACTCGCGCAGCGAATCGAATTCGGCCCCCTCCCCGCGCTGCTGCTGCACCTTGACGCCGAAAATCGCCTCGTGCGCGAAGAACTGCAGCGCGGCGTTCTGCACGCCGCGGACGTTAGGCACGACGTCGATCGAGCGATCGACCGAGAAGGTCTTGACCAGCTCCACCAGCGACATCGGTCCACGCCAGCGCGCCCAGATGCGGTCGATCCCTACCCTGCCACGGCGCCGCGGCACCAGCGGCAGATCCACCCGCGCCTCGCGGCCCGGCTCGACCTCGACGGCCACGATCTCCGGCGGATCGAGCTCGCCACGCTGCTCGCTCAGAAGCTCGAGCGGTGTGGCGCGGCGACGCGCCACCGCCGGAATCGTGACGAGAGCGGCGCCGCGCTCGCCGATATAGAGCTTCTCCGGCATATCGACGCGGAGCGTCAGCCGTCGCGAGGGGAACGCCAGGAGCGCATCCACCGAGACCGCAAACAGCGCGAGGACGCCATAGTTGAAGGAGACCGGCCACAGCGAGGCGTCGTAGATCACGATGAACAACGAGAGGGGAATGCCCGCGGCAAAGATCAGGACAGCGCGGCGGGTCGGCCGGATCATCGAGGCGCCGGCATCTGATCGAGGATCTCGCGGAGCACACGATCCGTCGTGAGGCCTTCGATCTCGGCGCCCGGCGACAGGATCACGCGGTGACGCAGCACCGGAAGCGCCAGATGCTTCACGTCGTCGGGGATCACGAAATCTCGCCCTTGCAGCGCCGCATGCGCCCGCGCCGCGGCGGCCAGCATGTTCGCCGCGCGGGTTGAGGCCCCTACCTCGAGTGAGGCGTGCTGACGCGTCGCGCGGATTACGTCGACGATATAGTCGGTGAGCGCGTCGGAGAGCTTGATCTGCGCGATTGCGGCGCGCACATGCGCGAGCGCATCGGCGCTGACCACGGCTTTCAGCCCGAAATCCGCGAGGCGGGGCATGGCGGAGCGGTGACCGTGTCTCCGCACGATGTCGCGCTCCTCGTCGCGATTGGGATAGTCGACGATGATCTTGAAGAGAAACCGGTCGAGTTGCGCCTCCGGGAGCGGATATGTCCCTTGCTGCTCGATCGGGTTCTGCGTCGCCACCACCATGAATTCCTCGCCGAGCGAGTAATCCTGACCGTCGATCGTGACCGCCCGCTCGTTCATCGCCTGCAGCAACGCCGCCTGGGTCTTCGCCGGCGTGCGGTTGATCTCGTCCGCGAGCAGCAGCTGTGTGAAGATCGGTCCCTTGGTCAGGATGAAGCTGTTGGTCTGGAAGTTGAACAGGTTCGTGCCCAGAACGTCGCCCGGCATCAGGTCGGGCGTGAATTGAATGCGGCCGAATTTCAGCGCCAACCCCGCCGCGAAAGCCTGGGTGAGCAGCGTCTTCGCGGTACCGGGCACGCCCTCAAGCAAGATGTGGCCCCCGACCAAAAGGCTGGCCAACATCAAGTCTATGGTCTCATCCTGCCCGACGACGGCCTTGCGCACCTCGCTCCGGATGCCCTCGGTGATCGCGTGAATCTGCTGCAGGTCCATCAAGGATCTCCCGCTTCCAATTGTGAATATCGCGCGCGATCGGAATGAGCCCTGCGATGCCGCCGCCCCGGCTTTCGACCACGGACTCGGTCTGGCGATAGAGCGCGACGCAATCGATATCGGCGTCGCGGGCCCGACCCACACGCTGCAGCCAGTCGAGCAGCGCGCTTTCGGAGAGGTCGCGCGGCGCGTGCAGCTGGCGCGCTACGTCACGCAGCGTCGACTGGACGTAGCGCCGGACCATGCGCCGGTGGTAGCCCGCGAAACCCAGGAGCTTCGCAGCGTTCTCCACCAGCCCCTGCTTGCCGGCGCTGAGCACCGGCGGCGCCGTCTCGGGCGCGCCAAATCGTCCGAGCGTCGCCCAAAGCAATAGGGCGATCGCCATCAGCCCCTGGAGGGTCACCACGATGAAGGGAAACTGGAACATCAGCCTCAGGGGGTTGGCGGGCCGCGCCACGTAACCATGCACGGTCTCGTCGAAGATGACGCCACCTTCGCCGCCGCGGAGCACGTTGACCAGCGCCACGGCGAAGGCGGCATTGTCCCCCTCGCCGATACCATGGTTCTCGATCGCGTCGGGATCGGCCAAGATCCAGAGCTTGCGGCCTCGATCCGCGAGCTCTCCCACGAGAACGTCGTCGCCGTCGGCCACGATCGGGCGCAACTGGCCGCCGCGGATAACCTGCACGGGCGAAACCAGGGAGGGCTCATGACCGAGCTCGTTCTTGCTCCAGGTTCCCGCGGTTGTCAGGCGCGCGATCTCCGCCTGCGCCACTGCAAGGTTCAGGATCTGATCGGCTGCGAGCTCGGGCACCAGCTCGGCATAGCCGATCCATCCGGCGTGCTTATCGCTCGGCGTGCCCCGCCATTTCGGCAGCACCAACATCACGGTTTTGGCTTCGAGCAGCGTAGCCAATCCCTCCTGCGCGCCAAGCGCGCCACTGGGCTCGGCGATCACGAGCAGGCCGCCCTCGCCCAGCTTCTCACGCGAATTGTATTGGCTCTTGACCACGGTAAGGCCGAGCGCGCGCAACGTCTCGGCAAAGCCGGCGTGGCCGATCGCCGAGCGTGAGAAGGTGCTGGGCCCGACGGCATCTGACCCGCTCTTGGCGTTGTCCTCCCTGCCCATGAAAAACAGCGAGTCGGCAAAGGTCACCACCGCCGCGGCAGTCCAACCGACCAGCATTCGTCCAGAGAAGATCGACGGGCTTGTCATGCCGGGGACGCCGCGTGCAGCGCACGCGCGAGCTCGGTGAAACGCTCGCGGCAGGCCACGTAGTCCTGCGGCCCGGCGGCATACTCGCCGAAATAGGTGCGCTCAACACGGGCGATGATTTCGCGCAACGGCTCGCGGCCCTGGCTCGGCAGCCGCGTACTGCGCAGGATCTCGCGGCTGGTGAGCGAATCCGCGAATTGCTCGTCGAGACGCCGACGCACATCCGAAAGGCTCTGCAATAGGAGCGCGTGCATGGCTTCGGCGAACAGACCTTGGCGCGCGAGATCGTCGGCTGCCTCCGCCACCTCCTCCGGGGCCTTGCCCTCGAGCGCCGCGGCGTCCCCCGTCCCGTCGGACCAGTCGCGGCGCCAGCCGATGCGCCAAATCGGAAGCTCGTCCCAGAAAGAATAGAGAAGCGCGGCAAGTCCGCCGATCAGGACGAGCCAGAAGATCTCGGGCGGAAGCTCGGGATGCCAACTTGGCGTATCGGGCTCACGCGGTAAATCCGTCTGCAGATCGAGGCTCCGAACCGCGGCGGCAGCGGCCTCGCGAGTCGCGTCCGGAGCCTGGCTCCGAGCCGGCGCGAGTGGCGCAAGCCAAATGAGCGCAGCCAGCAAGGGGCCGAGGACGCAGGCTCTGCCGGCGCCGCGCTGTAGCGACCTGAGACTGCCCATGATGTGAGCGACCACCGGCGTGCCCCCGACTAGAGTAGCGCGCCGATATTACTACTCCGAGAATCACGCTGGCCAGCGCCCCGCACCGGCCACGAGCGAGGTCAGGCCAGATATTTCTTGAAGAAGCCGATGGTCCGGCTCCAGGCGAGGTCGGCGGCCTCCTTGTTGTACCGCGCCTCGCTGGTGTCGTTGTTGAAGCCGTGGTTCACGTTGGGATAGACGAAGATCTCGTAGGTCTTGCCCGCCTGCTTGAGCGCCGCCTCATAAGCGGGAATGCCGGCATCGATGCCTTGGTCGAGACCGGCATAGTGCAGCAACAACGCCGCCTTGATCGCCGGCACCTTGTCGGCGCTGGGCTGGCGGCCGTAAAAGGCGACGCCCGCCGTCAGCTCCGGCTCCGCGACGGCGAGGTTGTTCACTTGCCCGCCGCCCCAGCAGAATCCGACCGCTCCGACTTTGCCGTTGCCGCCGGGCCGCGTCTTGAGCGCCGCGAAGGCAGCCCGGATATCGGCGAGAGCATCCTCAGGCTTCAGGGTCTGGAAGAGGCCCGCGGACTGGTCGGAATCGTCGGACATTCCGCCGAGCGGGCTCAGGCAATCGACCGCGAGCGCCTCGAAGCCCTCGATGCCGATGCGGCGGGCGATATCCTTGATATGGGGATTGAGGCCGCGGTTCTCGTGGATCACCACGACGCTCCCATGCGGGCTAGCGGATTTCGGCGTCACGAGATAACCCTTGAGCCCGGCGACGCCCGCGATCTCCAGCATCTCGGCGGAGATGCGCGGGTCGCTCTCCGCAACCGTCTCCGCCTTGGCGTAGTTGTAGTCGATGAGAGGCAGCAACGCGCTCGCGGCGGCGCCGCCGCCCGCAAGCGCCGCGAACCGATCCAGGAACGCCCGCCGGCTCATGCCACCGTGGGTGTAGTGGTTGAACAGGTCGACGAGGCGTTGGTCCATGACTGCGTCCTCCCGGTCTAGGGTGCCGTTGGGGGCTTAGCCAAGAACCTAGGGTTGACGCCATGCGCCCAGCAAGCCGGCGCACTTCACGATTTCGTGGAGGCCGGCCGTGGCCTGCGACTCAGTCGTCGTCGCCGGTGCCCACACGCTTTACCTCGAGGCTGAGCGGCTGTGGAAGACGCTGCAGCATCTCCTTGGGCACCACCTGCCAGAAGCGCCTTATCTCGCGCTCCCAGTCCACCAGGATCTGCTCGGCAAAGCGCGATTGGGTCTCGCGCACGTGCTCCTCGATCAGCGCCTTCAGCATCCCCGCCCAATGCGGCGTGGCGATGCGCTGCCAAGTCACGGTTTCGGCGTTGACCCGGCGCGGGAACTCCTCGGCGGCATCGTAGATGAAGGCCATGCCACCGGTCATGCCGGCACCGAAATTGTCGCCGACCGGACCCAGGATGACGGCGGTGCCGCCGGTCATGTACTCGCAGCCGTTCGACCCGCAACCCTCCACCACCACCTGGGCCCCGGAGTTGCGCACCGCGAAGCGCTCGCCCGCCTGACCCGCCGCGAAGAGCCGGCCGGCTGTGGCGCCATAGAGCACGGTGTTGCCGATGATGGTGTTCTCGTGACTTTGCAGCGGCGAGGATGTCATCGGCCGCACCACGATGGTGCCGCCCGAGAGGCCCTTGCCGACGTAGTCGTTGGCCTCGCCGAACACCTCGAGCTTGAGACCCTGCACCGCGAAGGCACCCAAGGACTGGCCGGCGGAGCCGCGCAGGCGCACGGTGATGTGGCCGGGCTGCAGGCCCGTCATGCCGAAGCGCCGCGTCACCATGGCGGAGAAGCGCGTGCCCACGGCGCGATGGATGTTCCGCACGTTGTAGGTGAGCTGCATCTTCTCGCCGACGTCAAACAGCGCCTTCGCGTCCTTGATCATCTGAGCGTCGAGCGTGTCCGGCACCTCGTTCCGTCCCTCGAGCGTGCAGTAACGCGTGTACTCGCCGGGATCGGCTTGAGCGAGGATCGGATTGAGGTCGAGGTCGTCGAGGTGATGCCCACCGCGGCTCACCTGCGCCAGTAGGTCCGTGCGCCCGATCACCTCGTTGAGGTTGCGCGCGCCCAGCAAGGCCAGGATCTCGCGAACCTCCTCGGCGACGAAGCTGAATAGGTTCACCACCTTTTCCGGTGTGCCGGTGAACTTGGCGCGCAGCTTCTCGTCCTGCGTGCAGATGCCGACCGGGCAGGTGTTGGAGTGGCACTGGCGCACCAGGATGCAGCCCATGGCGACCAGCGAGGCCGTGCCGAGGCCGTATTCCTCGGCCCCGAGGATCGCGGCGATCACCACGTCGCGCCCTGTCTTGATGCCGCCATCGACCCTGAGCCGCACACGGTGCCGTAGTCGGTTCAGCACCAGCACCTGATGCACCTCCGAGAGGCCCATTTCCCAGGGCGTGCCGGCGTATTTGATTGAGGATTGCGGGCTGGCACCCGTACCGCCCGCGTGGCCCGAGATCAGGATCACGTCGGCGCGCGCCTTGGCGACACCCGCCGCCACCGTGCCGATGCCCGAACGCGCCACCAGCTTCACGCAGACCTTGGCGTCCGGATTGATCTGCTTCAGGTCGTAGATCAGCTGCGCCAGATCCTCGATCGAGTAGATGTCGTGGTGCGGCGGCGGTGAGACCAGCGTGACGCCCGGCTGCGAGTGCCGGAGCCGTGCTAGCATCTCCGTCACCTTGAAGCCCGGCAACTGCCCGCCCTCGCCGGGCTTGGCACCCTGGGCGATCTTGATCTCGATCTCGCGGCAATTGAGCAGGTATTCGGCGGTAACGCCGAACCGGCCCGAGGCGATCTGCTTGATCGCGGAGGCCGCGTTGTCGCCGTTCCGGCGCGGGATGTAGCGCGCGGGATCCTCCCCGCCCTCGCCGCTGTCGGACTTGGCGCCGATACGGTTCATGGCGATCGAAAGCGTCTCGTGTGCCTCCGGCCCAAGCGCGCCCAGCGAGATGCCCGGCGCAACCAGCCGCTTGCGGATCTCGGTGATCGATTCGACCTCGTCGACCGAGATGCCCGACCCCTTCGGCTTGAAATCCAGGAGATCGCGCAGATTGATCGGCGGGAGCTTGCGCAAGCCCTCGCTATAGCGCCGGAACGTCGCATAGGAATCGCCGGCGACTGCGGTCTGGAGCGTATGCACCAGCGTGCCCTCGAAACCGTGCTGCTCGCCGCCGCGGCGATACCGATAGAAGCCGCCCACGGGCAGTGCCACGAAATCCTCGGCATAGGCACGGGCGTGCATCTCCAGCACCTTCTGCTGGATGCCGGCAAGTCCAAGGCCGGAGAGCCGCGAGATCATGCCGGGCAGAAAATCCGCAACCAGCGTGCGCGACAGGCCCACCGCCTCGAAATTATAGGCGCCGCGATATGAGGAGATCACGGAGATGCCCATCTTCGACATCACCTTGAGGAGCCCGTCGTCTACCGCCTTCTTGTAGCGGGCGATGCTGGCCTCGAGGCTCACGCCTGGGAACAGGCCGCGGCGATGCCGATCGGCGATCGTTTCCTGCGCCAGATAAGCGTTGATCGTGGTACCGCCGACACCAATCAGCACCGCGAAGTAATGCACGTCCAGACACTCGCCGGAACGGACGTTGAGCGAGGTGAAGGTGCGGAGCTGCTGACGCACGAGGTGCGAGTGCACGGCGCCGGTGGCGAGGATCATCGGGATCGCCGCGCGCTTGGCATCCATCGCCGCGTCCGACAGGATCACATGGGTGCAGCCGCGGCGTACCGCGTCCTCCGCCTCCTGTCGGATACGGCGGATCGCATCGCGCAGCGCGCTGTCGCCGCCTGCCGCCTCGAAGGTGCAGTCGATCTCGGCGGCGGTCTCGCCCATATAGGCCCGCATCGCCTTGAACTCGGCGTTCGAGAGCACCGGTGAATCCAGCTGCAGCAGCTGGCACTGGCTCGCGTCCTCGTCGAGGATGTTGCCGAGATTGCCCAGCCGGGTCTTGAGCGTCATGACCCGGCGCTCGCGCAGGCTGTCGATCGGGGGGTTGGTCACCTGACTGAAATTCTGCCGGAAGAAATGATGCAGACCACGGTAATGCTCGGACAGCACCGCGAGCGGCGTGTCGTCGCCCATGGAGCCCACGGCCTCTTTGCCCTCCTCCGCCATCGGCTGGAGGATCAGCTCGAGCTCCTCGAGGCTCCAGCCGAACGCGACCTGATGGCGGCGCAACTCATCGCGGCCGAGCTCGACCACTTCCACCCGCGACTTCACGATACTGTCGATCACCGTGATGTTCTTCACCCACTCGGAATATTCCTTGCGGGTCGCGAACAGGTCCTTGATCTCCCGGTCGCGATAGAGCCGGCCCGCAACGAGGTCGACGCCGATCATCTGCCCCGGCCCGAGCCGGCCTTTCTCGACGATCTCCTGCTCGTTGAGCCGCACCATGCCGGCCTCGGAGCCCGCGACGATGAGGCCGTCGCCGGTGACCGCGTAGCGCATTGGGCGGAGCCCGTTGCGGTCCATCGCCGCCATCACCCAGCGCCCATCGGTGAGCGCCAGCGCAGCCGGCCCGTCCCATGGCTCCATCACCGAATTGCAGTAGCTGTACATATCGCGATGCGCCCGCGGCATCAGGCTCCCGTCGGCGATCGCCTCCGGCACCATCATGATCTTCGCCATGGGCAGCGCGCGGCCGGCACGGACTAGCACTTCGAAGACGCCGTCGAGCGCCGCCGAGTCCGAGCCACCGACCTGGATGACCGGCTTGATGTCCTCGATCGTCTCGCCGAAGGTCTCGCTGGCCATCCGCGTCTCGTGGCTCTTCATCCAGTTGATGTTGCCGCGGAGCGTGTTGATCTCGCCGTTGTGCGCGAGAATGCGGAAGGGCTGTGCCAGCTGCCAGGTCGGGAAGGTGTTGGTGGAGTAGCGCTGGTGATAGACGGCGAAGCTCGAGACGAACCGCTCGTCCAGCAGGTCCGGATAGAACGCGGTCAGCTGCTCCGCCAGGAACATGCCCTTGTAGATGACCGAGCGATGGCTCAGCGAGCAGATGTAGAAATCCTTGACCTGATCTGCGATGACGCGCTTCTCGATGCGCCGGCGGATCACGTAAAGGTCTAGCTCGAAGCGCTCGGCTGCGTGGCCCCGCGTGTTCGCGATCATGATCTGCTCGATCTCGGGACGCGTCGCGTTCGCCTTCTCGCCGATCACGCCGATGTTCACCGGCACCTGACGCCAGCCGTAGATCGAGTACCCGGAGTTCAGGATCTCGGTCTCCACGATGGAGCGACAGCGCTCCTGGCCGTCGAGATCCGTGCGCGGCAGGAAGATCATGCCGACTGCGAGCTGGCCAGGGCCGGGCTCGTGACCCGTGTGCTTGATATGCTCGCGGAAGAAGTCCTGCGGGATCTCCACATGGATGCCGGCGCCGTCGCCCGTCTTGCCATCGGCATCGACCGCGCCGCGATGCCAGACCGCCTTCAGCGCGTTGATGGCCGCTTCGACCACCGCGCGCCGCGGCTTGCCGTCTATCGCCGCGACGAAGCCCACGCCGCACGCATCGTGCTCGGAGGACGGGTCGTAGAGCCCCGCCGCCTCCAGATAGGCGGCGTTGGCGCGGAAGCTTTCGACGAAGCGCTCGCCCTGGATCTTCGGATGCGTGGTCATTGCGGGCCTCCGTTCAATCCGCCGCGGCCGCGCGGGCGGCCGTGGCCTTCGCGGTAATGTAGCGGTGTATTTGCTCCGCAGCGTCGCGGCCGTCGCGGATCCCCCAGACCACGAGCGAGGCGCCTCGCACGATGTCGCCCGCGGCGAACACGCCCTCGAGCGACGTCATCATGGTGCGGAACGCGATCGAGACCGTGCCCCAGCGCGTCACCGCGAGATCGGGTGCACCGAAGAGGGCCGGCACGTCCTCGGGATCGAAGCCCAGCGCCGTGATGGCAAGATCGCAAGGCAGATCGAAGTGGCTGCCCTCGATCGGCTGCGGCACCTGGCGGCCGGTGGAATCCGCGATCCCCAGATGCATGCGGTGCGCCCGGACGGCGCGCACCGCACGATCGCCGAGGAAGGCTTCGGGCGCGGAGAGCCAGACAAATTCCACGCCCTCCTCCTCCGCGTGTTGCACCTCGCGCTGCGAGCCCGGCATGTTCTTGCGGTCGCGGCGATAGAGGCAGCGCACGGAACTGGCGCCTTGCCGCACGGCGGTGCGCACGCAGTCCATCGCGGTGTCGCCGCCGCCGACCACGACGACATGCTTACCCTCGGCATCGAGCGCACCGCTGTCGAAGGCGGGCACGGCGTCGCCAAGCCCTTTGCGGTTCGAGGCCGTCAGATAATCGAGTGCGGCCACGATATTGCCGAGGCCGATCCCGGGGCAGCTCATGTCGCGCGCCTTGTAGACGCCGCTGGCGATCAGCACGGCGTCATGGCGCTCGCGCAGATCTCCGAGGCTGATATCGCGCCCGATCTCGGTATCGAGGTGGAAGCGGATACCGCCGGCGGTCAAGATCTCGTGCCGGCGCGCGATCACGGTCTTCTCCAATTTGAAATTCGGGATTCCATAGACAAGGAGCCCGCCTACACGGTCGTGGCGGTCGTAGACCTCGATCTGATGGCCGCGCTTGCGGAGCTGCTCGGCGGCGGCGAGGCCGGCGGGGCCCGCGCCGATAATCGCCACGGAGCTCGAGAGCTCCCGCTGCGGCTTCGGAGGCCTCACCCAGCCGTTTTGGAACGCCGTCTCGGTGATGTATTTCTCGACCGAGCCGATGGTCACGGAGTCGAAGCCCTTCTCGATGACGCAGTTGCCTTCGCAGAGCCGATCCTGCGGGCAGATCCGGCCGCATACCTCCGGCATGTTGTTGGTGGCGGAAGCGACTTCGTAGGCTTCCTCGATCCGGCCCTGCGCCGTCAGCTGCAGCCAGTCGGGGATGTTGTTGTGGAGCGGGCAATGGATCTGGCAGAAGGGAATGCCGCACTGCGAGCAACGGCCGGCTTGCGCCTCCGCCTTGGCGCGCTCGAACTCGCCGAAGATCTCGCGGAAGTCGCGCGTGCGCTCGGTCGCCCGCCGCTTCTCGGGCATGGCCTTCTCGACCGAAACAAACTGCAGCAGCTTCTGAACCACGGGCACTCCCTCGCATTGGGTAGTCGGCCGACCCGTGACGCAGCCGACCCTGACCGCTCTGCGGCCATTGCCTGAGGTGACTCAAGCAAATACGATGAAATAGGTCAACTTGTTTTACTAATTATTCGAAACTGACACCTTACCTGTAAGTTTGTACCCTCGTGAACCGACTGAGCCCTTACATTAGTCCGCTTTTGGTACTATCTATTACGCACTTGAAAACGTTCACAAAGATATCGGCTTTGCTTCGTAAAACTTGCCCGCGAAGACCGATCCTTTCCCATCTTTCAATAGAAGGGCATCAACCCGCTTTTAGCCTGAGCCCGTTGAGACGCGAGCAACAATCGACCCGATTGAGCGGCCTCACATAGCCGGGCGCAGAGTGGCGCGACCGCCGCGGCGGAAACGATTGAGGTAGCTGGGCAGGACAAGCTCGAGGGCCGTGGGCGTGATGCCCAGCTCGGCGAGACCCGGCGCGCCCGGTGTGACCACGGCATCCTTCTGAAGCAGATTGACCTGATCGCGGGTGAGCGGCGGCTTGGGCAGGAACTCCATGAACAGTGCAGCCACGCGCGCGAGTGCGAATGGAAGCGTCACCAGAACACGGCGGCGGCCGATCTCGGCGAGCAACAGCTCCATGAGCTCGCGGAAGCTCAGGACCGCTGGCCCGCCGAGCTCGTAGGTCTTGCCTTGAGCATCCGGGCGCTCGAGCACCGCCATCACCGCGTCAGCGACATCCCCGACATAGACCGGTTGGAAGCGCGTAGTGCCGCCCCCCACCAGCGGCAACACCCAGCTCAGCCGGGCCATTCCGGCAAATCGGTTGAAAAAATCGTCCTCCGGCCCGAACACGAGGGATGGCCGAAGGATGGTCGCGGTCGTGAGGGCGGCTTTGACCGCCGCCTCTCCCATGGCCTTGGTGCGGGCATACGCCGAGCTGGATTGTGGATCCGCCGAGAGCGCCGAAACGTGTACGAAATGCTTCGCGCCGGCCGCGGCGGCGATCCGCGCGAGCCGCGCGGGGCCATCGACGTGGAGCAGCTGGAACCGCTGTCGGCCGCGCTCATAGAGGATGCCGACGCATGACACCACCGCGCTTGAGCCCGTGAACGCCGCGGTGAGCCGGGCCTCGTCATCAAGGCCGGCATCGATCAGCGCGATCTGGCCGACATCGCCCATGGGCTTGAGGAAGCGAGCCTCGGTCGCATGCCGGCTGACGACAGTGATCACGGCACCGCGCTCGGCCAGCCGCTTCACGACATAGCGCCCAATGAAACCGGACCCGCCGACCACGCTGACGCGCCGATTTCGCATTGGATATCGCCCCTCTTCAGCACCGCTCGCACCGATCCGGATGCGCGCGGCCTCTATACAACAAGGGCACGGCGACTGGCGAGCGCGGCGGGTAGCCTGCTATCCCGGGGCGCGAGCCGCACACCAACCCTCGCGACCCCCGCAGGAACCATTGACATCGGCGGGCCGCGCCCCTTATCCAGTCCCCGCCTGCCCAGATGGCGGAATTGGTAGACGCGCAGGTTTCAGGTACCTGTGGCCGAAAGGTCGTGGAGGTTCGAGTCCTCTTCTGGGCACCATTTCTTCCGCGGGTCACGAGCCGCCACTCCAACCCTCGTGACCGGCGTATGCGCTATCTTCCGCAGGCCACCACTGGGAGCGCCAGGTGAGCATCCATCTCCATCGCGGCGACCTGCCCTCGGGGCTCTCTTGGGGAGCCGCGGTCGCGGTCGATACCGAGACCATGGGCCTGCATCCGGGCCGGGACCGGCTTTGCCTCGTGCAACTCTCGGCCGGCGACGGCGTCAGCCACCTGGTCCAGATCGCACCCGGTCAAACGGAGGCACCCCTCCTGACGGCGATGCTGACCGATCCCCAGGTGCTCAAGCTCTTCCACTTCGCGCGCTTCGATCTCGGTGCCCTCAAGCACGCGCTGGGTGTTGGCGTAGCACCGGTTTATTGCACCAAGATCGCCTCGCGCCTCGCCCGCACTTTCACCGACCGCCACGGACTCAAGGACCTTGCCAAGGACCTGCTCAACGTCGAGCTCTCCAAGCAGCAGCAATCCTCGGATTGGGGCGCGGCGGAGCTTAGCACCGAGCAGCTTCGCTACGCCGCCGCCGACGTGCTGCATCTCCATCGGCTGAAGCAGCGGCTCGACGAGATGCTGGCGCGGGAAGGCCGGACCGAGCTCGCGCAGGCCTGCTTCGATTTCCTGCCCGTCCGAGTCGAGCTCGACCTCAGAGGTTGGGCGGCCGACGACATATTCGCCCATTAAGCCATTGAAAGAACTGGCGTATTGGCGTGACTTTTCGGCGCATCCCATGGACTTCGATTGACCTTTTAGGGATGGGCGGCCATAGTGCCGCTTAAGATGCCGTAAGACCGCGACTTTTGGGGCTCAATGCGGGGAGAACGGACGAGGGGCTCGCGCCGATAGCTCTTAGCTAGCCCCGTCCCAACGCAGCTATGGCGCCTTTGACGGAAATATCAGCACGCGCGCGCGAGGATCATCACGACATCGAGGCTGCGCGCCGCGTGATCGCGACAGAGATCGCCGGGCTGGGCGCGCTGGCCAAGAGCCTGGACCGAGCCTTCGTCGAGGCGATCGAAGCGCTCGCCGGCGCAACGGGCCGCGTGATCGTCACGGGGATGGGCAAGAGCGGCCATATCGCGCGCAAGATCGCCTCCACCCTCGCCTCCACCGGCACGCCTGCGCTGTTCGTTCATCCCGCCGAGGCGAGCCACGGCGACCTCGGCATGATCGCGCCAGGCGACGCGGTGATCGCGCTTTCGAATTCCGGCGATACAGCCGAGCTCGCCGACGTGCTCGCCTATACCCGCCGGTTCCGGATCCCGCTGGTTGCCATGACCCGGCGCTCGGAAAGCGCGCTCGCCGATGCCGCAGATGTAGCCCTGGTACTGCCAGCGAGCGCAGAAGCATGCACGCTCGGATTGGCACCCACGACCTCGACCACGATGATGCTGGCGCTCGGCGACGCGATTGCGGTGGCGCTTCTGGAGCGTAAGGGATTCTCGACCGAGGACTTCCAGGCCCTGCATCCCGGCGGTCAGCTCGGCCGGCAGCTTTTGCGCGTCGCCGACATCATGCATGAGGGCGCAGCGGTGCCGCTGGTAAGCCGCGGCATGAGCATGGCCGAGACCATCCTCATCATTACGGCCAAGAGCTTCGGCTGCGCGGGAGTGACCGACGAGGCCGGGCGCCTGATCGGTATCGTCACCGACGGCGACCTCCGCCGTCATATGGGGAGCGCGCTCCTCGCGGAGCGGGTCGAAACGGTGATGACCCCGAGCCCCAAGACGATCCGGCCGCAGGCGCTCGCCGCGGAGGCGCTGGGGCAGATGAATTCTCAGGCCATCACCAGCCTGTTCGTGGTGGACGATGCCCGGCAGGCGCTGGGTATTCTGCACATCCACGATTGCCTGCGCGCGGGGGTGGCATGAGCGTCGGTCCGGACATTGCCGGCGCCGCACCCATTGCCGAGCGGCCGTTCGGGCCGAGCAGCAGCCTGCAGCGACGCACGCGCACGAGTTGGCCGATTCACCGCTACAGCCGCTTCGTCGCCTGGATGAAGCTGGCGCTCCCCACCGCGGCGGTGGCCCTTCTGCTCCTGGTCGCTGTCTGGCCGCGCATTCAATCCGCCGTCGAGCGCCTGCACAAATTGCCGCGGATCGATCTCAGCCAGGCGCGCGACCTGCGCATGGTGAACCTGCACTACTCCGGCAAAGATCGGCACGACCGCCCCTTCACGGTGACCGCAGACGCGGCGCGCCAACGCCCCGAGGTGGACGATCTCGTCGAGCTCGAGGGTCCAAAAGCGGACATGACCACGCAGAACGACACTTGGCTGGCGCTCACCGCCTATAGCGGAGTCTATCGGCCTCAATCGCAACTGCTCGACCTCTTCGGCAACGTCGAGCTGTTCCAGGACAAGGGCAACGAGTTCAAGACCGACAGCGCGCACATCGACATGGCCAAGGGTAGCGCCGATGGCGCCGATCCGATCGAGGGTCACGGTTCCTTCGGCACGATCGAGGCGGAAGGTTTTCGCATTGAGAACCAGGGCGACATCATCATCTTCACGGGCAAGGCGCGGCTCTTGCTCGAGCCCCATGAGGCGAAAGAGCAGCCGTGAGGCGATGGCGGTGTAAGGTTCTCACCGGGGTTGCTCTGGTTTGGCTGATCGCGCCGGCGATTGCACAAGCGCCGGCGCCTGCCGCGTCGACCAAGGGTTCGGGCTCGCCGCTCGGTTTCGACCTCGGCGGCGATTCCAAGAAGCCAATCTCGATCGAGGCCGATCAGGGCATCGAGTGGCAGCAAAACAACCACGTTTACATCGCGCGCGGCCACGCCACGGCGAAGCGCGGCAACGGCACGGTAATCGCCGATACTCTCACCGCGCATTACCGACCGACGTCAAGAGCGCAGGACGGAGCCAAGGAGACCGACGCGGGCAAGAGCGACGTGCTCGACAACGGGTCCCAGATCTATCTCGTCGAGGCCGACGGCCATGTCGAGCTCTCCGGAGAGACGCAGCACGCCTACGGCGACCACGGCGTCTACGACGTTGAGGCTGGGACCATGGTGCTGACCGGGAGAGACTTGAGGTTGACCACCAAGCAGGACACCGTCACGGCACGCGACAGCCTGGAGTGGCACGACAAGGAGCAGATCGCGGTGGCGCGCGGCGATGCCGTTGCGGTGCGCGAAGGCAAACGCATCCGTGCCGACGTCATGACCGCCGAGGTGACCCACGACGAGAAGGGCGCGCAGCACATTAGCCGCATCAACGCCGAGGGCGACGTCACCGTCAACTCTCAGGACCAGACCGGCCGCGGCGACTCCGGGGTCTACAACGTGGATACCGGCATCACCACGCTGATGGGACACGTCAAGCTGACCCGCAACCAAAACGAGCTGCGCGGCCAGTACGCCGTGGTCGACATGAACAAGAACATTTACCGCTTGCTGGGCGCGCCACCGAGCGAGACACTGACCTCGAGTCGGCCGACGCGCGTCGAGGGGCTGTTCGTGCCGCGTCAGCAGGAACCCGCCCAATCACCGGGCAAGCCATAGGATGGGGGACCGGATGACTGCGCCCGACAGCGAGCCGGAGATCGGCGCGGAGGAGACGCGAGCCCAGGAGCAGGGTCCGCGCCTGGTCGCGAACAATACCGGCCTTATCGCCACCAATGTCGGCAAGAGCTTTAAGCAGCGCCCTGTGGTGCGTGACGTCAGCGTCTCGGTGCAAAGAGGCGAGGCGGTCGGATTGCTCGGCCCGAACGGAGCCGGCAAGACCACCTGCTTCTACATCATCACCGGCCTGATCTCGCCCGATGTCGGCACCATCGAGCTCGACGGCCAGAACATCACGGAGCTGCCGATGTACCGCCGAGCTCGACTCGGCATCGGCTATCTGCCGCAAGAGGCCTCGATCTTCCGTGGGTTGTCGGTCGAGAACAACATCCGCGCCGTGCTCGAGGTGGTCGAGCCCGTGCACGAGACGCGGGAAGCCATGCTGGACGAACTGATGGCGGAGTTCCGCATCTCCCACCTGCGCCGCGCGCCCGCGCTGGCGCTCTCGGGAGGCGAGCGGCGGCGCGTGGAGATCGCCCGCGCGTTGGCGGCCCAGCCGCACTTCATCCTGCTCGACGAGCCACTGGCCGGCATCGACCCGATCGCGGTCGCGGATATCCGCGACCTCGTGGCCCACCTCAAGGACCGCGGCATCGGCGTGCTGATCACCGACCACAACGTCCGCGAAACCCTGGAGATCGTCGACCGCGCCTATATCCTCCACGAGGGCCGCGTGCTGATGGAAGGGGCGCCTCGGGAGATCGTGGCCGACGAGAGTGTCCGCCGCGTCTATCTCGGCGAGAAGTTCAGCCTCTAAAGCACCCTCTCCTTCAGGCGCCAGCTTGATTTTTGGGGGCGTTCCGGTCCGCCGAACTCCGCTAAGCGACTGCCGATCCAAAGTTTTTCGGGCTGGTTAACCGTACTTCAATCAGTTGGCCCGATATTTGCTTTCATGATCGGCTCACAGCGATAAACTGTCGCCATGGCAGTGTCCCAACGCCTCGACCTACGCCAGGCGCAAAGCCTGGTGATGACGCCGCAGCTGCAGCAGGCGATCAAGCTGCTGCAGCTCTCCCAGGTCGAACTCACGGCCTTCGTGGACCAGGAGCTCGAGGGCAATCCTCTTCTCGAGCGTGACGAGGCGCCGGTCGACGGCTCCGCGGTCGACCCGCCGCAACCTGAGCCAGAGCCCGAGGCCGAGAGCAGCCTCGCGGCCGAAGTGCGCGAGCAATGGGCCGACGCAGCCGGCAGCGAAGGTGAGGGTAACCTCGATCTCGCAGGCGATCCCGCGGCCTGGCAATCGACGCAAGCCCGTCGGAGCGCCGACGAGGATTTCCCCGGCCTCGACCAGACGCTGACGCGCGCGCAGACGCTGCGCGACCACCTGACGGATCAGATTCGCATCGATCTGTCGGCGCCGGCGGATCGCCTGATCGCGCACCACCTGCTCGATCTCGTGGACGAGGCCGGCTACGTCCAGGGCTCGCTCGAGGATGTCGCGGAGCGTCTGGGCACCGAGCCCCCCGAGGTCGAGCGCGTGCTGCTGCGGCTTCAGCACATGGACCCGCCGGGCGTGTTCGCGCGCAATCTCGCGGAGTGCCTCGCACTACAGCTTCGCGAGCGCAACCGGCTCGATCCCGCGATGCAGGCGCTGCTCGATCACCTACCGCTGCTCGCGAGCCGGAACCTCGCCGAGCTGGTGCAGGTTTGCGGCGTGGACGCCGAGGACATCCACGACATGGCCGCCGAGATCCGCTCGCTGGACCCCAAGCCCGGTCTTGCCTTCGATCCCGCGACCGCGGATTCCGTGATCCCCGACGTACTCATGCGCAGCGACGGCGAGGGCGGTTGGATCGTCGAGCTCAATACCGAGGCACTGCCGCGCGTGTTGGTCAACAACGCCTATTACGCCCAGGTCTCGCGAGGCACGCGCGGCAAGCCCGATCGCGAATACTTGAGCGAGCGCTTTCAGGCGGCGAACTGGCTAGTCAAGGCGCTGCACCAGCGCGCGACCACGATCCTCAAGGTCTCCCGCGAGATCGTGCGGCAGCAAGATGGGTTTTTCCGGCACGGCATCCAGCACTTGCGACCGCTGGTTCTGCGCGACATCGCGGGCGCCATCGCGATGCACGAGAGCACCGTCAGCCGAGTCACCAGCAACAAGTTCATGGCGACGCCGCGCGGTATGTTCGAGCTAAAATATTTTTTCACCTCGTCCATCGCCGCGACCAACGGTAGCGCCGCACTGTCTGCGGAGACGGTACGCTTCCGCATAAAGGCGCTCATCGACTCCGAGCGCAGTGACGGCGTCCTGTCGGACGATCAAATCGTCGACATCTTGATCAAGGACGGCGTCGATATCGCGCGGCGCACGGTGGCAAAATACCGCGAGGCCATGCGCATTCCATCCTCGGTGCAGCGCCGGCGCGAGAAGGCTCAGCGGATCTGAGTTCAAAGACGTTCGCGCGCGGGAGCGTCTGCTTGACTCGCTGAGGGCCCGCTCCTAAGGTCTGGCGCTTCGGACGACCGGCAAGACGTGGAAGTAAGAATTCTCGCGTGGTTGGAACCGGTTAAGGTCCTTTATGCACATCACTGTAACCGGCAAGCAAATCGACGTGGGCGAGGCATTGCGCCGTCACACGCAAACGGCGATCGAGGACATCGCAGAAAAATATTTCAGCAATGCCCTTGAGGCTCATGTGGTGTTCTCGCGCGAGGCTCATCTCATTCAGTGTGACCTGCAGGTTCATGTCGGCCGCGGCATCCTCGTGCGCAGCGAGGCAGACGCGAGCCAGGCTTATGCCGCCTTTGATATCGCGGCCGAGCGCATCGACAAGCGGCTCAGGCGCTATAAGCGTCGCTTGCGCGATCACCACGCCCACGAAAAGGAGCGCGAGCGGGCCGAGCCGCTGGGCCGCACCTACGTGCTGCAACCCGGCGACGACGACGGTGAGCCCCCGCCGGAGGACCAGCATCCACAGTCGATGGTGATCGCCGAGATGGAGACGCCGATCCCTCGGCTCTCGGTGAGCGAGGCGGTGATGCGGCTCGATCTCGCGGACCTGCCCGCGCTGATGTTCCGCAACAGCGCGCGCGGCACCCTCAATGTCATCTACCGCCGACGCGACGGCAATATCGGCTGGATCGACCCCGGCCTGCCGCGCCAGCGCCGGACATCGTCCTGACAGGAAGTCAAGGCAAGACGCCCATGGACATCGCCGATTTGCTCGGGCCAGGAAGCATCGTCCCCTCCCTCAAGGGAAGCGGCAAGAAACAGGTGCTGCAGGAGTTGTCACGCCGAGCGGCGACGCTGTTGCGCCTCAACGAGCGGACCATCTTCGACACGCTGTGGGAGCGCGAGCGGCTCGGCAGCACCGGCATGGGCATGGGCACCGCCATCCCGCATGGCAAGATGACCGGCATCGCCAAGCCGATTGGCCTGTTCGCGCGGCTCGAGAAACCGATCGACTTCGAGGCGGTGGACGAGCGGCCGGTCGATCTGATCTTCGTGCTGCTGACCCCGGAAGGCGCCGGTGCCGATCACTTGAAGGCGCTTGCGCGCGTCTCGCGCTTGTTCCGCGACCGCGCCATGTGCGAAAAGCTGCGCGGCACTGACAATGTCGACGCGCTCACCGCGCTCCTGACCGATCGCGCCGCCAGCCACGCCGCGTGAGTGCCGGCGCCTCGGAACGAGGATCCGCCCTCGAAGTGCTCGGCGTCTACACGCGGCTCGGCCTCTCCTGCTTCGGAGGGCCGATTGCCCATATCGGATATTTCCGCGACGAGTTCGTCGTGCGGCGCCGCTGGCTCGACGAGCAGTCCTATGCCGATTTGGTGGCGCTCTGCCAATTCTTGCCTGGTCCCGCCAGCAGCCAGGTCGGGTTCTCCATCGGTCTCATGCG
>DASZHJ010000402.1:0-14814 GCA_035938015.1 Allostellaceae bacterium
GGACTCGAAGACTGTGGAGTTTGTCACTAGAGTCCGACCTCGCCCAGGGGAGGTCGAGGATGACGAGATATGCAATCGCGCTGGCGCTCGCGGGGGCGATGGGGGTCGCGGTCCCCGCCGGGGCCGACGAGCCCCAATGGACATTGCCGCAGACCGTGTCCGTCGCAGTCGGCCAGTCCGCGCCGATCTATGCCAAGCGCGCGAACGACTGCGGCGCCCCGCCGCCGAGCTTCGCCGAGATCCAACCTCGCCTGCCGAAGACCGCGCTCGGCACCTTCTCCGACGCCGGCGTCGTGCAGCGCATGAGCGCCGCCTGCACGCCCGACAAGCGCGCCGTCTGGGTCGAGGCGCGCGGCATCACCATCAGCGGCACCAAGCCGGGCTCGGAGATCCTGCGCTTCTTCGGCGACTCCGTCAGCCTCACCGTGAGGTGAGGCGGCGAGCGGACGACTTAGCCGGCCTTGTCCAGAGTGATGCGCCGCTCGGTGCCACACTCCTTGGAATTGTAGGTTCCCTCGAAGTGGCCGCCGGTGAACTTGCCGGTCATGGGATAGGCGGCCCATTTGCCAGTCATCGTACCGTCAGGCGAGACGGTCCCGGTCATATTGAAGGTGTACCTCGACTCGGAAAATTTGCCGGAGAGTTTGCCGTCCACAACGGAGACCGTCCCGGTGATAATGGGACAAGCGGCGCCTCTGGCACCGGTGGCGGGCGCTCCGCCCGTGTATTGGCCGTCGAAGGGGCCCGCGGCGTTGGCGAGCCCGAGCGGCAAGGCGACTGCGAAGGCCGCGGCGATGACGATGCGCTTCATGATGATCCCCTGAGTGACTGCAAGGCGGAAGTTAACCGGATCGGCCCGCCACGGCAATCGCTCCGGCTTGACGGGCTCGCGTCTCTGGCCTAGAAAGCGGCCTCCGCCCGGGCCGCCCGGGCGGTTTCTTCGTTCCACTAAGGTGCTGCCATGGCAAGACGGTGCGCGATCACGGGCCGGGGCGTTCAGGTCGGCCACAATGTGAGCCACGCCAACAACAAGACCAAGCGGCGGTTCTTGCCCAATTTGCAGACCATCTCGCTGCTTTCCGATGCGCTCGGCGGATCGGTGCGCCTGCGCCTTACGGTCTATGGCATCCGCACGGTCGAGGCGAATGGCGGCATCGACGCCTATCTTATGGGCATGCCGGACCGGAAGCTTCCCGTCGAGGCGCGCCGGCTCAAGCGGCGCATCGAGCGCGCCGCCGAGCGCAAGAAGGCCGCCGCTTAGTTCTCGAGCGCCACCGCGCGCAGGATTTCCAGGAACCGCTCCAGGCTCTCGGCGGCGCTCCCCGTCGTCGTGATGCGCGTGACGTCGGGTCCCTCGACCGCGACCGGGCTCGCGCGGGCGAGCCGGTCTTCGATCTCGGCACCGCTTTCTCGGCCGCGCGAGGCAAGACGCTCGGCCAACACCTCGGGGGGCGCCCAGGCCTCGACGATGTGCAACGGCTGGTAGCGCTGGCGCGCCTCCGGAATGACCGAGCGTGATACGTTGACCACGACGTGGCGGCCCTGGCCGAGCGCCGCCTCGATCGTGATCGGAATGCCGTAGCTGAGGCCGTGCGCGCGCCAGGCGAGCGCGAAGGCGCCTGCCGCGATCGCCGCTGCGAAGGCGCCGGGCGCCATGGTCTCGCTGTCCTCGGCGCCCACCACCTGCGGGCGCGTGATGGCGCGGCGCGGGAAGACGAAGCGCGCGTCGCCCTTTAGCGCACCGCGGGCGCCCGCGATCAGCGTGTCCTTGCCGGCGCCGCTCGGGCCGACCACGAGAATGAGCGTGCCGCTGACTACCATGGGCGCCGCCGCTCAGAGGCCGAGCCCGATGCGAGCGCCGGCGTAAGTCACGACGCCGGTCGCGAGATCGACGCTCATGAGATCCTCGCCGATCAGCGCGGGTCCGCGGTAATCGCGGCGCACCTCCGCGAGCACCGCGTCCTTGTCGAAAGTCGTGGGCACGAAGTGATTGAGTAGCAGGCAGCGCACCTGCGCCCCGGTCGCGATCTTGCCGATCTCGCTGGAGGCCGTGTGATAGCGCGCGACGTTCGCGAGACCCGCTTCGGAGCGCAGGCCTGGCTCCGGCCGCATGATCCCGTGGATGAAGCACTCGTGCACGAGGAGATCTGCTCCGCGCGCGGCGGCGACAAGCGCAGGGCAGGGCGCGGTGTCGCCGCTGAAGACCGCGCGCGTGCCGTCCGCCTCGACCACGAAACCGTAGGCGTGCTTGACCGGAAAATGGTCCACCGCAACCGCGCGTACCGTCACGTCATCGAGGCGCAGTACCTCGCCCGCGGCGATCTCGAAGACCTCGACCTCGAGGGCCGCTGTCGATGGCCGGAGCTCATGGGCGATGCGCTGCTCGAGCTCGGGGCGCCAAAGCGCCATCAAGCCATCGACGAAGCGCCGGGTGCCCTCGGGACCGTAGATCCGTTGCGGCCGATCGCGGCCCTGGTGCCAGCTCGAGATCACCAGCTGAAAGAGATCGACGATGTGATCGGAGTGCAGATGGGTGAGGAGGACGGCGTCGAGGGCGCGGCCGCTGCTGCCGGCCGCAACCAGCCGCTGGGTGGCGCCGGAGCCCACATCGATCAGGAGCTGCCGGCTCCCATGCCGCACCAGGCTCGCCGGACCAAGGCGGTCAGGATCGCATTGCGGACAGCCGGTGCCGAGCAGGGTGATCTTCATCGCGCCCGACCCAATCCCCGCGACACCGCTCAGTCGAGGGCGGGCCGTGGCGCTGGATAGGTGCGCTCGAAGGCGCGCGCCGCGCGCAGCACCATCGCGTCCTCGTAAAGCCGGCCGACGATCTGCAGGCCGATGGGTAGCCCGGCTGATGTGAGGCCGCAGGGCACGCTTGCCGCCGGCTGACGCGTCAAGTTGAAGGGATAGCTGAACGGCGTCCAGTCGATCCATTCCTTCTCGCGCTGGGGATCGCTGAGATCGGTGCCGACCCTGAGCGCCGGCACCGCGACGCTCGGTGTGATCAAGAGGTCATGGCGCTGGTGGAACTGCATCATGTGCCGGCCCAAATCCGTGCGCGCCACGTCGGCGGTGAGAAAGTCGACGGCCGAGAGCCGCTCGCCGCGCTCGACATGGACCAGGAGACCGGGATCGAGCCGCTTGCGTTGCTCGGCCGTGAGATGGCCGAGCGCCTTCGCGGCGCCCGAGTACCAGAGCGTGAGCCACGCGGCGCGAGGATCGGCGAAACCGGGATCGACGGCCTCGACTTCTGCACCGAGCTCGGAAAATGCCTTCACCGCCCGCTCGACACCCGCCGCGACCTCCGGATGGACGCTGGCGGCGTAGCCGAGCCTCGGGCTATAGGCGATGCGCAGGCCTTTGATCCCGTCCTCCAACCCCGCGCGATAATCGGCGCCGTCTCTCGGCAGTGCGTAGGGGTCCCGCCCGTCGGCGCCGGTGAGGATCGTCAGCAGCAGCGCGCAATCCTGCACGGTGCGCGCCATCGGCCCCGTGTGCGCGAGCAAGCCGAAGGGGCTGGCCGGATAGGCGGGAACCCGGCCGAACGTCGGCTTGATTCCGGGAATGCCGGTGAAGCCGCAGGGGATGCGGATCGAGCCGCCCCCGTCGGTGCCGAGCCCCAGGGGTCCCAGCCCCGCCGCAATCGCCGCCGCGGCGCCGGAGCTGCTGCCCCCCGGCGTGTGGTCGAGGTTCCAGGGATTGCGCGTGATGCCGCTCAAGGGGCTGTCGCCCAGCGCCTTCCAGCCATATTCCGGCATGGTGGTCTTGCCGAGGAGAACGGCGCCCGTCTCGCGCAGCCGTGCTACCGGCGGCGCATCCTCTTCCCAGGGCTGGTCGGGGTTCGTGAGCGTCGAGCCCCGGAGCGTCGGCCATCCACGGGTCAAGAACAGGTCCTTGATGGTGACGGGTACGCCGTCGAGCAGGCCGAGCGGCTCGCCCTTCTGCCAGCGCGCCTCGGACGCCTGCGCGGCTCTGAGCGCGCCCTCCGGGTCGCGCAGGGTGAAGGCATTGAGCTTGGGCTCGAGGCGCTCGAGCCGGCGCAGGATGGCCTGCGCGACATCGACGGGCGACAGGGTCTTCTTGGCGAAGCCGTCGATCAGATGGGTGGCGGAGAAAAAGGCGAGCTCGCGATCGGCGGACGGACTCGTCAAGACACTCTCCTCTGCGGCGCGCGGGTCAAGAAACACCGCCACTATCCGGCAAAATCCATGACGGAGCAATTGCGCGTGGTGCCGAGCGGACGCCCTCAACCGATGGCGCGGCTCTCGCAGAGCAAGCGCTGTGGGACATCGCGCCCGGGGGTGTTGCGAGGCACGACGAATGGCGTAAGGTGCGCGAGCCCGAGGGATCATAATCCCCGGTAGCGGGAGGCCTTTGATGGGACGCATTGGGAAGCTGGCTTGGCGCGGCATCCTGGCCGCGGCGCTCGTGGCGGTGCTGGTGCCGGCCGGAGCGCAGGCTCAATCTTCCGGCAAGACGCTCAATTTCATTCCCGAGGCGGACCTCAAGAGCCTCGATCCCATCTGGACCACGGCCTACATCACGCGCAACTACGGCTACATGGTCTACGACACGCTGTTCGCGCTCGACGAGCACTTCAAGGTGCAGCCGCAGATGGCCGAGAAGTGGTCGGTGAACGATGACAACCTCGTCTACACCATTACGCTGCGCGACGGCCTCAAATGGCACGACGGCGCGCCGGTACGGCCGGAGGACTGCATCGCCTCGCTCGAGCGCTGGATGAAGCGCGACGTGCTGGGCCAAACGCTGCCGGGCGTGATCGGCGAGATGAAGGTGATCGACGAGCGCACTTTCTCGATCACGCTCAAGAAGCCGTTCCCGCTGCTGCTGGATGCGATCGGCAAACTCTCCAGCAACGTCCCCTTCATGATGCCCGAGCGCGTCGCCAAGACCGATGCGAACACGCAGATCAAGGAATCAATCGGCTCCGGCCCGTTCAAGTTCGCGGCCTCGGAGTGGGTCCCGGGCGCCAAGGCGGTCTTCGTCAAGAATACCGACTATGTCCCGCGCAAGGAGCCGCCGAGCTGGGCCGCCGGCGGCAAGGTCGTAAAAGTCGACCGCGTGGAGTGGCTCTACATCCCCGATCCGCAGACCGCGGCCAACGCGCTCAACGCGGGCGAGGTCGACTGGTGGCAGCAGCTGCCGCAGGACCTGGTGGCGCTGCTCGCCAAGAACAAGGACGTGACGGTGGCCAGCGTCGACCCGCTTGGCAGCGTGGGCGTGCTCCGCTTCAACCACGAGCAACCGCCTTTCGACAATCCCAAGATGCGCCAGGCGGTCGAATGGGTCATCGATCAGAAGGAGATGATGACCGCGCTCGCCGGCGACCAAAAATACTGGAAGACCTGCTACTCCTATTTCTCCTGCGGCACGCCGCTCGCCAATGATGCCGCGAACGCGCCGCTCGCGGGCAAGCGCGACGTCGAGAAGGCGAAGGCCCTGGTCAAGGAAGCAGGGTACGCCGGCGAGAAGGTCGTGGTGATGACCGCGACCGACCAGCCGATCGTCAATTCCCAGGCGCTGGTCACCATGGACGCGCTCAAGAAGATCGGCATCAATGCCGAGCTCGCCGCGATGGATTGGGGCACGCTGATCACGCGACGCGCCTCGCACGAGGTGCCGGATAAGGGTGGTTGGAACATCTTCTTCACCTGGTTCGTGGCGCCGGACATGACGAATCCCGCGCTCAATTTCGCGCTGCGCACGAACGGCGCCAAAGCGTGGTTCGGCTGGCCCAAGGACCCCAAGATCGAGGCGCTGCGCGGCGAATGGTTCGACGCGCCCGACCTCGCCGCGCAGAAGAGGGTCGCGGAAGCGATCCAGACGCAAGCGTTCGAGAGCGTCCCCTATGTGCCGACCGGCATGTTCGTGATTCCGACGGCCTATCGCAGCAACCTCAAGGGCGTGATCGTGGCGCCGGTGGTCTTCCTGTGGAGTGTGGAGAAGTCCTGAGCCCTTTGGAGGCCTGATACCGCTTGTTCGCCTACATCGTCCGCCGGCTGATCGCGACCATTCCGGTCATGGGGGTGGTTGCCATCTTTGTCTTCTCGCTGCTTTATTTCGCGCCCGGCGATCCCGCTGCCATCATCGCGGGCGATCTCGCGACCGCGCAGGACATCGCGCGCATCCACCACCAGCTCGGGCTCGACGAGCCTTTCCTGGTGCGCTTCTGGCAGTGGAGCTGGGGCGTGCTGCACGGCGATCTCGGCATATCGATTTTCACCAATCTGCCGGTCTGGCAGCTGATCCAGCAACGCCTCGAGCCCACCGCGGCCCTCACGGTCACCACGCTCATCGTCTCGGTGGCGCTGGCGATCCCGATCGGCGTGCTCGCGGCGTGGCGCGCGGGCACCTGGATCGATCGCGCGGTCATGGGCTTTGCCGTGCTGGGCTTCTCGGTGCCGTCCTTCGTGCTCGCTTACGTGTTGATCCTGATCTTCTCGGTCGAGTTCGACTGGCTGCCGGTTCAGGGCTACTCCAGCATCACCGCGGGATTCTGGCCGTTCCTGCAGCATTTGATCTTGCCCTCGGCGGCCCTCGGCCTGATCTACGCCGCGCTCATCGCGCGGATCACCCGCGCCAGCATGCTGGAGGTGCTGAGTCAGGACTACATCAGGACCGCGCACGCCAAGGGACTTTCCAGCCGGAACGTCCTGATCGGTCACGCGCTCAAAAACGCCGCCGTGCCGATCGCCACCATTATCGGCATCGGCGTGGCGCTCCTAATCAGCGGCGTCATCGTGACGGAGACCGTGTTCGCGATCCCCGGCATCGGCCGGCTCACGGTCGATGCGATCCTGCGCCGTGACTATCCCATCATTCAGGGTGTCATCCTGCTGTTCTCGGCGGCCTATGTGATCGTCAATCTGCTGGTGGACCTGAGCTACACCGTGCTCGATCCGCGCGTGAGGTACTGACCCCATGACCGCCGCGCCCCTCGATTTCGAGGCAATCTCATCGGCCCGGCGCGAGCGGGCGGCCCTCCTCGAGCTCGTGCGCCGTCATCCGACCGTCGCGATTGGTTTGGCGATCCTTGGGCTTATGCTCCTGATGGCGCTGCTGGCACCCTACCTCGCCACCGTCGATCCGCAGGCGCTGTCGCCGGTCCGGCGCTTGCGCTTTCCCTCGCAAGCCAACTGGTTCGGCACCGACATGCTCGGCCGCGACGTCTACAGCCGCGTCGTCTATGGCGCGCGCATCTCGCTCTGGGTGGGATTCTGGGTGGCGTTCTTCAGCACCGCGATCGGTTTGGCCATCGGTCTCGTCACGGGCTTCAGCCGTCCGGTCGACGCCGTCGTCATGCGCATCATGGACGGCCTGATGTCGATCCCGCCGGTGCTGCTGGCCATCGCCCTTATGGCGCTGACCCGTGCCAGTACAAGCAACGTCATCCTGGCCATCACGATATCGCAAGTACCGCAGGTCACGCGCCTCGTGCGCGGGGTGGTGCTGACCCTGCGCGAGCAGCCGTTTGTCGAGGCGGCGATCGCAGTCGGAACCGGGTTCTTCAAGACGCTGTTGCGGCACATCCTGCCGAACACGACCGCGCCGCTTCTGGTGCAGGGCACTTATATCTGCGCCTCCGCCATGATCACCGAGGCGATCCTGAGTTTTATCGGCGCGGGAACGCCGCCCAACATACCGAGTTGGGGCAACATCATGGCCGAGGGCCGCAGCCTGTTCCAGGTGGCCTACTATATCGTGCTGTTTCCTGCGGTGTTCCTGTCGGTGACCGTACTGGCGATCAATCTCGTCGGCGACGGCTTGCGCGACGCGCTCGACCCGCGCCTCGCGCGGCGGATGTGAGCGGAGGCCCGCCTTGAGCGCGGTCGCGGCCGAAGCCTCCACGCCGGGTCCGGTGCCCGCCGCCGCGAAGCCGCTCCTGGAGATCGAGGATCTCCGGACCTATTTCTTCACGCGCGACGGGATCGTGCGCGCGGTCGACGGCGTCTCGCTCGGGGTCAAGCGCGGCGAGACCTTGGGCGTGGTGGGCGAATCCGGCTGCGGCAAGAGCGTCACCTCGCTCTCGATCCTGCGGCTCATCCCCGCGCCGCCCGGCCGCATCGTCTCCGGTTCGATCCGCTTCGAGGGCGTGGACCTCCTCAAGCTCTCCGAGGCGGAGATGCGCGGCATCCGCGGCAACGAGATCTCCATGATCTTCCAGGAGCCGATGACGTCGCTCAATCCGGTGTTGACGGTGTCGCGCCAGATCAGCGAGACGCTCATGCTGCATCAGGGGCTTGGCGCCAAGGCCGCGGCTGAGCGGGCGGTGGCGATGTTGCGCCTGGTCAAGATCTCCGAGCCCGAGCGCCGCGCCCATCAATATCCGCACGAGATGTCCGGCGGCATGCGACAGCGCGTGATGATCGCGATGGCGCTCGCCTGCAATCCGAAGCTGCTGATCGCCGACGAGCCCACCACCGCGCTCGATGTGACCATCCAGGCGCAGATCCTGGATCTCATGCGCGAGCTCAAGCAGAAGATGGACGCTGCCATCATCTTGATCACACACGATCTCGGTGTGGTGGCGGAGATGGCGCAGCGCGTCGTGGTCATGTATGCGGGGCGCAAGGTGGAGGAGGCTCCGGTCAAGGAGCTGTTCCGCCGGCCGCGGCATCCCTACACGGTGGGCTTGCTCAACTCCGTGCCGCATTTGGGCGCGAGCCGCGGTCGCGCGATGGCGCCGCGGCTTGCCGAGATTCCCGGCATGGTGCCCTCGCTGCGCGAGGAGATCATCGGCTGTGCCTTCGCGCCGCGCTGTCCCTTCGTGACCGAGCGCTGCCGCCGCGAAACCCCGGCGCTCGAGACCAAGGCGGCGGGCCACGTCGTCGCCTGCTTCGAATCGGATCGGGTCGTGCCGGTATGAGCAAGGCGAGCGCCGCGCCACTCCTCGAGGTCGAGGGACTGAAGAAGCACTTCCCCGTGCACAAGGGCTTGCTCTCGCGCACGGTGGGCCAAGTCTATGCGGTCGACGGCATCAGCTTCAGCATCGCGGAGGGCGAGACCTTGGGTCTCGTCGGCGAGTCCGGCTGCGGCAAGTCGACCGCGGGCAAGGCGATCTTGAAGCTGGTCGAGCCCACGGCCGGTACCATCAAGCTCCGCGGACAGCGAATCGACCATTTGAGTCGCGCGGAGATGCGGCCCTTCCGCCGCGAGCTGCAGGTGGTTTTCCAGGATCCCTATTCCTCCCTCAATCCGCGCCTGTCGGTCGGCGGGATCGTGGCGGAGCCGCTGGTCAACTATGGCGTGAGCAGCGGCGCCGAGCTCAAAGAGAGGGTGGTGGCGCTTTTCGCCAAGGTGGGCTTGCGCGAGGACTCGCTGCAGCGCTTCCCGCACGAGTTCTCCGGCGGCCAGCGCCAACGCATCGGCATCGCCCGCGCGCTCGCGCTCAACCCGAGCCTCATCGTCTGCGACGAGCCCGTTTCTGCGCTCGACGTTTCCGTTCAAGCGCAAGTGATCAATCTGCTGCGCGACCTCCAGCAGGAGTTCAAGCTCTCCTACCTGTTCGTGGCCCACGACCTCGCGGTGGTCGAGCACATCAGCCACCGGATCGCCGTCATGTATCTCGGCAAGATCGTCGAGCTCACCGACCGCGATTCGCTGTTCGCCGAGCCGCTGCACCCCTACACCGAGGCGCTGCTGTCCGCGGTGCCGATGCCGGATCCCGAGGCGAAGCGTAAGCGCATCATCCTACAAGGCGACGTCCCGAGTCCGATCAATCCGCCCTCGGGGTGCCGGTTCCATACACGCTGTCCCTACGCCGAGCCCCGTTGCAAAGTCGAGGAGCCCGTGATGCGCGAAGTGAAGCCGGGTCACCACGTCGCCTGCCATCTGCGCGAGGTCGACACACACGCGTTCGCCGCCATGCGTGCGAACGGAGGCGCGGCGGCATCGCCATGACCGACCTCGGACCCAATGCCGGGCTGATCGGAATTCCAGGCTCCCGAGGCCGGCTGGACACACCCGCCTTGATCCTCGACCTCGACCTGCTGGAGCGCAACATCGCCACCATGGCGGCGCACGCCCGCGCCGTGGGTGTGGCGCTTCGGCCTCACGCAAAGACGCACAAATCGATCCGCATCGCGGAGCTGCAGATGGCAGCGGGCGCGCTCGGCGTCTGTTGCGCCACGATGGGCGAGGCCGAGATCATGGTGCGGGCTCGCATACCCGGCGTGCACATCAGCTCGCCGCAGGTGACGCCCGCCAAGATCGCGCGGCTCATCGCGCTCAACGCCGAGAACCATCGCGGCTTGTCGGTCGTGGTGGACAATCCCGGGAATCTCGCGGAGATCGAGGCTGCCGCGCGCAACGGGGGCAAGCCGCTCGATATCCTGGTGGATTTCTACGCCAATCACGGCCGCACCGGCGCCGCCACGGAAGCGGACGCGGTAGCGCTCGCACAAGCGGTGGCCCAGTCGGGCATCCTGCGGTTCCGCGGGATTCAAGCCTATGCGGGCAACCTCCAGCACGTGGCGGTGCGCGCCGAGCGACGCGCCCGCACGCTCGAGGTGCTGAAGCGTGTCGCCGCCATCGTCGAGCGCCTCGAATCCCTGGGCATCAAGGTTCCCGTGGTGACCGGCGCCGGCACCGGCACCTTCGATCTCGATCCCGAGGCTCGCGTGTTCACGGAGCTGCAAGTCGGCTCCTACGTGTTCATGGACGTCGACTACAACCGCGCTCTCAAGGAGGGTCGGAACGAGCTGCCGTTCGAGACCTCGCTCTTCGTGCAGACCGCTGTGGTCAGCACCAATGCGCCCGACTGGGTTACCTGCGATGCCGGACTCAAGTCCTTCGCGACCGAGGGGCCCAAGCCAGAGATCGCCCGCGGCGCGCCCGCGGGCTCGACCTACACCTGGTTCGGCGACGAGCACGGCAAGCTGATTCTGCCGGCGGGCGCGCCCCGGCCGGAGATCGGCCACAAGATCGAGTGCGTGACGCCGCACGACGATCCCACCGTCAATCTGCACGATTTCTATCACGTCGTGCGCGGCGACACGCTGGTCGAAATCTGGCCGGTCGACGCCCGCGGCAAGCGCTAGCCGGTGCCCGAGTTCGACGAGGCTTTCCGCGCGCGGCTCGTCGAACTCCTGACGTGGCGGCGCGACGTGCGGCGGTTCCGCAGCGATGCGCTGCCGGAGGGGCTGCTGGAGCGTCTTCTGGAGATTGCCGCGCTCGCGCCGTCGGTCGGCCTGAGCCAACCTTGGCGCTTCGTGCTGGTGGAGGATGCCGGCAGGCGCGCCGAGGTTCGCGCGAATTTCGAGCGCGCCAACGCGGCGGCGCTCGCCGCCTATGAAGGCCCGGAGGCGCAAATTTACACGCGTCTCAAGCTTGCCGGGCTCGACGAGGCGCCGGTGCACCTCGCGGTCTTCGCCGACCCCGGCACCGCGCAAGGCCGCGGGCTCGGCCGGCGCACCATGCCCGAGATGATCGAGTATTCGGCGGTGACCGCCATCCATACGCTCTGGCTTGCCGCCCGTGCGGACGGCGTGGGTCTCGGCTGGGTCTCGATCCTCGATCCCGCTGCAGTCGTGCGTAGCCTTGAGGTGCCGGAGGAGTGGTCATTGGTCGGATATCTCTGTCTCGGGTACCCCCGAGAAGCCGACGACACGCCGGCCCTCGAGCGCGCCGGCTGGGAGCGTCGGCGCGGGCCCGGGAGTTTCCTGCTGCGGCGATAGGTGTCTCAGCCGCGTCCGACCAGGAACGCGGCGACGACGGTGAGCGCCGCCAGGCTCGTGAGGGAGGCGACCGCCGGAAAGCTGATGCGCCAGCCCGCAAAGGCGGCGGCGTAAGTTGCCTTCAGCAGATTGTTGGATGCGGTGGCCACCAGGATCGCCGCCGCCGCAACAGTCGGCGAAAGGTCCACTACGCCGCCCTGTGCCAGGTTCAGCACGAACGGGTCGATGTCGGCGATACCGACCACGGCCGCGAGCACGAAAATCCCGGATTGGCCGAACTCCGAGCCGACCCAGGTGGATACCAGCGTGATGATAAGGAATAGCACGGCGAAGAGCGCGGCAGTGCCGAGCTCGAGCGGGTTGCGCTGCTCAGTCGGCGCGCGGTCCTCGGCGGATTTCCGTGCGGGCGCGGCGTGGCGGTATTGCATGGTACCCGTGATCAAGCCGACGAGGCCGAGACTCGCCAGCGCCGGCGCCAGCTCCTTCGCAAGCGGGAGATTGAAGACGGAGACGATCACGAGCACGCGCAGATACATGACGGCGGTCGCGAGCGTGATGCCGGCTCGCGCCTGGGGCACCAGGCCGGGATCCGCCTTGGCGCGGCGGGCCAGCACCACCGTGGTCGCCGTCGAGGAGTAGAGCCCCCCGAGCAGCGCCATCCAGAGATCTCCCGCGGAGGGCGCCAGTACGCGCTGCACGAGGTAGCTCGCGTAGGAGACGCTGCACACGGCGAGCAGCGCCAGCCAGGCCTGGCGCGGCGTGATGTGCGTGAGGGTGGTCACGGGCTGATCCGGCAGCAGCGGCAGCACGAGTCCGGTCAGGATCAAGAACTGGCCGGCGGTGACGATCTCCGACACCTCGACTTTGCGGGCGAGGCCGTGCAGGCGCTCGCGCCCCGTGAGGATCAGGACCGAGGCAACCGTCACGCCGACCGCCATCCACGCGGGGAATGCCAGCGCTACCGCGCCCAGAAGGTAAGCCTGCACGTTGCAGAGCGGCACCATGAGCCCGGCATTCGGCTCATCCTTCTGGTCGCGCGCGGCGACCTTTTCGCGATAGAACGCGAAGAGCCAGGCGCCGAGCACCAGAAGTCCCGCCGTGAACGGCAGCAGGCGCTGGGTGTCGAGCAGGTAGAGCAGGCCGCCGCCGATCGCGAGCAGCGGGAACGTCCGGATGCCACCCGGCCGCTCCTCGCCGCTCTTGCGATAAAACTCCTCGAAGGCGAGCCCGAAAAAGAAGCTGAGACCCAGCAGCAGGGCCAGGCTCGTCCAGGAAGGGACGATCGGCATCGCCGCTCGCCCGGCTATCGCCCCTCGTCAGGCCTTGGCCGCGATCGCCTCGATCTCGACCAGCCAACCAGGCTGGGCGAGGCGACGCGCGATCACGAGCGTAGCAGCCGGCCGATGATCGCCCATCTGCTCGGCGCGCACCTTGCGAAAGCCATCGATGAGATCCTCGTGGATAAGATAGGACGTCACCTTCACCACGTCCGTGAAGCTCATCCCCGCCGAAGCCAGGATCGCCTTCAGGTTCTCGAACGCCTGCTTCGTCTGCGCCTCGATGCCCTCCAGCGCCTTGCCGTCGCGGCCGGCGCCCACTTGGCCGGAGATATAGAGCCAGCGGGCGTTGGGCGGCACTTCGATGCCATGGCTGTAGGTGGGGGCTGGGTGGACGGTGGGCGGGCTATGGATTTTCATGGGGTGGCCTCCGGTTGAGAATTCGACCCTGTCGAAGATAGCGCAATGTCGGCGCCGAGGAATGCCCGTTCCAGGATGGGGCTGCGGCGCAGCTCGGCCGCCGGTCCGTGGGCGACGATGCGCCCTTGCGCCAGGGCGTAAACGCGGCTGGCCACGCCGAGCGCGCGCGCCACGCTCTGCTCGGCCACGAGAACGCCCACTCCCTCCGCGGCGAGAGTGCGCATCCGCCCCAGAAGCTCGTCCACCAGCATCGGCGCCAACCCGAGCGATGGCTCGTCCAGCAGCAGGAGCTTGGGGGCGCCCATGAGCGCGCGGCCGATCGCCAGCATCTGCTGCTGGCCGCCGGAGAGCTGCCAGGCCGGCGTTGCGAGCCGCGGGCGCAGATCGGGAAACATCTCCAGCACCTCCGCCAAGCGCTCCGCCGTGCCTCGTCCGCCGGACCTCGAGCCCACCAGCAGCGTGTCGCGCACGGACATGCCTGGAAACAGCCGCCGGCCCTCCGGCACATAGCCGAGGCCGAGCCGAGCGCGGCGCCCCGGCGAGAGCGTGTTGATCTCCGCGCCGTCGAGCCAGACCTGGCCGGTGCTCGGGAGCAAGCCCATGACCGCCTTGATGAGGGTGGATTTGCCGGCTCCGTTGGCGCCCAGCAGCGCCACCACCTCGCCTGCGGCCACGGTCAACGCGACGCGCTCGAGCGTGGCGGCGCCACGCGCCGCGACGCCGAGGCCATCGAGAACGAGGAGAGCCTCGGTCATGCCGGAAGCTTCTCGCGGCCGAGATAGGCGGCGATCACCGCGGGATCGCGCACGACCTCGGCGGGCTTGCCTTTGGCGATCACGCGACCTTGGTCGAGGACGACGATCCTGTGCGCGGTCGGCAGCAGGAACGGCATGTTGTGCTCGATCACCAGGAGAGCGATGCCGTGGCCGGCGATGTCCCGCAGCGCCGCGCGGAGCTCCGCCTGCTCGCGCTCGCCGAGGCCCGCCGCCGGCTCGTCGAGAATGATGAGCCCCGGGTCGAGCGCCAGCGCCCGCGCGACTTCCACGCGCCAGGCGAGGCCGGGCGGCAGGGTGCCGCAGGCTCTCTCGGCCTCGCCCGAGAGACCGACGCGGCCGAGCAGGTCGAGCGCTTCCGCCTCGAACCGTCGCCGCCGCTTTCCGGCGTCGCGCCCGACGACAGCCGCGAAAAACCCGATCTCACCGGCGGCGCGCGCGCGCGCGAGTGCCACCAGCTCGAGCGCGCTGAGGCTGGGCGGCAGCGCCGGTGTCTGAAAGCCGCGAGCGATCCCCGCGCGGGCGATCTTGTCCGCGCCGAGTCCCCGCAGACCTCGCGGGCCCAGCCGCATGACGCCGTCGTCGGGCGAGACGAGCCCGCTGATCACGTTGGCGAGCGTGGTCTTGCCGGATCCATTGGGTCCG
>DASZHJ010000403.1:0-8570 GCA_035938015.1 Allostellaceae bacterium
CTGCAGGATGGTGTCGAACACCGGCGCGAGGTCGCCGGGCGAGCTGTTGATGACCTGCAGCACGTCGGCGGTCGCGGTCTGCTGGTCGAGCGCCTCGCGCGTCTCGCTGATCAGCCGCGCGTTCTCGATCGCGATCACCGCCTGGTTGGCGAAGCTGGTGACCAGCTCGATCTGCTTGTCGCTGAAGGGCCGGACTTCGCCGCGATAAATGCTGAAGGCGCCGATCAATTCGCCGGCTTTGAGCATCGGCACCACCAGCATAGTTCGAACGCCGCCCAGTTCCACGATGGCGACGCGCTCGGGAACCCGCTCGATATAGGCCTGCTCCGCTGCTAGGTCAGCGATGTGAACCGTCTGCTTCGTGCGCGCAACGCGCTCCTGGGCTGGGCCGCCCCGGCGCGGGCGGGATTCCTTCTGCCAGCGCGCGAAGGCTGGGGGCACATCCCTCACGGCAACGATTTCGAAACCGGTTTCGTCGTATCGGGACAGGCTGCCGAACTTCGCCTCGCAGATGCGCAGCGCGTTCTCGAGCATCGTGTCGAACACCGGCTTCAGTTCGCCGGGCGAGGCGCTGATGACCTTGAGCACGTCCGCGGTCGCGGTCTGCTGCTCCAAGGCCTCGCGCGTTTCGGTGATCAGGCGCGCGTTCTCGATCGCGATCACCGCTTGGTCGGCGAAGCTGGTGACGAGCTCGATCTGCTTCTGGGAAAACGGCCGGATCTCGTCGCGGTAGATGCTGAAGGAACCGATCAGCTCTCCCGCCTTGAGCATCGGCACCGCGAGCATGGTCCGAACGCCGCCGAGCTCCACGGCGGCGACGCGGGCGGGAAGCCGATCGAGATAAGCCTGTTCCGCGGCGAGGTCGGCGACGTGAACCACCTGTTTCACAGCCGCCATGCGCTCCAGGACCGGGCCGCCGCGGCCCGGCCGAGGCTCTCGAAGCCACTCGGCGAACGCCGGCGGCACGTTCATCATCGCGACGACTTCGGCGCCTGTTTCCCTGAATCGCGACAGAGAACCGAACTTGGCCTCGCAGAGGCGCAGCGCATTATCGAGCATCGCATCGAACACCGGCGTAAGATTTCCGGGCGAGGCGCTGATGACCTGCAGCACTTCGCTGGTCGCGGTCTGCTGGTCGAGCGTCTCGGCGAGGTCGCGCGTGCGCGCTTCGACCTTGGCCTCGAGGGTCGTGTAGGAGTCCTGCAGCTGCGCGCCCATGCGGTTGAAGCGATCGGCGAGCTCCTCGATCTCGTCGCCGGTCTTGAGCTCGATGCGGTGGTCGAGCTCGCCGGATCCCAGCCGCTCCGCCCCCAGCTGCAGCTCGCGGATCGGCACCGTCATCCGCCGCGCGAGCAGCGTACCCGCGACCGCCGCCAGCAGGATGCCGAGGGCGAGCAGCGCCCCGGTCTGCAGGAGCGAGGCATAGACCGGCGCCATCGCCTCCGCGAGCGGCAGCTCCACGAAGACCAGCCAGTCGAGCCGCGGGATCGCGGCGTAGGCGCTGAGCACCGAGCCGCCCTCGGGCCCGCCGGCGGCGGCGACGTTGGTCGTAGGTGCGCTGCCCCGCTGCCGCGCCGCCAGCGCCTGCGCCACCTGCGAGAACCGCGAGAGGTCGGTATCGCGGAGCACCAGGCTGATGTCGGGGTGCGCGATGAGGCGGCCCTGGCCGTTGACGACATAGGCGTAGCCCGCCGCGCCGACCTTGATCGCGCTCACGACGTCCCAGATGAATTTGAGATTGACCTCGGCCACCGTGACGCCGGGCTTGCGCCCGACATGCGCCGCGGCGATGGTCATGTAGGGCTCGGATTCCTTGCGGAAGTAGACCGGGCTGAACCAGACCTTGTCGGCCACCGCCTTGGCGAAGCGCGGATCGTCGGAATAGTCGGTGCCGCTCCCGACCACGTCCATGGCGAGCCGCGATACCCGAAGCTGCTCCTTGCCCGCGCCGTCGATCTCCACCACCTCGGTGATCGCCGGCACCTGCCGCAGCAGGCGGACGAAATCGTAGCGCCGCTGGTCGAGCGAGCCGGCCGACCATTGCGCGTGCGTGGTCCAGCCGATCTGCTGCTCGATCTCGGCGACGAACTCGTCGATGCGCTCGGCGGCGGCCTGTGCCTTCTCCTGCTGGACCCGCACGGCCGCGCGCTTGGCCTCCTCGTAGCTCAGCCACATGCTGACGGCGCCGCTGGCGATCAGCAGCAGGCTCACGAGCCCCAGGAACGCCAGCGCGATCTTGACCGACAGCCCCATGCGAAGCCGCCGCGCCTGGCGGGGCTGCTCGGCGGCCGCGCGCGCCACGGGCGCCACCGTCGTCGCCGTCATTCGATCACCTCGTCGGCGCGGGCGAGGATCGATTGCGGGATCGCGAGGCCGAGCGCCTTGGCGGTCTTGAGGTTCACCAACAGCTCGAACGTCGCCGCTTGTTCGACGGGCAGATCCGCCGGCTTGGAGCCTTTGAGAATCTGACCGACGTAGGCGCCCCCTCTGCGATATCCGGCCGGAACACTGGCGCCGTAGCTCATCAGGCCGCCGGTTTCGGTAAACTCGCGTCGATCGTAGATTGCAGGAATCGAGTGACGTGCCGCCAGCGCCACAAGTCGATCGCGGGCGCTGACGAAGAGCGGATCGGTACCAATAATAAGGGCGTCGACACCCTCTTGGACCAAGGCTGCGAAGGCCGCCTCGAAGTCGCTCTCGCTAGCGGCATTGACAATATGGATGGTCCGACCGAGCAGCCGCGCCGCTGTAGAGATCTCCCTCAGCTCAGGCGGCGCAGTGGTCGCCGTGGTCGGATTTACCAGGAGAGCGACGTTCTTGGCGCTCGGCCGCAATTCGAGCAGCAATTCCATTCGCTTTGGCGCCAGGGCGACCGCTGTCAGGCTTATCCCGGTGACATTGCCGCCCGGTCGGCTGAGACTCGGGACAAGATGGTACTCCAGCGGATCGCTGGTGCTCACGAAGACGATCGGTATCGTCGAGGTTGCCGCCGATGCGGCGACGGAGCTGACACCTCCAGCGGCAAGCAACAGAGCAATCTGACGGCTGACCAGATCGCGCGCCAGCGCCGGTAGTCGGTCGGAATGACCATCGCCCCAGCGGAATTCGATCGCTATGTTCTTGCCTTCGGTGAACCCGGCTTCATTGAGACCGTCACGAAACGCCGCTACGAGATCTGCGTCGGCGGCGGCCGACCTCGCGCTTAGGAACCCGATGACCGGCACTGTCGGCTGCTGTGCGTGCGCGCCCAGCGACCAGGCGACCGCGGTCCAGCCAAGCAGTCTGGCAAGACGCCGCCGCCTCATTCGATCACCTCGTCGGCGCGCGCGAGGAGCGACTGCGGGACGGCAACGCCGAGCGCCTTGGCGGTCTTGAGGTTGACAAAGAGCTCGAACCTGGTTGGCTGCTCCACCGGAAGATCGCCGGGATTCGCTCCCTTGAGAATCTTGGCCACGTAATTGGCCGCAAGACGTGTGAGATCGAGAAGGTCCGCCCCGTAGGATATGAGGCCGCCAGCCTGCGCAAAGACCCTAAAAGCGTACATTGTTGGTAACCGGTGCGCTGCGGCGAGATCGACGAGCCGCTGATAGTTCACGTAGAACATCGGACTGGTCAAAAGCATCAGCGCATCTTCTCGCGCTTTGACCATCGCCTCGAACGCCGCGTCGAAATCGTTCGGCTCCATGACATCGAAAACTTGAAACTCGACGCCGCTTTCCTTGGCCGTTTGCTGTATCTCCCGCAGCGCGTTTCGCATTGTGCGTTCGCTGTAGACGCCGGGATGCTGAAGCCCGGCAGCTCGAGTGATGCCCGGAACGAGCTCTCTCAGCAATTGGAACCGCTTGGAGCCCAGTTCCGGCCCGAGGAACGTGTTGCCGGTGACATTTCCTCCCGGCCGAGAAAGGCTGGCCACCAACCCGTCGGCCACGGGGTCGGCCATGGTCACGCCGACGATCGGTATCGAGCTCGTTGCGCGCTTCACGACAAGTGCGCTCGCAGTCCCGACTGCCATGATTACGTCAACTCTGAGGCCGACAAGCTCGTTCGCTGCCCTACTTGCCTCATCGGAATCCTTCGCGTACCTGTGCTCTATCGCGATATTCTGGCCTTCGATGTAGCCGACCTCCCGAAGTCCTTGCTGGAAAGCGTCCCTCGAGCCCACGCTGGTTGGGGCGGAAGATTCCCCGGGATAGAGGGCACCGATCAGCGGCACGGTCCTTGGCGCCTGCTGTCCATGAGCAGCGACAGGCAAGGCCGCCGCCGCGCCGCCGAGAAGCGCGATGAATTGCCGCCGCCTCATTCGATCACCTCGTCGGCGCGGGCGAGGAGCGCGGGCGGGACGGCGAGGCCAAGCGCCTTGGCGGCGCCGAGATTCAGGACGAAGCGGAACAGCGTCGGCTGCTCGAAGGGCAATTCCGCGGGCTTGGCACCCTTGAGGATGCGGTCGATCAGCGCCGCCACGCGGTCGAGGCTTTCGTCGAGGTCGAGCCCATAGGACATCAAGCCGCCGGCTCGCGCGATGAAGCCGTACTCGTAGATGCCCGGCAGGCGCTGCGCCGCCGCGAACTCGAATACGCGCACCCGGTTGAGATTGGTGAGGGGGTCGCTCACCATGAGGATGCCGTCCGGCGGATCCTTGCGCATGGCCGCGAACGCCTGGTCGAAATCGCTGGGCTCGCGCACGCCCAAGGCCTGGACGTCGATCCCCAGCGCCCGCGCCCCCGCTTCCGAGGCCCGATAGCGCAGGGTCATGGCGAGGTCGTCGGCGTTCCACAGCATCGCCACCCGGCGCAAGTTGGGCGCGAACTCCTTGAGGAGCTCGAGCCGCTTGGGCGTGACTTCCGCCGAGACGTCGGAGATGCCCGTGAGATGCCCGCCCGGCCGCGCCAGGCTCTCGGCGAGACCGGTCTCCACGGGATCGCCGGCCGAGAAGATCACCACCGGCAGGGTCGTCTGCTGCTTGGCGGCAAGCGCGGCCCGATAGCCGAGCGCGACGACGAGATCGACCTTGCTGGCGAGCAGCTCGGAGATCAGCGGGGCCTGGCGGCGCTCGAGCGCCAGGTTCTGGCCGATCACATAGCCCCGCTTGGCGAGCCCCTGGGCGAGGGGCGCGTCGAACGGACTCTTGTCCGCCACGCCGAGCAGCCCGATGCGATAGGTCTTCGCCGGCGACTGAGCGAGCGCGTGCAGCGGCCACGCCGCCGTCGTAGCGCCAAGAAGCGTGATGAGATCGCGCCGTCTCAACAGGTGCCCCTCTGGTTGGGGATAGTGACCCAAGTCACCCAAAACTCAAGGGTGGCGCGGCTCGAAGCTCGAGACCGGCTGACCATACGCTCGACCGCGCCGCGGTGCACGTCAGGTGTGCGTGAGGCTGCCCCGCCCGCGCCGGAGAGGGTGGCTTTATCAAACCTTAAGCATTTCGCTCCAGCCTCGCCCGTTTGCGGATCAGCGCCCCGATACTTGGGCGGACACGAGCCGGTACTTGGCCACGGAGGCCCGCGGGTGGCGCCAAACGACCGATACTTGAAGCCGATGCTCGATGCGGGCTCCTCGCGGGTGTTCAACTGCAACGACATCTGGCGAAAGCACGCCCACGAGCCGTCGGCGGCGTCGACATTCTTCGCGATCCCGCGCCTGCACTCCCTCGTCCTGATCAAGGAGACGAACGCCACCGACGCGCGCCGCGCCTCATCGAAATTCCAGATCGTCGGCACCAAGCTGTACTTTCCCTATAACGGCGACGACGTCTACGAGGGCGGCCGCTCGGTCTTCCTGCATCATCCGCAGCTCATGAGCGTGCTTGGGGAGCAGCTCGGCCTGGCCTCGGCGGGCGTGACCCAGGCGCAGATACTCCGCGACCTCAAGATCCTGCACGTCCTGGACAAGCTTCCCTCGCTCGACGGATTCTTGATGCGCACCGCCTTCGAGCAGGAGAACATCGCGGTCGACGACAGCTACTTCGAGGTGCCCGAGGACGAGCGGGCCGCCATCCTCCAGTACATCCGCCGCAAGCTCGAGCCCCTGGTAGAAGCCGCGTTCGGCAGCGAGGCCGCGACCTCGAGCAAGGCCTCGCAACTCGTCGACAAGCTCTGGGAGGCGAAGGACAAGGACGCGCTCGCGCCGCTCATCGAGGCCTTCCGGTTTCCGCCCGAGGAGGCCTTGACGATCTTCGGCTCCTGGAACGGCATCACCTATTACACCTTCGAGTACGCCCGCGCGAAGGAAAGGCGCGAGAGCTTCGCCCGTTGGCTGCGCGACGACGCGCTGCCCCGCAATTTCGTCGCCGAGAAGCATCTCGATCACTTCGCCGGTTTGCTCAAGCAGACCGTGCAGAGGCTGCGCTACCACTGGTCCGCGGTCGAGGAGATCTCGCGGAAATACGAAACGCTCTACGCGCGCTTCCTCACCGAGCGCGACGGCGTCGCGGACTTCATCGCGTTCCTGCGCCGGTCTCGCGAGCTCTATTGGCGCATGGGCGATTCGCTGAGCAAGATCAACCACGCCATCCACTGCTGGGATCTCAACACCGTGGGATTTCCCGGCCGCCGCCTGCCCTCCGACCGGCTCGGCCACATCCTCGGCATCCTCCGCACCGTCCTGGTGAGCGAGGAACGCGCCGCTTCCGAGGTCGTCTGGCGGACCGCGGCCCGCTGAAAGACGGCGCTCGCCGCCGTTTGAATTTCAAGCATCGTCATCTTCTCTGTGCGCTCTGCGCCTCTGTGGCGAAGAAATAACCTCATCTTGAGCCGCCGCGGATCGGCAGAAGCAACGCTTGAATTTCACCACAGAGACACAGAGAGCACGGAGGAACTCGCGTCGTCTTCTTCTCTGTGCCCTCTGTGCCTCTGTGGTGAAACACTGCTTCGTTCTTAGCCGCGCAACAACGGCGCTTGGGACACTGCCGAGCCGAGCTACACCGGCGCCGCGGCGCGCTCGGAGAGTTTGGCGGAGTAGAACGACGCGTTCTCCCGACCCTCGGCGGCGGCGCGGGCGAAGCGGATGAGGTGGTGGGCGACAATGCCGACGCGGATCACGTCCTCGATCCGGCCCTGGCGCAGGAGCGGCCCGGCGAGGCGCCAGAAGGTCGCGCGGTAATCGGCGGCAAGCCCCGCGCGCACCAGCACGTTCGCGAGGATGCGCACGCCCTTGCGCAGGTTCGCCCAGCTGGCGCGCCGCGGCGAGGGCGGCGGGCGGATGCGGTTGGGGTAGGTGTGCTCCACGTTCCAGGCGAAGCGGCGGTAGAGCGCCTCGGGCGCGTAGGTCTCGGCGACCACGTCGCGCCACATCGCGACCACCTCGTCGTAGGGCAGCAGGAAATCGACGTTCGATTCGCGGGCGTCGTCGTGGACGAGGCGCCCCGTGGCCTCCAGCCGATCCCAGAGCGGCGTGCGCGGCAGCGCCTGCAGCAGGTTGATCGTGAGCATGGGGATGTTGGAGCGGCGCACGAACTCCGAGATCCGCGCCGGCGTCGCGCGCGTGTCGGTGTCGAGGCCGAGGATGATGCCCGAAACCACCTCCATGCCGTAGCCGTTCAGAATCTCCACCGCCTCGAGGATCGGGATGGTGGCGTTGTGGTCCTTCGCCATGGCGTGGAGCGCATCGATGTCCGGGGTCTCGATGCCGCAGAACACCGTGACGAAAAACGCCTCGCGCATCATCGCCAGCAGCTCCGGCTGCTTGGCGATGTTGAGCGTCGCCTCGCAGGCGAACTCGATCGGATAGCCGTTCGCCTTCTGCCAGCGCACGAGCTCGCGCACGAGATCGCGCGCCGCGCGCCGGTTGCCGATGAAATTGTCGTCGACGAAATAGACCGCGCCCAGGTTGCCGCGCGCCAGCATCGCATCGAGCTCGCGGGTCACTTGCTGCGGCGTCTTGAGGCGGGGATTGCGGCCATAGAGCGCGGGGATGTCGCAGAACTCGCAGCGATAGGGGCAGCCGCTGGAGAATTGCACGCTACCGATGAAATAGGACGAGATCTCCGCGAGGTGGTAGGCGGGGACCGGAAACTCCGTGAGCGGCAGCCGCTCCTGGGTCTCGCACCGGACCTGCTGGGGCGGCCGGGTGAGGTCGGCATCGAGGAGCGCGATCAGCCGATCCGTGCCGTCGCCGAGCTCGCCCAGATGCACATAGTCGAACTCGCCATAGGGGGCGGGGTCCGCGGAGACCGAGGGCCCGCCCAAGGCCGCGGGTTTGCCCGCCTGATGGGCGCGCCGGGCGATCGAGCGGATCTGCTCGCGCTGCACATGCATGCCGCTCGCGAGCACGGCGTCGGCCCAGGCGAAATCGCGCGCGCTTGCCGGCGCCATGTTCTCGTCGACGAAGCGCACCTCCCACGCCGCGGGCAGATAAGCCGCCACCACCAGCAATCCCTGCGGCGGCATGAAGGCACGGGTGCCCGCGCGCAAGGGATAGGCGTACTCGAAGGTGCCGAAGGACGGACTATAGGCCGGCGACACACAAAGAATCTTGCGGCGGTTGCGGACTGCGACGGGCATGCCTCCGGGCCCCTTCAGCGGCTCGCGTGACTGTGGAAGAGAGTGAGGCTCACGTTCACGCGAGTCAAACGCGGC
>DASZHJ010000404.1:0-10186 GCA_035938015.1 Allostellaceae bacterium
ACCACGCCGGTCGCGATGATGCCCATCACCACGACCATGCCGATGATGATCCCCGCCATGTAGCCGAGACCTCGGCGGGCGCCAAATGCCGCGCCGGTGGCCGCCAGGCTCAGCGTGGCCGGACCGGGGCTGCCAGCGAGCGCGAAACCGGCCAAAGCGAAGCCGAGCATGCCGTCCACGTCGCGCGCCCTCCGTATCTTCTGGTATAGAAGCGCATGGCGTCTCTTATGAACGACGGCGCGGCGGCGCGTCTTGAACGATCGTGCGGTACGACGGTCTCCGACTGGATCCGGATCGCGCCCTCGTATCGGGAATTCGAGCGGGTCGAAGCTTTCTTCGCGGGGCACGCCTTCGATCCGCATCGACACGATGCCTACGCCATCGGCTTCACGCTCAATGGCGTCCAATCGTTCCGGTACAGAGGAGCGGTGGAGCGCAGTCTGCCCGGTCAGGTGTTCGTGCTTCACCCCGACGAAACCCATGACGGCCACGCCGGAACCAGCGCGGGCTTTCGCTACAAGATCCTCTACGTCGATCCTGGTGCCATTCGCGATGCCTTGAGCGAGGCGTACTGTCCCCTGCCATTCGTTCGCGAGGCCGTGTCGACGAATCGGCGTCTCGCTGCCGCGATCACGCCGGCGCTGGGCGATCTCAATTCGGCCGTTGAAGAGCTGCACCGCGACCAGATCGTTCTCGATCTCGCGGAAGCGCTTGCGGCGGCCGATCCGTCGATCGCCCGCCGAAGGCTGTCGGCGCATCACTGGCGCGCGGTCGATCGGGTGCGGGACTTTCTCGATGCGGATGGTGGGAAGGCCATCGCATCGGCCGAGCTGGAAGCGATCGCAGGGCTTTCGCGATATTCCGTGGCTCGGCATTTTCGGGCGTGCCTGGGCACGAGCCCCTACCGATACCTCGTCATGCGGCGCCTCGAGCGTGCCCGCAGCCTGATCCGGCGCGGTACGCGGCTGGTCGATGCGGCGGATGCGTGCGGCTTCGCCGATCAAAGTCATATGACCCGGCATTTCAAGAAGGCCTACGGCCTTTCGCCGGGCCGTTGGGCCGCGATCTGCGGCGCGGGCTTGGCGCACTGATATCGGCAATCATGAACCCGATCTCCCAGAGGACATAGCTCATGACGAGAGTTGCAGGCGGTGCGGTCGAGCGGCCGACCTTCACCAAGCATCTGGAGTGCAGCCTCACCGGCGACATCTACCCGACCGACAAGATCCACGGCCTCTCGCGCGCCGGAAAGCCGCTACTGGTCCGCTATGACCTCGATGCGTTGGGCCGTGCCGTCACCCGCGAGAGCTTGGCGAGCCGCGCCGACGATCTCTGGCGGTATCGCGAGTTCCTGCCGGTGCGCCGGCAGGAGAATGTCGTGAGCCTCGGCGAGACCGTGACGCCGCTTCTGTGCGCGCCGCGGCTGGAACGGCGGCTCGGCGGCGGCGAGATCCTGATCAAGGACGAAGGCCGCTTGCCGACCGGCTCCTTCAAGGCACGCGGGTTGGCGCTGGCGGTCTCGATGGCGAAGGAGCTCGGCATCACGCGCATGGCGATGGCGACCGCCGGCAACGCGGGCGCGGCGCTTGCCGCTTACTGCACGCGCGCGGGCATCGAGAGCTACGTCTTCTGCCCGGACGACGCGCAAGGACCCAATGTCGGCGAGACCGTCTTGCAGGGTGCGAAGCTCTACAAGGTGAACGGCCTGATCAACGATTGCGCCAAGATCGTCGCCGAGGGCAAGGAGGCAATGGGCTGGTTCGATGCCTCGACTCTCAAGGAGCCCTATCGCATCGAGGGCAAGAAGACCATGGGCCTCGAGCTTGCGGAACAGCTCGGCTGGACGTTGCCCGACGCGATCTTCTATCCGACGGGCGGCGGCACCGGGCTCATCGGCATGTGGAAGGTGTTCGACGAGCTTGGCCGCATCGGTTGGATCGATGGCAAGCGCCCGCGGATGGTGGCGGTGCAGTCGACCGGATGTGCTCCCATCGTGCGCGCCTTCGAGCGGGGGCAAGAGTCTGCCGAGCCCTGGCAGAACGCCGCGACATTTGCCTCGGGCCTGCGCGTGCCGGCCGCACTCGGCGATTTCCTCATCCTACGCGCGATCCGCGAGAGCCAGGGCTTCGCCATGGCGATCCCCGACGAGGTCATCCTCGAGGCGCGGGCCGAGGTCGGCAAGGACGAAGGGCTGTTGCTGTCGCCCGAGGGTGCCGCGACTTATGCGGCCTATCGCCAAGCTCTCGCAGAAGGGCGCGTCGGCAAGCGCGACCGCGTCGTGCTCTTCAACTGCGGCAACGGCCTCAAATATCCGATGCCCGATACGACTCTGCGCGTCGACCGACATAAGCCCGTCGACTACGCCAAACTTTAGCATCGTGAATGAGACGAGGTCGATGGATCGAGATAGGGCCGGGCGCCAGCTAACCCTCTGACAGGACTTGTTTCTTGCATGGCCATGTGGGCTCGGCAGAGCCGTTGGGGGTTTTCGGCGCCGCGTCCGATCCAACTTCGCCTGGCGGGTCCGCCATGCGCATCCTCGGGTTGCGGGGCTCGGGTCGCTCCCATATTATGTAAGCAATTCCAAAGATTGGCCTTGGAGAGCATCGGGCATGGCGCGCGTAACGGTTGAAGACTGCATTCTAAAGATTCCGAACCGGTTCGAGCTGGTGTTGCTGGCGGCGCAGCGGGCGCGTGACGTCGCGTCCGGCGCGCCGATTACGCTGGAACGGGACAACGACAAGAACCCGGTGGTGGCGCTGCGTGAGATCGCGGACGAGACCATCGGGCTGGAGCAGGTCAAGAATTCCCTCATCAAGGGCATGCAGAAGCACGTGGAGATCGACGAGCCCGAAGAGGACAAGGACCTCGACGTGGAGACCCAGACTTGGCCGGTCGATCAGCCGCCCGCCGAGGGCGAGGAGCTCGCGGAAGAGGCCGTCGAGGACGAGGAGCTTGCCGAGGACGAGCTCTTCGTGGCCGAGGACGGCGCGGCGCCGCCTGAGGACGTGGCGGAAGCGGCGGTCGAGGGGGACGCTGAGCCGCCGAAAGACGAGCCCTAACTCCATGGGGGGCGGCGGCAATACCGAGGCCGCCAGCCGCCTGGAGCGCCCTGCGCCCGAGGCTTCAGAGATCGGCGGTTGCGTTTCCCCGAAGGCCGCCAGGGGCATTGGAGAGCGAGCAAACAGGGCACGCCCGAGCGGGATCGGGCGGATCGGCATCGCGCCATGATGCGGCAATTCGAGTTGGTGGAGCGGGTCAAGTCCTACGACCCCGCGGCGGACGAGGATGCCCTCAACCGCGCCTACGTCTTCACCGTGAGGGCGCACGGCAGCCAGAAGCGCGCCTCCGGCGATCCCTACTTTTCCCACCCCGTCGAGGTAGCCGGGATCCTCGCGGGGATGCGCCTCGACAGCTCGTCGATTATCACCGGTCTCCTGCACGACACTGTCGAGGACACGCTGGCGACACTCGAGGAGATCGAGCGGCTGTTCGGCGCCGAGATCGCCCGCTTGGTCGACGGGGTCACCAAGCTCTCCCGCGTCGAGCTGCAGTCGGGCCAGACCAAGCAGGCCGAGAATTTCCGCAAGCTGGTACTGGCGATGTCGGAGGACATCCGCGTCCTGCTGGTCAAGCTCGCCGACCGCCTGCACAACATGCGCACGCTGCACTTCATCAAGGATGCCGACAAGCGCCGGCGCATCGCGCGCGAGACCATGGAGATATACGCACAGCTCGCCGAGCGCATCGGCATGCACGAAATGAAGGACCAGCTCGAGGACCTTGCCTTCTCCGAGCTCTATCCCGACGCGCGCGAGGGCATCTTGGCGCGTCTCGCCTTTCTGCGCGAGAAGGGCGGCGATCTCGTGCCGCGCGTCATCGCCGAGCTGCAGAAGACTCTCAGAGAGGGCGGCGTCGAGGCCCAGGTCTCGGGCCGCGAGAAGTCGCCATATTCGGTTTGGCGCAAAATGCAGCGCAAGGATGTCGGCTTCGAGCAGCTCTCCGACATCATGGCGTTCCGAGTGGTGGTCGACACGGTCGAGCAGTGCTACCACGCGCTCGGCGTGGTCCACAGCCGCTACCCCGTGGTGCCCGGACGCTTCAAGGATTACATCTCGACGCCGAAGCCCAACCAGTACCGCTCGCTGCACACCGGCGTGATCGGACCCGAGCGCCAGCGCATCGAAATGCAGATCCGCACGCGCGAAATGCATGAGGTCGCCGAGCTCGGCGTTGCCGCGCACTGGAGCTATAAGCAGGGCGCGCCAAAGACCGAGGGCCCGCAATACCGTTGGCTTCGCGAGCTCCTCGACATCCTCGAGCACGCCTCCGGTCCCGAGGAATTCCTCGAGCACACCCGGCTCGAGATGTTCCAGGACCAGGTGTTCTGCTTCACGCCCAAGGGCGACCTGTTCGCGCTCCCGCGGGGCGCCACTCCCGTGGATTTCGCCTATGCGGTCCATTCGGAGATCGGCGACACCTGCGTCGGGGCGAAGATCAATGGCCGCTTGGTGCCCCTGCGCACGCCGCTGCAGAACGGCGACCAGGTGGAGATCGTGACGTCGAAAGCTCAGACGCCGTCGCCGACCTGGGAGCGCTTCGTGGTCACGGGCAAGGCGCGGGCGCGTATCCGACGGTTCATTCGCACGCAGCAGCGCCAGCAATACCTCGACCTCGGCAAGGCGATCGTGCAGAAGGCGTTTCGGCAGGAGGGCCAGGAGTTCGCGGAGAAAGCGCTCGCCCCGGTCCTGGAGACCTTCGAGGCCGAGACGACCGAGGATCTCTACGTGGCGGTGGGCGAGGGGCTGCACACCGGCCGCGCAGTGGTGCACGCGCTCCATCCGCCTAAGCCCGACGACAAGCCGCGCAAGGTGGTGCCGCTCTCGGAGGCGCGAGGCAAGAGCAAAGGCAAGACCTCGGATACGGCAGTGCCGATCCGAGGACTCATCCCCGGCATGGCGCTGCATTTCGCGGGCTGTTGCCATCCGCTGCCGGGCGACCGCATCGTCGGTATCGTGACGACCGGCAAAGGCGTCACCATCCACACCATCGATTGCGAGACGCTCGAGAACTATGCCGATACCCCGGAGCGCTGGCTCGACGTCGCTTGGAGCAAGCAGGGCGATCCCGACCAGGCCCATGTCGGGCGCATCGCCGTCACGATCGGCAACGAGCCCGGCAGCTTGGGCGCGCTCACCACCATCATCGGCAAGCACGGTGGCAACATCACCAATCTCAAGATCACCAATCGCTCGCAGGATTTTTTCGAGATACTGGTGGATATCGAGGTGCAGGACGTCAAGCATCTGACGAACATCATCGCGGCGCTGAGAGCCGCGCCCTCGATCAATTCGGTCGATCGGGCCCGCGGTTGAGTGGGCGAAGTTAGAGAAAGGTAATGGCCATGACCGCAGCAGCCCGGCGTCATCTTCGGCTTGGTGTCAACATCGATCATGTCGCGACCATCCGGAACGCCCGCGGCATCAAGCATCCCGATCCCGTGCGCGCGGCGCGGCTTGCGGCGCAGGCGGGCGCGGACGGTATCACGGCGCATCTGCGCGAGGATCGCCGCCACATCTCCGATGACGACATTCGCCGGCTTAGCGCCGAGATCGACTTGCCGCTCAATCTCGAGATGGCAGCCACTGACGAGATGCTGAAGATCGCGCTCCGGCACAAGCCGCATGCCGCCTGCATCGTGCCTGAGAAGCGGGCCGAGCTTACCACCGAGGGTGGACTCGATGTGGTGGGCGGGCGCAATCATCTCGCGCCCTACGTGCGCGAGCTGGTGGCCGAGAAGATCCGGGTCTCGCTCTTCATCGATCCGGAACCCGAGCAGCTCGACGCCGCGCACGCCTTGGGTGCCCCTGTGGTGGAGCTCCATACCGGCGCCTATTGCGAAGCCGAGGGCGAAGCGCGCGAGCGTGAGCTCGGACGGATCATCAAGGCTGCGGCGCATGCCGAGGCGCTCGGTCTCGAATGCCACGCCGGCCACGGCCTCAGCTATGAGACGGTGGGCGCGGTAGCGGCAATTCCGACCATCGTCGAACTCAACATCGGGCATTTCTTGGTGGGCGAGGCGATTTTCAGCGGCCTCGACAGCGCGATCAAGCGCATGCGCGCCGCGATGGAACAGGCGCGCGCCAGCGCGCAGGGCGCCAAAAGCGCTTGATACCGCGGCCCGCGGCGGCCTTGACTTCCATTGGCCGGATAGGCTTCATCAGCGGCCTTCCTCAAATTGTAGAGCCACGCCCGTGGCGTGATGGATTCCCCTCATGAAGAACAAAGCCCCTGGCTATAGGCAAGCCAAAGTAGAGGGCGGATTGCGTGAGACGGTACGCACGATCATCTATGCGGTCCTGATCGCATTCGTCGTGCGGACCTTCGCGTACGAGCCCTTCAATATTCCATCGGGCTCGATGGAGCCGACGCTGCTAGTGGGCGACTATCTTTTCGTGTCGAAATACTCCTACGGATACAGTCGGTACTCGCTGCCGTTCGGGCCGCCGATCTTTTCCGGCCGTATCCTGGCGCGCCAGCCGCGGCGCGGCGACGTCGTGGTGTTCAAGCAGCCAGCAAACCCCTCGACCGATTTCATCAAGCGGCTGGTCGGCCTGCCGGGCGACCGGATCCAGGTGATTGGCGGCACGCTCTACGTCAACGAGGTCGCGGCCAAGCGCACTTACATCGGCCGATATCTCGACCCGGAGAATCGCACGGAGCGTCAGGATTACGAGGAGGTGCTGCCGAGCGGGGTCAAACATACGATCCTGCTGGAAGGCCTCGAAACAAAGCCGCCGCCACGCGATTGTCCCACGAACAAATTCACGGAAACCCGCGTCGAGGCCGAGAACACCTGCCCATTCGTGGTGCCGCCGGATACCTATTTCATGATGGGTGACAATCGCGACAACTCCGCCGACAGCCGCGTCGCCGGGAGCGGCGTAGGCTTCGTGCCGGCGGAGAATCTCGTGGGCCGCGCCGAGTTCATCTTCTTCTCCACTAACGGCTCGGCGGCGTGGTGGGAAGTCTGGAAATGGCCGATCGCCATCCGCTACAGCCGATTGTTCACGGCGATCCGGTAGGATGACCCCAAGGGGTTCCGACCTCGATCCCCTGTTCGAGATCCTGGGTCACCGCTTCACCGACCCGCAGCTTCTCGCGGAAGCGCTTACCCATCCGAGCGCGCATGCACGGCGGGGCGGGCCGCGTCGGAGCTATGAGCGGCTCGAGTTCCTGGGCGACCGGGTGCTCGGTCTGGTGGTTGCGGAGCTGCTCTGGCGCCGGTTTCCGGACGAAGCCGAAGGTGAGCTCACGCGGCGCCATACCGGGCTGGTGCGCCGCGAGAGCTTGGTCGAGGTGGCGCGGGCGCTTGGTCTCGGTGCGTTCGTCATTCTCTCGCAAGGCGAGGCGCAGGCCGGTGCACGCGACAATCCCAGCGTGCTCGCGGACGCCTGCGAGGCCGTGATCGCCGCCCTTTATCTCGATGGCGGGCTCGAGGCCGCGCGTGGCTTCGTACAGCGCTACTGGGAGCCGCTGCTGCAGATCACCGCAACACCGCCGCGCGACCCGAAGACTGCGTTGCAAGAGTGGGCCCAAGGAAGAGGTCGCGGACTGCCGACCTACGAGATCGTGAGCGTCGCCGGTCCCGCGCACAAGCGAGTATTCACCGTGACTGCGCGCGTCGAGGGAGTCGAGCCCACGACCGCCAGTGGCCACTCCAAACGCGCGGCGGAGACCGCGGCCGCGGCCGAGTTGATCGCACGCCTGGCGACCGACCAACCGAGCCACCGCCTATCATGAGCGGGCTCACTGCCACGCGCTGCGGCTATGTCGCGCTGATCGGGGCGCCGAACTCGGGGAAGTCGACGCTGCTCAACGCGCTCGTCGGCGCAAAGGTATCGATCGTCTCGCCCAAAGTGCAAACGACGCGCCGACGCGTGCTGGGGATAGCGATCTACGAGGGCGCCCAGATCATCTTCGTGGACACCCCCGGCATCTTCGCTCCCACGCCCGGGCGCCGGCTCGAGCGGGCGATGGTGTCGGCGGCTTGGGCGGGCGCCGAGGATGCCGACATCGTCGTGCTGCTGGTGGACGTGAGCCGGCCCGATGGTCCCGACACGGCCGGGATCGTCGCGAAGCTCAAGACGGCCGGGCGCAGGGCCGTGCTGGTCCTCAACAAGATCGACCTGGTCAAGCCACCGGTGTTGCTGGAGATCGCCGCCCGCTTTGCCAGGCACGAGCTCTTCGAGCCCATATTCATGATTTCCGGTTTGACCGGCGACGGCGTCGCGGATCTCAAGCGCCACCTGGCGGCAGCGGTACCGGTGGGTCCTTGGCTCTATCCTGAGGATCAGCTGTCGGATCTGCCGGAGCGCCTGATGGCGGCGGAGGCGACGCGCGAACAGATTTTCCTCCAGCTGCGTGACGAGCTGCCCTATGCCTCGACCGTCGAGACCGACAAGTGGGAAGAGCGCGCCGACGGCAGCGTCCGGATCGAGCAGACCATCTTTGTCCGGCGGCCGACCCAGAAGGCGATCGTGTTGGGGGAAGGCGGCCAGCAGATCAAGCTCATCGGTGCTCGTGCGCGGGCCGAGTTGGAGGCGCAGCTCGCGCGCCGGGTCCATCTGTTCCTGCACGTGCGCATCGAGAAGGGATGGACCGAGGACCGTGAGCGCTATGAGGCGATCGGTCTCGACTTCGAGAGCTGAGATCCTATGCATTGGGGCGAGGCAGGTATCGTGCTGGCGGTCCGCCGCCACGGAGAGACCGCGCTGGTGGCGCATGTGCTGACCCGCGACCACGGCCGCCACGCCGGCCTCGTGCACGGCGGCCAGGGACGCCGCGGCCGCACGGTGTTCCAGGTGGGGAACGCCGTACAGCTCACTTGGCGCGCTCGGCTTGACGAGCATCTCGGCACCTATGCGGGCGAGCTGCTCGTGGGTCACGCGGCGCAGGTCATGGAGAGCCCGCTCCGGCTCGCTTGTCTCGCGTCGGCGGCTGCGATGGCAGAGGCCGCACTGCCGGAGCGCGAACCGCATCCGCACGCCTATGATGGGCTTTCAGCGCTCCTCGACGCCCTCGACCAAGACCAGGGCTGGGCTCCCGCCTATGCGCGCTGGGAGCTGGCGCTGCTGGCGGAGCTGGGCTTCGGGCTCGATCTCGGTAGTTGCGCCGCGACCGGCACCACGAGCGATCTTGCCTACGTCTCGCCTAAATCCGGTCAAGCCGTCTCGCGCGCCGCCGGCGAGGTCTACCGTGCTCGAATGCTGCCCTTGCCGGCCTTCCTGATCTCCGACACTCAGCCCGACGGCGAATCGGTCCTGGAGGCGCTGCGCCTCAGCGGATTCTTCTGGGAAGAGCGCGTGTTTCGTCCGCACGAACGCAAACTGCCGGCAGCGCGGACACGTTTCGTTGACCGACTCGGGCGCGAGGCCGCAGTATCGCGCGCCTAGGGCTGGTTTCTCGGAAGGCAAAGAAAGCGTTGAAGTCGGAGACAGGGCCTATTCCGATCACTCGTCATTTTGTTCAGGCCGGCTGTCTGCCTCAATGCTACGCCATGGCCGCACTGTTTGACGCACGCCCAGCTTGGGATCGAGGAATCATGGCCACTCCAGCTCAGATCGCCGCTAACCGGCGCAATGCCCTGAAAAGCACGGGACCAAGGACGGTCGCGGGCAAAGCGGCGTCGAGCCGGAATGCTCTGCGGCACGGGCTCGCCGCGCGGGCGGCGGTCGTTCTCGGCGAGGACCCTGAGGACTTTGAGCGGTTTCGGGCGGAGCTGGTGGCCGCGCTGGCGCCCAGGGACGGACGGGAAGAGTTGCTCTCCGAGGCGGCGGCGGAAGCCGCTTGGCGGCTCAGGCGCGTCTGGCGGGCGGAGGCGGCGCTGGTCAACCGTCCGGGACGGTTGGAAGTGGCATACTCGTGCCTGCGCGAGCTTCTGATTCTCCGCCGCTACGAAGCGGCGGTGAACCGCCGCTTTCACTGCGCGGTTGCGATGCTGGAGCACGGTCGGACCCTGGAACGCGTCGCGACCAGCCGGTGTCGCCTGTCCTTTCGGCATGCCCGGTCTCCGCGCCGCGCATCTATGTGCTCCCACCAACCGAAGATGACGCGGATCGCCCGGACATGCGGGGCGATGAGGCAAAGAGGAGAGATCCAAGGGAACCGGATCCGCTCTGAGCGG
>DASZHJ010000405.1:0-2978 GCA_035938015.1 Allostellaceae bacterium
GAAGACGGTGACGCCGACATTGAGCTTGTCCGCATCGAGCAGCGCGACGCGCCGCTGGATGATGCCGGCTTCCTCGAGCTTCTGGATCCGCCGCCAGCAGGGCGAGGTCGAGAGCCCCACCCGCTCGCCGATCTCGGCCACCGCCAGGGTCGCATCCGCCTGCAAGCAGGCCAGGATTTTGCGATCGAACTCATCCACCGGTATAGGATTCCCTGAGAACACGGATTAGGGGTACGGATTACTCATATCGTGCCAGATATCGGCAAGAAAGCAAACACTTTCCCCCACGGACGGTCTATCCATTCACCTCTACTTTAGACGCTTCGGAGAAACCCCATGCCTCGCCTCTCGTTCACGGACCACCCCGCCTCGGTCGGCGAGACCTATGGCGAGCATCTGGCCTCGGCCTGGGGTTTTGGGGCGCGGCTTGCCTGCGCCACGGCCGCCTGTTTCGTCCACGGCCTCCTGCCCTTCCTCTTCACCCGCACGGGCTCCGGCATCATCAACGAGCTCCACGGCCGGATGATCCTCAACCGCAGCCGCCAGCGCGCGCCGAGCGCGTTCGGCTCGCTGGAGAGCGCCGCGCTTTAATCGCTCGCCGGGCGCCGGTAGAGTCGGTCCCGCGCCGCCCGTCGCGGCGGCCGAAAGGACGCCCCCATGACCAAGCCGCTCTGGCAGCCGAGCGCCGAGCAGATTGCCGCCGCCAACCTCACGCGGTTCATGAAAGAAGCGGGCGCGCGCTGGCAGCGCACGTTCAAGGATTTCGCCGAGCTCCGCCGCTGGTCGATCGAGCAGCGCGAGGAGTTCTGGCGCTCGATCTGGGACTTCTGCGGCGTGGTGGCGGAGCGCGCGGGCGAGCGCGTGCTCGTCGACGGCGACAAGATGCCGGGCGCGCGGTTCTTCCCGGATGCGCGGCTCAATTTCGCCGAGAATCTCCTGAAGTCCCGCGACCGGAGCGACGCCGTCGTGTTCTGGGCCGAGGACAAGGTGAAGCGCCGGCTCTCCCACGCCGAGCTCTATGACGCCGTCTCGCAGATGGCGCAGGCGCTGAAAGCCGACGGCGTCGGCGCCGGCGACCGCGTGGCCGGATATCTCCCCAACATGCCCGAGACCGTGATCGCCATGCTGGCGGCCGCGAGCCTCGGCGCCACCTGGTCCTCCTGCTCGCCCGATTTCGGCGTCAAGGGCGTGCTTGACCGCTTCGGGCAGATCGAGCCCAAGGTGCTCGTGCTCGCCGACGGCTACTTCTATAACGGCAAGGCGTTCGATTGCCTCGACAAGGCGCGCGAGATCCTGCTGCAGCTCACGAGCGTGAAGCGCGTGGTGGTGGCGCCGCTCACGCGCGACAATCCCTCGCTCGCCGGCATTCGCAACGCGACGATGCTCGCGGCCTACCTGGCGCCGCATCGGCCCGGGCCCATCGCCTTCGCGCGCCTGCCCTTCGATCATCCGCTCTACATCATGTATTCCTCGGGCACCACGGGGGTGCCGAAGTGCATCGTGCACGGCGCCGGCGGCACGCTGCTGCAGCACCTGAAGGAGCACGTGCTCCATTGCGACGAGCGGCCGGGCGACCGCGTCTTCTACTTCACCACCTGCGGCTGGATGATGTGGAACTGGATGGTGTCGGCGCTGGCGGCGGGCGCCACCTTGCTGCTCTTCGACGGCTCGCCGTTCCATCCCAGCGGCAACATCCTCTTCGACTACGCGGACGCCGAGGGCATGACCCTCTTCGGCACCTCGGCCAAGTACATCGATTCCCTCCACAAGGCCGGGCTCGAGCCCCGCCGCACGCACAAGCTCTCGACCGTCCGGCTCATGACCTCGACGGGCTCGCCGCTGGCGCCCGAGAGCTTCGACTACGTCTACGAGAAGGTGAAGCCCGACCTGTGCCTGTCCTCGATCTCCGGCGGCACCGACATCGTCTCCTGCTTCGTGCTGGGGAACCCCATCGGTCCGGTCTGGCGCGGCGAGATCCAGACGCCGGGCTTGGGCCTCGCGGTCTCCGTCTACGACGACAGCGGCAAGCCCGCGCCGACCGGCGAGAAGGGCGAGCTCGTCTGCACCAAATCGTTTCCCTGCATGCCCATCGGATTCTGGAACGACCCCAAGGGCGAGCGCTACCACGCCGCGTATTTCGCGCGCTTCGCGAACATCTGGTGCCACGGCGACTATGCCGCCATGACGGAGCACGGCGGCGTCATCATCTACGGCCGCTCCGACGCGGTGCTCAATCCCGGCGGCGTGCGCATCGGCACCGCCGAGATCTATCGCCAGGTCGAGCAAGTGCCCGAGGTGCTGGAGGCGCTGGTGATCGGCCAGGACTGGGACAACGACGTTCGCGTGGTGCTGTTCGTCAAGCTGCGCGAGGGCTTGGTGCTGGAGGATGCGGTGGTGGCGAAAATCAAGAAGCAGATCCGCGACAACGCGACGCCGCGTCATGTGCCGAGCAAGATCGTCCAGGTCGCGGACATTCCCCGCACCAAGAGCGGCAAGATCGTCGAGCTCGCCGTGCGCGACGTCGTGCACGGCCGCCCCGTCAAGAACATCGAGGCCCTCGCCAACCCCGAAGCCCTCGCCCTTTACAAGGACCTGCCGCAGCTCAAGGCGTGAGAAGATGGTGCGTGCCGCGCCGAGTCGAAGGACGCAGGTTGCCGACCCCGCAATTTTTCTCTGATGGTCTCGCTTCCCGTCATAACCCGCCGCTTCGATAGCCTGCCCCCGATCACGCGTGCGGCCTTCTGGGTGGTGGTCTCGGGCTTCTGCGCCAGCTTCATGAACGTGATCGTACGCGAGGCGGCACAGGAGCTGCATCCGTTCGAGATCACCTTCTTCCGGTGCGTTTTCGGCTTCGCCGTGTTGGTGCCGTGGATCGTCAAGGTCGGGCCGGGGGCGCTCAAGACCCGCAAGAAGTTCTTCTACACACTGCGCGGTTTCGTGAGCCTGGTCTCCATGCTCTCGTGGTTCTACGGCATCAC
>DASZHJ010000406.1:0-9036 GCA_035938015.1 Allostellaceae bacterium
CGTGATCGCCATCGGGCGCGAGCGCGCGCTGATAGAAATGGCTCTTGTGGGCGCGCCAGACCGGCTCGCCTCGGACAATCCGCCGGAGCAATGTGAGGCTGGCGTCCGCCAGATAGTAAAGCGGCAGCAGCAGAGCCGAGGCCCAATAGCCGCGGCTTGCCAACAGAAGCAGAAGCCAGCCCGCGGCAAATCCCAGCGGCACGCTCCCGGCGTCGCCCAGGAACACCCGCGCCGGATGCCAGTTCCAAGGCAGGAAGCCCAGCGCCGCCGCGGCGAGCGCCACCACCAGGAGCAGGTATCCGCCGGACGCGATGCCGGTCAGCGCCGCCACGAAGGCGAGCCCGAAACCGATGGCGCTGGTCTCAACGGCCGTGATGCCGTCGATGCCATCCATGAAGTTGAAGAGGTTCATGAACCAGGTCCAGAGCAGCATGGTTGCGGCGAGGTCGAGCCCCTCCGGCAACAGGCCCTGGAACACCTGTCCGCGATCCGGCAGCGTCAGCAAGCCGACGCCGGCGATCAGGAGATGCACGCCGAGCCGAAGCGCTGCCGGCAGGTCGGTGACGTCGTTGAACCAGGAGAGCGCCGCGAGCGCGAAAGCGAGACAGCAGACCAGCAGGGTCTCCGGCGGCGCCAGGCCCGCCATCGCGAGATCAAGCCAGGCGAGCAGCAGTACCGCGGTCACCGCGACGCCGGCGCCCTTGGGCACCGGCCGCGCGTGCGAGGACCGCTCGACCGGATGGTCCAGGATCAGCCGGCGGCTGAGCCAACTCGTCATCAAGCCGCTTCCGGCCCAGCTCGCGGCGAAGACCAGGAGAGCCGTGAGCAGCAAAGTCGTCATCGCCGTGGGCGCAATCCGGACATGGGTGCTTATACCAGAGGCGGGCCGTCGCCGCGGCGGCGGGTCTCTCCGTTGGCTTCGTGGTGATATCCTCTTTCATTGTTTATCAATGTCTTGGATGGCATAAAGATAAGCTTGCTAATTAAAAGCCTGCTCATCATTATTAACGCCCCATGACCCCGCGCCCGGAATACGGTTTCGGCTTCCTGCTGCACGATATCGCCAGGCTTCTGCGCAAGCGCTTCGATCAGCGCGCGGCGACACTGGGCTTGAGTCGCGCGCAGTGGCAGGTGCTGGCGCATTTGCATCGCCACGAGGGCATCAACCAAAGCGGGCTTGCCGACATCCTCGAGATCAAGGGTGTCACGCTGGGCCGCCTCGTGGATCGTCTGGAAGCCGCCGGTTGGGTCGAGCGGCGCGCGGATTTGAGCGACCGGCGCGCACGCCGGCTCTACACCACCGCCAAGGTGGCGCCCGTGCTCGAGCGCATGTGGGCGCTCGGCGAGACCAACCGCGAGGAGGCTCTTGCGGGTCTCGGCGACGAGGATCGTCACCGGCTGGTCGACGCGTTGCTCAAGATCCGCGCCAATCTCTCGGAGCGCGCGGGGCCGCGCGAAGCCGGCGAGTTCTCCGTGGGGCCCGACCCGCGCCGGAGAGCCCAGCTTGGCTAGATCCGGCGGCAAATACGGCAAGGGTCTGCTCGAGCGCCGCGGCGTTCGCATGGTACTGCTGGGGCTGGGGCCCCTCGTGGTGTTGGCTGGCGCCGCCTACTACTACGTAACGGGCGGCCGCTATGTCTCGACCGAGGACGCCTACGTGCAGGCCGACAAGGTGCAGATCAGCAGCGACGTTGCGGGCCGGGTGATCGAGGTCGATGTCACCGATCATCAAACGGTCGTCAAGGACGATCTGCTGTTCCGCATCGACGACGAGCCTTACAAGATCGCCCTGATGCGCGCCGAGGCGCAGCTGGTCACCGCGCGCAACGACATCGATGCGATGAAGGCGACATATCGCCAGAAGCAGGCGCAGCTGCAGCAGGCCAAGGACTCGCTCGATTTCTACAAGCGCGAGCTCGATCGGCAGCAAAGGCTGGTCAACAACAGCTTCGTCTCGGTCTCGCAGTTCGATCAGGCCCGACACAACTACGACGGCGCCCGCGCGCAATCGGCGGCGGTGGAGCAGGATCTCGCGCAGACCCTCGCCAACCTCGGCGGCAATCCCGATCTCAACGTCAACGACCATCCGCGCGTGCGCCAGGCCGCGGCGCAGCGCGACCAGGCGGCACTCGACCTCTCCCACACGCGGATCGTGGCGCCGGAGGACGGCATCACCGCCAAGGTCGATCTCCGGCCGGGACAGTATATGCAGTCGGGACAGGCGGCTTTCGCGCTCGTCGAGATGCGCCGGCTCTACGTGGTCGCGAACGTGAAGGAGACCGACCTCACGCATTTGAAGCCCGGGCAAGAGGCCAGCGTCGAGGTCGACAGCTATCCGGGCCGCCAGTGGCGCGCCGTGGTCAGCAGCCTCAGTCCCGGCACGGGCTCGGAGTTCTCCATTCTGCCGCCGCAGAACGCCACCGGGAACTGGGTCAAGGTCGTGCAGCGCGTGCCGGTGCGCCTGGTGCTGGCGCCTGGCGAGACGACCAACGGACTGCGCGCCGGCATGAGCGTCTCCGTCGATATCGATACCCACCACCATAACCCGCTGCCCGAGCCGGTCGCCAAGGCGCTCGGGCGGGTCGCCGGCGAGCAACCCAGCGACGAACCATGAGCTCGGCGGAGGCTGCCGGCGCCCGAGCCGCGTCCGCGGGCAGAAACCGCGCCATGATCACCATCTCCGTCATGCTCGCGACGGTGATGCAGGTGATCGACACCACGATCGCCAACGTGGCGCTGCCGCATATGCAAGGCGGCTTGTCAGCGACCCAGGATCAGATCGCCTGGGTGCTCACTTCCTACATCATCGCCGCCGCGATCATGACGCCGATGACCGGCTGGCTGGCCGCGCGCTTCGGCCGCCGGCGCCTGTTCCTGCTGTCGGTGGTGGGCTTCACCGTCACCTCGCTGATGTGCGGCGCCGCGCAGTCGCTGGTGCAGATCGTCGTTTTCCGGCTGTTGCAGGGCCTGTTCGGAGCGGCGCTGGTGCCGCTCTCCCAGGCGGTGATGCTCGACGTCTATCCGCGCGAGCGGCATGGCTATGCCATGGCGCTCTGGGGCGTGGGCGTGATGATCGGGCCGATCTTCGGCCCCGTGCTCGGCGGCTGGCTCACCGAGAGCTACAGCTGGCGCTGGGTGTTCTACATCAACCTGCCCGTCGGCATCCTCGCCTATCTTGGAATCCTGGTTTTCGTGGAGGAGCATCGCCTCGAGAACACGCGCCCGTTCGATTTCTTCGGCTTTGCCATGCTGAGCCTTGCGATCGGTGCGTGCCAGCTCCTGCTCGACCGCGGCGAGCACCAGGACTGGTTCGCTTCCGGCGAGATCATGATCGAGGCGGCCCTATCGGGTCTTGGTTTCTACATTTTTATCGTGCATTCCGCGACCGCCGAGCATCCCTTCGTCGATCCGCGCCTGATGCGCGACCGCAATTTCATCTCGGGCATCCTCTGCATTGCCGTGATCGGCGTGGTGTTGTTCGCCAACCTGGCGCTGCTGCCACCGCTGATGCAGGACCTGCTGGGATATCCCGTGGTGACCACGGGCCTGATCCTGGCGCCGCGCGGCATCGGCACCATGATCTCGATGATCGTGGTGGGGCGCCTCTTGACCCGTATGGACCCGCGCCTGCCGGTGCTGGCCGGTCTTTTGCTCACGGCGCTCTCGCTATACCAGATGATGGGCTTCTCGCTCGAGATGGACGAGTGGCTGGTGATCCGCACCGGCATCGTGCAGGGGCTCGGGATCGGCTTCGTCTTCCCGCCGCTCAGCACGCTCACCTTCGCGACCCTGCCGGCGCAGCTCCGCACGGAGGCGGCCGGGCTCTTCAGCCTGATGCGCAATATCGGCGCGAGCGTCGGCATCTCGATCGTGGAGACGCTGCTCGCGCGCAGCATCCAGATCAACCACGCCGAGATGGCCGAGCATGTGAGCCCCTACAACGCCATGTTGCGCGCGCTCCCCGCCGACAGCCTCTGGAGCATGCATACCTTGGCCGGCCAGCAAATGCTCGACAACGAGATCAATCGCCAGGCCTCGATGATCGCCTATATCGGCGACTTCAAGTTCATGATGCTGGTGACGCTCTCGGTGGTGCCGCTGCTGTTCCTGCTGCGCAATCCCCACCGCCACCCCTCGCGCGAGGCACAGCTCGAGGGCGCGGTCGAGGCCGCGCTGGATTGAGGCGCGGGCTCGCTGGCTCAGGGCCAGTGGGCGACGGTCCAGACCGTGCCGCCGAGACCGGTCTCCTCGCGGCACAAGCTGACTGACTGCACGATCACATCGTCCGCGCGCGTGAGCGCCTGGCGGACGTCGCGGCACATCGCGCCGTGGCTCGCGCGATAGGGATCGGAGATGGGCGACGCCCAGCCGGCGACACCCGCCGCGCCATCCGGCGGCTGTGCCGCCCAGGCAATTTTCGCGTTGCGCTCGGCGACGACCGCGTGCTGGCTTGCCTCGGCGAGCGCCGCGCGCTCGGGCGGCGAGAGCCAGCGGCGAAGCTCGCTGCCGACCACGGAGTCGACCAGCTCGACCGGCACCGGCGACTGATCGCTGCCGCCGATGAGCTCACCGTGTAGGCCGCCGCTCTCGGTCAGCGGCACGGGCGCGGGCCTGGCATTGACTTGGCGGCCTAGGAAACCCGCGGGCGGCGTCCACTCTCCCGGAACCCAGCCGCAGGCCGCTAGCACGAGCGCGCCGCCGAGCGCCAACCCGAGACGCGCGCGGCCGGCGCCTCTGCTATCATGGCGGCCATGATGCGGAGGATGGGCGTGATGCTGATCGTGGGTGTAGCCGCCTTCGGCTCGCCCGCGAGCGCGCAGTTCTACGATCTCGACGGCGCCTATCGCTGCCTCAAGACGCCCGATCCCGCTTGCGAGAAGGATCTGCAGGACAGGCCGGCTCCGCCCGTGCCGCCGGCGCCGCCGCCCAAGCCGAACGAGCCCAGCTTCGGCCAGGTGCTGGCGCATGTGCGCGAAAAAACCGCGGGTCCGGGCGACATCGAGGTCCTGGCCCGGCTCGCCGAGGCCAACGATGCCCGGGCCGTCGAGGTGCTGGCCTGGTGCAAGCTCAACGGCATCGGCGGCGCCCGCGATCCCGTCGCCGCCTACTGGCTCTATCGCCAGGCCGCGGGGCTCGAGGTCCCGCATGCGCGCGAGAACCAGATCTCGATCTTCGAGCGGCAGCTTTCGCCCGAGCAACGCCAAGAAGTGCTGACGGGCGAGAACAAGCGCTGAGGGGCAGGTGCGCATGAGCGTCTCCGGGGCAAGGAGGACAACGGCCGGCATCCTGCCAGGAAGCATTAAAGCGTTTCTTAACCACGCCCGCGCGAGGCTGGCGCCCCCGCCCGGAGTCGCCATGGCCTCTGTCGCCGAATCCGTCGCCACGCGTCCCGAACAAGCGAGCCTTTCCGTGCGCTTTGCGACGGAGCGCGACGTGCCGGCGCTCATCCAGCTGATCAATCGGCTGGCACGCGAGGCAACTTTATTGTTCGTTGTGCCGATCGATCCCGAGACCGGTGCCGAGGACTTGCGCCAGTTCCTGCGCGCCGCTGCTGCGAGCGGCAATAACGCGGTGTTCGTGGCGGCGCTCGGGGATGAGATGGCGGGTCTCGTCACCGCGACCGGCGGCGTTCATCCCGCCAAGCGAGCCGCGGTAGAGGTCGGCATCGGCGTGCTCGAGGCGCACCGCGGATGCGGCATCGGCCGCGCTCTAATGGCGGCGCTCGAGGATTGGGCGCGGGCCGTCCGGATTCACCGGCTGCAGCTCCCGGTGGTCGCCACCAACGCGGCCGCGATCGCGCTCTACCGCAAAGCGGGGTTCACCACCGAAGGCGTGCTGCGCGAGAGCGTCATGCTGGACGGCCGCCCGGCCGACCAGCTCATGATGGCGAAGCTGTTGGGGTGAGCGGCCCGCCTCGCGGTGGGGCGAGCCGTCCCGTTCTTGGCGCGCATTGCGTGAAGCGAGGCGGTGGGGGTCATGGCAAGAGACGACCGGACCCGCCGCCGCGAGGCGGGTTTTCTGTTGCCCGCTTGACGCCCGCCACCATCGACGCGGCGCGGGCCGTACCGAATGGCGGAAGACTCAAGACCCTTATTTAGAGGTGACCTTGAAGGATTTGATCAGATCTGCCGCCTGAGCTTTGGTCAATGTCTGCCCTGGCGGCACACAGATCCAGCCGCGGTAGTAGTAGTCGCGCAAATAGGAGTGAGTCGGCGCAGCTTCGGCACCATAATTTACGACTGGTGGGCCCGGCTGGTAGAACGCCACGCACTTGCCGTCTCTATCCGTTTTCGGGCTGTCGAAGAACAGCGCCAGCCCGGCGTGCTTGAGCTCGAATGGCTTGCTGGACCAGTTGGTCGCATCGTCATGCACGAACGGCCTATATTTCTTGGTCGCCATCACCATGTCGCTTCTGACGCTCTGTGGTGCCGCGATCCCGCAGTATCTGGTGCTTCGTCCCTGCGTCATGGCGAAGACGAATACGGATGGCCCGCCTGCCTTGCTCTCGACGACATAACCCTGCTTGTGACAATGCGGATTGGAAACCGGATACCGTCCGCATTCGACATCGAGACCGGCAGGCGGCTGTAGCAGGGACTGCGAGCACGCGAGCCTCTCGCTTTGCTCGTCGCGAGGCTCGCTATTAGAAAAGTTCACCCCTTGAGCATGAGCAGAGAGGCTCACCGAAGCCGGCAGCGGCGCAAGCATCAGCGCAAAAGCGGCGGCAAATATGATGCCCTTCATGATTCCCTCCAAGCGGTCATGAGTAACCGCATTGAGTTAAAGCAGCTCCGCTTCCGAGCGCCAAGCATAAGGCAAGGGCCACATGCCTGCGAATGAAGATTTGTCCTCATGCTCTGAAGCGGGAGACAGTGGCCCTGGCGCCATCAGCCTCCTCTCCCCACGCGGGTATGACGAGTTCGGGTGTTACTGCCACTGGTCGCGTCGCTAAGGTCCGCCGCTTCTGGCTGAATATATGGTGCCGGGTGAGGGGATCGAACCCCCGACCTTCGGTTTACAAAACCGCTGCTCTGCCGCTGAGCTAACCCGGCCGCGAGGATGCAGGAGGCAGCGCGGTGATACTGCGGATCGCGCGCTCCGGCAAGACGGCGCACGCGATCAGCGGGGGAAGAGCGCGCGCTTGCGTGCGTGCATCAGCACCGCGGCGAGATCCCATGGGGCGACGTGCGGCTCGGCCGCGAGCGCCTCGGGCGTGAAGAGCGCCTTGCCTTGGCCTTCGTGCAGCACCATGCGGTCGAGGTCGGAGGCGGTGATCGGCACCGCGAAGAAGCTCATGCGATCCTGGCGCGGCGGCTCGAGCGGCAGCAGCACCACCATCTCGGTGAAGGCTGCGACCTCGCGCGCTCTGAACTCGATCTCCTCCTCGAGCTCGCGGCGCATCGCCGCCTCCGGCGTCTCGCCGGGCTCGATCGCGCCACCGAAACAGGACCAGTGTCCGGGCAGCAGAATGTTCGGACGGTCGTCGCGGTGCTGCATGAGGTAGCGCCCGTCCGGCGTCACCAGCAGTGCCGCCGAGACGTGGCGTCCCTTCGCGTCGGCGCCGACGGTCACGGCGGTCGGCGCCGCGCCACCTCATAGAGCGCGATGGCGGCGGCGTTGGAGACATTGAGGGAGGCGAGGGCGTCGTGGGTCGGCAAGCGCGCGAGAAAATCGCAGCGCTCGCGGGTGAGCCGCCGCAACCCCTCGCCCTCGGCGCCCAACACCAAGGCGACGCGGCCGGAGAGATCCAAGTCGCCGAGTAATTTTTCGGCGCTCTCCTCGAGACCGACGCACCAGAATCCGGCCTGCTTCAGCTTGTCGAGCGCACGCGCGAGATTGGTGACACGCACCAGCGGCACTTGCTCGAGCGCGCCCGAGGCTGCCTTGGCGAGCGCCGACGTGCTCGGCGGGGTCCCGTGCTCGGGCAGTACCAGGCCGAGCGCGCCGAAGGCGGCGGCGGAGCGCAGCACCGCGCCGACATTCTGGGGATCGCTCACCTGGTCGAGCACCACCACCACGGCGGTGCCGGCCGCAGCGGTCGGTGGGATCTCCGCCAGCATGTCCTCGAGGAATGCGGGCGGCAGCGGCTCGGCTTGGAGAGCGAGGCCCTGGTGCACCGCCGCCTCCGGCAGCAGCGCCTCGAGCCGTCCGCGCTCGAGCGTCTCCACCTTGAGCTCTCCGGCCGACCGCGCCTTGGCTTCCGCAAGCCAAGCCTGGGCTTCGGCGGCGAGCTCCGGAGTGGCGACGAGGCGGCGCAGGCGCCGAGCCGGATTCCGCAGCGCCGCCCGCACCGCATGGCGGCCATAGATCCAGCCGCCGGTATCCCGGTGGGGTCGAGCCGACGTCCGTATTGCCAGGTCACGGCGTGGCTCGGGCGGGGGCGCTCGCTCGGGCATGCGCGGCGTTCGTCCGGGAGCGCGGGGCGCTCGTTCGGGCGCGCGCGGCGGCGCGTGGCGATCGGGGCGGTGTCGTCGGGCCATGGCGGCTATAAGCCTCGAAGAGTTGGGCTCCGGCAATGGCAGAATCGCCGCGGTAACGGCGCTCCCAAGTGCCGGATGCAGTTGACAATCCCTGGGTGAGACCGTAAGACCCGCACTCCGCTGCGCCGGGCGGCAAGCGACCACGGAGGGGTTGCCGAGCGGTTAAAGGCAGCAGACTGTAAATCTGCCGGCTATCAGCCTTCGTAGGTTCGAATCCTACCCCCTCCACCAGTCGCGGCGGAACTCAGGTGTCGGCGGAAGCACGGGGTTGGCTGAGGAGGCGCAAGCGATCGGCGGGTGTAGCTCAATGGTAGAGCTCCAGCCTTCCAAGCTGGCTATGCGGGTTCGATTCCCGTCACCCGCTCCAGCGCATCAGAGACCACCGGGAACATCACCGACGGGCGACAGGAAACAAACCCATGGCGAAGGCGAAGTTTGAGCGGAACAAGCCGCATTGCAACATCGGGACGATTGGTCACGTGGACCATGGGAAGACGTCGCTGACGGCGGCGATCACGAAGGTGCTGGCGGAGACGGGTGGGGCGACGTACACGGC
>DASZHJ010000407.1:0-20411 GCA_035938015.1 Allostellaceae bacterium
AACGGCTTCTGCAAGGCCGTGCTGAAGGAATTGCCGATGGAGTTCGCCGTCGAGGCGCAGAAGCTCCTGGCGGTGAGCCTCGAAGGCAGCGTGGGCTGAGCCTCAACATCGCAAGCGAGACCGATCTGACGATGACGCCAATGTTGGACATCAAGAATTTGCACGCCCGCGTCGGCGAGGGTGCGGATGCCAAGGAAATCCTGCGCGGCATCGACCTCTCGGTCGGCGCCGGCGAGGTGCATGCGATCATGGGACCGAATGGCTCCGGCAAGAGCACGCTCGCGGGGGTGCTCGCGGGCCGGCCGGGCTATGCCGTGACAGAGGGCCATGTGCTCTACGAGAACCGCGACCTTCTGGCGCTCGCGCCGGACGAGCGCGCGCGACAGGGCATTTTCCTGGCGTTTCAGTATCCGGTCGAGATACCCGGCGTGAACAACATGTATTTCCTGCGCTCGGCGCTCAACGCCGTGCGCAAGTCGCGCGGCGAGAGCGACCTCGATGCCGGCCAATTCCTCAAGGCCGTGCGCACCAAGCTCAAGCTCCTCGATATCGGCGAGGATCTGCTCCAGCGCGCCGTTAACGTCGGCTTCTCCGGTGGCGAGAAGAAGCGCAACGAGATCTTCCAGATGGCGATGCTGGAGCCGAAGCTGGCGATCCTCGACGAGACCGACAGCGGGCTCGACATCGACGCGCTGCGCGTAGTCGCGACCGGCGTCAATCGCCTGCGGGATTCGAAGCGCTCGATCATCCTGATCACCCACTATCAACGGCTGCTCGAGTACATCGAGCCCGACCGCGTGCATGTGCTGGGCGGCGGCAAGATTCTGCAATCCGGCGACAAGACGCTCGCCGTCGAGCTCGAGAGACGCGGCTACGCGCATCTCGGCAGCGCGGCTTGAGCCGGGACGGGGCGCCGCGATGACCGCCACGATCAAGCCGGAAACCGCGCCTTACCTCGATGCGTTCCGCAACCACGAGGGCAACGCGGGCGAGCCCGATTGGCTGCTCGATCGCCGCGCGGCCGCGCTCAAGCAGTTCGCGGCGCTCGGTTTCCCGACCCGGCGCCAGGAGCCCTGGCGCTTCACCAATCTGGCGCCGCTCGAGCGCTCGGTGTTTCCGCCGGCTCCGCCACCCGAGCCCGCCAAGCATCGTCTGCTGCTCGAGCCTTATCTCGTGGGCGGCGCCGCACATCGGATCGTGCTGATCGACGGCCACGTCGTGCCGGAGTTGTCGCCGATCGGACGATTGCCGAAAGGGGTCTGGCTCGGCTCGACCGCTCGCGCGCTGGCCGAGCGTCCGGATCTTGCCGATGCCGGCTTCGACGAGCGAGACGCCGTCTCGGCGCAGCCTTTCGCCGCATTGAACGGCGCCTTCTTCGGTGACGGTTTCGTCCTGGCGCTGGCGCCGGGCGCGGTCCTGGAGGCGCCGGTAGAGATCATCCACATCGGCCGCGCCGCCGGGCAGTCGCTGCATCCCCGCAGCGCCGTGATCGCGGGGTCGGGGAGCCGCGCCACGCTGGTCGAGACCTTCTGCGGCGGCGGAAACGTCTGGACCAACGGAGTGCTGCGCATCGAGCTTAGCGCCGGCGCCTCGCTCGATCACCTGCGCATCCAGGACGAGGCCCTTGATGCCATCCATTTCGGCGTGACCCGCACTAGGCTCGGCCGCGGCGCCCGATATGACAACTTCACGCTCACAACGGGCGCGCGGCTATCGCGCCAGGACGTGCAGGTGGAAATGCATGGCGAGGGTGCCCGGTGCGAGGTCAACGGCGTTTACCTTCTGCGCGGCTCGCAGGAGTCGACGACCGCTACCGTCATTGACCATGCGGCGCCTGGCGGGACAACCCGCGAGGTCTTCAAGGGCGTGCTCGAGGATCGCGCGCACGGGGTTTTCCTGGGTCGGATCAGCGTGCGGCCGGGCGCCGATAAGACCGACGCGCACCAGCTCAACCGCAACCTGCTGCTGAGCCCGCGCGCGGCCGTCGATACCAAGCCCGAGCTCGAGATCCTTGCCGACGACGTCAAGTGCAGCCATGGCGCCACGGTCGGAGATCTCGACGAAGCCGTGCTGTTCTACCTGCGCTCGCGCGGCATCGACGAGGCCGCGGCGCGTCGCATGCTGATCGAGGCCTTCGCGACCGACGCGATCGAGACCTCGGTGCCTGTCGGCGAGCTGCGCATGCATCTGCGCCGGCGTGTCGCTATCTGGCTGGAACAGAGTGGGAGTTCGTAAAATGTCTGTCGTGTCGCCCCTTCGTCCCATCGCCAGCGGAGGCTTCGACGTCCGGCGCGTCCGCCGTGATTTTCCGATCTTCGAGCGCAATCCCGGCTTGGTGTTCCTCGACACGGCCGCGAGCGCGCAGAAGCCGAAACCGGTGATCGACGGCGTCGCCGAGTTCTATCGCACCGACTACGCGAACGTACACCGCGGCGTGTACCGGTTGAGCGCGGCTTCGACCGATCAATACGAGAAGGCTCGGGAGGCCGTGCGCCGGTTCATCAATGCGGCGCATGCCGAGGAGATCGTATTCGTGCGCGGCACCACCGAGGGGATCAACCTTGTCGCCTATAGCTGGGGCGCGAAGTTCCTCCAGCCGGGCGACGAGGTGGTGCTGAGCGAGCTTGAGCATCACTCAAACATCGTACCGTGGCAGCTGCTGCGCGACCGGATCGGGTTCAAGATCGTGGCGGCGCCTATCGACGCGGGCGGTGGGCTCGACCTCGTCGCCTTCGAAAGCTTGCTCACTCCGCGCACCAAGCTGGTGGCGCTTACCCATATCAGCAATGTCACGGGGCACATCGTGCCGGTGGAGGCGGTGATCCGGCTCGCCCATGCGCGCGGCGCCAAGGTGCTGCTCGACGGTGCGCAGGCGGCGCCACGGCTGCCCGTGGATGTGCGGGCGCTGGATGTCGATTTCTACGTTTTCTCCGGTCACAAGGCCTACGGCCCGACCGGTATCGGCGTGCTCTACGGCAAAACCGCGCTGCTCGCGGAGATGCCGCCCTGGCAGGGCGGCGGTAGCATGATCAGCACCGTCAGTTTCGAGCGCACGACCTATCTGGAGCCGCCACACCGCTTCGAGGCAGGCACGCCGGACATCTCCGGCGCCATCGGCCTCGGCTTCGCGCTCGACTACATCGAGGGCCTGGGTCGCGAGGCCATCCGGGGCCACGAGGACGCGCTCACCGGCTATGCCTTGGGCCGACTCTCGACGCTTCCGGGCGTCACCGTTCTGGGCGGTGGGCAACGGCAACTCGGTGTGCTCTCGTTCACCGTCGAAGGGATTCACCCGCACGATGTCGGTACGGTGCTCGATCAGAACAACGTCGCGGTGCGAGCGGGCCATCATTGCGCGCAGCCTCTGATGGATCGCTTGGGGATCGCCGGCACAACGCGCGCGTCGTTCGGCGTCTACAGCGACGAGTCCGACGTGGATGCGCTGGTCTCCGCCATCAAGGCGGCGCAGGAGATGTTCCGCGCATGACGATGGATCTTCGCGAGCTCTACCAGGACATCATCCTGGATCATGGACGCCATCCCCGAAATTTCCATGCGATGGCGCAGCCGAGCCATTTCGCTCACGGGCATAACCCGCTCTGCGGCGACAAAGTCACGGTCTATCTGAAGCTCGAGGGCGACCGTATTGCCGATGTGAGCTTCGAGGGACGCGGTTGCGCGATCTCGACGGCATCGGCCTCGCTGATGACCGAGATCCTTAAGGGCAAGACGCTCGCGCAAGCGGAGGCCCTCTTCAAGACCTTCCATGCCAAAGTGACGGGCGGCGATCCCATATCGACGCCACCCGAGCTCGCCGACGATGCCGAGCGGCTGGAGCCGTTGACCGGGGTCAGGACCTATCCCGCGCGCGTCAAGTGCGCGACGCTCGCCTGGCACGCGTTCGAGGCGGCGGCGAAGAGCGGCGCGCTTGGCATCAGCGTGAAGACGGAGTAGCCGATGATCGACGACGGCAAGGATGTCTTTGATTTCGGCAATGGCGGCGGACCCGGCGCGGCCCCCGCCGACGAGGTCGAGCGGCCGGAGCCCGATGCCGGTGATCCCGAATTGCAGGCGAGAGTGCTCGAGGCGCTCAAGACCGTGCGCGATCCCGAGATCCCCGTGAACTTGGTCGACCTCGGCCTGATCTACGAGCTGATCGTGCGTACGGACGGCACGGTCTACGTGGAGATGACGCTGACCACGCCGGCCTGTCCGGTGGCGGGCGCGCTCCCGGGCCAGGTGCAACAGGCGGTCGCCGGTGTGGCGGGCGTCAACGACGTGCGCGTGAAGCTGGTTTGGACGCCGCCCTGGAGCCAGGATCGGATGTCGGAGGAGGCCAAACTCGAGCTCGGGCTGGTGTAATCGCCAGGCCCCATCGTGTTCCCGCTGGCGGCAGCCGCGAGCCAATCGGGGAAAACGCCAACGACCGCGGCGGCGTAGCACCGGCACAGACCGAGATGGCGTCGGCCGGCTCTTGCCAAAACCGGCTCGAACCCCTATCTAGGCGCGCCTAAACCTCACGCGGGGATGCGGCACCCGCCCTCGTCCCAATGGGACAGGGCAGGCGACACGCTCCGGTGTCGGCCTCACGGCCGACCAACCCCCGCGGCGGCTCAACCGGAAAAGGATTTGATTCTATGGCTATGCCGACTTTTACCATGCGCCAGCTCCTCGAAGCAGGCGTACACTTCGGCCATCACACCCGGCGCTGGAATCCCAAGATGGCGAGCTACATCTTCGGGGCCCGTAACGGTATCCACATCATCGACCTCGAGCAGACGGTGCCGAACCTCCATCGCGCGCTTCAGGCCGTCCGCGACGTAGCCGCGAGCGGCGGGCGCGTGCTGTTCGTCGGCACCAAGCGTCAGGCGCAGGAGCCGATCGCCGAGGCCGCCAAGCGCTGCGGCCAATATTTCGTGAACCACCGCTGGCTCGGCGGGATGCTCACCAACTTCAAGACCATCTCGCAATCGATTAAGCGCCTCAAGGAGCTCGACGAGCAGATCGACAATCCGGCGGCCGGCCTCACCAAGCGCGAGCTGCTGGAGCTGACCCGCGACCGCGACAAGCTCGAGCGGGCGCTCGGGGGTATCAAGGAGATGGGCGGGCTGCCCGACATCCTGTTCGTCATCGACACGAACAAGGAGGCGATCGCGGTCAAGGAGGCGAATACGCTGAAGCTTCCAGTGGTGGCGATCCTCGATAGCAATTCGGCGCCTGACGGCATCGCCTATCCCGTGCCCGGCAATGACGACGCCATGCGCGCCATCAATCTCTACTGCGATCTGATGGCGCAGGCGGTGCTCGACGGGCTGCAGGCGGAGCTCGCGAGCACCGGGGCCGACGTCGGCGCACAAGCGGCGCCGCCGGTCGACGCCTTGCCGGAGGAGACGGCGGTGCCGCCCGGTGAGCCTGCACCAGACGCGCGGCCTGAGGCTTGACGCTCTCGCGACGCGGGGACGCAATCCCCATGTAGAGCGCTCGAGCTCCTATTCCTGATCGGAGAACGCTAGTCATGGCTGAGATCACCGCTGCGCTCGTCAAGGAACTGCGCGAGAAGACTGGCGCCGGTATGATGGACTGCAAACGCGCGCTCGGCGAGGTTGCGGGAGATCTGGAGCAGGCCGTGGATTGGCTGCGCAAGAAAGGCCTGTCCGCTGCCGCGAAGAAAGCCGGCCGCGTCGCCGCCGAAGGCTTGGTGGGAGCTGCCGCGGAAAGCCAGGCGGGCGCCATTGTCGAGGTCAACAGCGAGACCGATTTCGTCGCGCGGAATGAATCCTTCCAAGGCTTCGTCAAGACGGTGACCGGTCTGGCTCTCGCGAAAGGCGACAACATCGAGACCCTGAAGGCGGCGCCGTTTCCGGGCACCGGCCGGACCGTCGCGGAGGAGCTCACGCACCTCATCGCGACGATCGGGGAGAACATGGCGCTTCGCCGCGCCAAGCGGCTGGGGGTCAATGCCGGCGTCGTGGTGCCGTACGTGCACAGTCCGCTCGCGCCCGGAATCGGCAAGATCGGCGCTTTGGTGGCTCTGGAGTCGGGTGCCGATACCACTGTCCTCCAGGCCCTCGGCCGGCAACTCGCAATGCACGTAGCGGCGGCCAATCCAACCTACCTCGACACCGCCTCCGTCGATCGGGGGACGCTCGAGCGGGAGCGCGAGATTCTGCGCGACCGGGCGCGCCAGGTCGGCAAGCCCGACGCGATCATCGAAAAAATCGTCGAGGGGCAGCTGCGCAAGTTCTATGAGGAGACGGTCCTGCTCGAGCAGACCTACGTCGTCGACGGCGAGAGCCGGGTCGGCAAGGTGGTGGAGGCGGCCGCCAAAGAGGCCGGCGCCCCAATCCGGCTCGTGGGCTACGCCCGCTTCAAGCTTGGCGAGGGTATTGAGAAGAAGGACAGCGATTTCGCCGCCGAGGTCGCCGCGACGTTGAAGACCTGAGCGCCAGATCGGCATCCGATTCGGATGTCCCCCTCAAGACGGGCGCCGACGGTTTGTGTATGATTGCGACAGCTGGCCGCCTGAGGCCGGCCGGAACCTGATTCGAACGCCATGCCAGCGGATCTGAAATACCGCCGTGTCCTCCTGAAGATCTCCGGCGAGGCCCTGATGGGCGAGCGGGAATATGGCCAGGATCCGTCCGTGGTGAGCCGCATCGCTGCCGAGGTGAAGCAGGTGCATGCTCTAGGCGTCGAGGTCTGCATGGTGATTGGCGGCGGCAACATCTTCCGCGGGCTCGCGGGCGCCGCCGCCGGTATCGAGCGCGCGACCGCCGACTACATGGGAATGTTGGCGACGGTGATCAATTCGCTCGCCATGCAGAGCGCGCTCGAGCGGCTCGGAGTGACGACGCGCGTGCTCTCGGCCATCAGCATGCAGGCGGTGTGCGAACCTTACATCCGCCGCCGCGCCATCCGGCACATGGAAAAGGGGCGCGCGGTGGTCTTCGCCGCCGGCACCGGTAATCCCTTCTTCACAACCGATACCGCCGCCGCGCTTCGCGCTTCCGAAATGAGCTGCGACGCTCTGCTCAAGGGCACCAAGGTGGACGGCGTCTACTCCGCCGATCCCAAGAAGGTCCGCAACGCCGAGCGCTACGAACGACTGACTTATTTGGAGGTGCTCTCGCGCGACTTGCAGGTCATGGATGCGGCGGCGATCTCGCTCGCGCGTGAGAACCGCATCCCGATCTTGGTTTTCTCGATCCAGGAAAGCGGCGGCTTTGCCGACGTGGTGACGGGTCGTGGCCGCTTCACCATCATCACGGAGGAGAGCAACGTTCACAGCAATCGCGTCGCTACCAAAGATTAGGGAGGGCCAAAGCCGTGAGCGAGGACAAGCTGGTCATCGATTTGCGGCGCCGGATGGACGGCGCCATTGACGCCCTCAAGAAGGAGCTGGGGGGCCTTAGGACCGGGCGAGCCTCACCAAGCCTGCTCGAGAGCGTCAGTGTCAGCGCCTACGGCACCACCATGCCGCTCAACCAGCTGAGCACCGTCAGCGCTCCTGAGCCGCGTCTCCTCGTCGTGCAGGTCTGGGACCGCAGCATGGCCAAGGCGGTGGACGCGGCGATCCGCGAGGCGGGGCTCGGCCTCAATCCCCAAAGTGAGGGCCAGGTGATCCGCGTGCCTATCCCGCCCTTGAGCGAGGAGCGCCGCAAGGAACTCACTAAGATCGCGCACAAATATGCCGAGCATGCGCGGGTGTCCGTGCGCAACGTGCGGCGCGACGGGCTCGAGGCCCTGAAGAAGCGCGAGAAGGACCGCGATATCACGCAGGACCAGCACCGCAAGCTCGATAAGGACGTGCAGACCTTGACCGACGACACCATAAAGAAAGTCGACGAGACGCTGGCCCATAAGGAAAAAGAAATCCTGCACGTGTGAGGATCATGGATACGCGTCCCAGTCTTCTGCCGCCGCCGGCTCACGTCGCGATCATCATGGACGGTAACGGGCGCTGGGCGAAGGCGCGCGGGCTACCGCGCATCGCCGGACACCGGCGCGGCGGCGACGCCGTGCGCAAGGCGGTGGTAGCGGCAGGCGAACTCGGCATCACCTACCTGACGCTCTTCGGTTTCTCCTCGGAGAACTGGAAGCGGCCTGCCGACGAGGTCGACGATCTCATGAGCCTGCTGCGCCACTATCTCCGTGGCGAGGTGGCGGAGCTGCACCGCAACAACGTCCGGGTGCGCGTGATCGGCGACCGGGAGCGATTGGCGCCCGACATCGTGACACTCATCGACAACACCGAGGCGCTGACGGCCGGGAACACCGGACTTAGGCTCTCGGTTGCGCTCTCTTATGGTGGGCGGGCCGAGATCGCCGGTGCGGCACGGCGCATTGCCGAGGCCGCCATGGCGGGAAGGCTAAGGCCCGATCAGGTCGACGAAACGGTTTTCGCCCGCTACCTGCTGACGGCCGACATGCCCGACCCGGATCTCGTCATCCGCACCAGTGGCGAGCAACGGCTCAGCAACTTCCTGCTCTGGCAAACCGCTTATTCCGAGTTCATCTTCATTGACACACTTTGGCCGGATTTCAGCAAAGCGGATCTGGAGCGCGCCCTCAGCGAGTTTCATGGTCGCGAGCGGCGCTATGGCGCTACCGCTGGACGCCTCTAAACCCGACGCTCTAGTCCTGCGCATTGTCTCAGCCGCCATCCTGGCGCCGCTGGCCGTCCTGGCGGCTTGGTGGGGCGGTCCGCCGCTTGTCGGGCTGACCGTCCTCGCGGCCGCCCTGATGGGCTGGGAATGGGGCCGGCTCACGGATCACGGCCGTTTTGGACCGACCGGGATGCTCGTTGCGCTCACGGACGGAGTGGGCGCAGGCTTGGCGGCACTGGGCTGGCCGACCGCCGCGATCGGCGTGCTCGCAGCCGGAGCCGTGGCGCGGCTGGTCTGGCCGACGGGCCGGCCCGGGCACCGTGTGTGGGGCGCTGTGGGCACGTTCTGGATCGGCGCGCCCTGTGTCGCCTTGCTCTGGCTCGCGTCCGACCCCACCTTTGGGCGTGCAACCATACTCTGGCTCTTCACATTGGTATGGGCGACCGACAGCGCGGCCTATCTGGTGGGGCGCTGGGTCGGTGGCCCGCGCCTCGCACCTCGCTGGAGTCCCAAGAAGACTTGGTCCGGCGCCATCGGCGGCATCGCCGCGGCTGGGCTTGTCGGGGCGATCACGGCGAAAATGCTGGGAATTTCCATGCTTTCGCCGGTATTCTGGGTCAGTATGGGGCTATCGGTCGTGGCGCAGTTTGGAGATCTCGCGGAATCCGCGGCCAAGCGGCACTTCGGCGTCAAGGACAGCAGCGGCCTCATTCCAGGCCATGGTGGCTTGCTGGATCGGCTTGACGGGATGCTGACGGCATTGGTGGCGGCGGCGATCCTTGCTTTGGCGCGCGGCGCAAGTCCTGTTATGTGGAGTTAGGTGGATCGGACCCTATGAAAATGTTCATAATTTTGACAAAGACCCCGCTGAATTTGCTGCTAATGTCTCGGCCGGCGCCGCGGACCGGGAGGGAGATTTAGATACATGGCCTGGCTCACCGACAGCCTGACCTTCGTCGAAGGCAAGATCCTTCCGTTCCTGATCGTCCTCACGGTCCTGGTTTTCGTGCACGAGCTCGGCCATTACTTCTCGGCCCGGCGCAATGGCGTCAAAGTGCAGATATTCTCCATCGGTTTTGGGCCGGAATTGCTCGGCTGGACCAATCGCGCGGGCACGCGTTGGAAGCTCAGCCTCATTCCGATCGGCGGTTACGTGAAGATGTTCGGGGACGCCGACGCGGCCTCGATGCCGAGCGAGACGGTCCAGGTGATGACCGAAGAGGAGAAGGCGGTCTCCTTCTTCCATAAGCGCCTGCTGCAGCGGGTTGAGATCGTGGCGGCCGGCCCGGCCGCCAATTTCCTGTTCGCGATCGTCGTACTCGCGGGCTTCTTCATGACGGTGGGGCAGCCCTTCACTCCGGCGGACATCGGCGAGGTGGTCGCGGGCAGCGCAGCCGAGCACGCGGGCATGCAGCCCAAGGACACGATCTTGGCGATCGACGGCAAGGCCATCGAGCGCTTCGAGGACATCCAGCAGATCGTCGGACTGAACTCGGGCGAGCCCATGCAGGTGCTCGTGCGGAGGGACGGGCATGATCTGACGCTCTCGGCGACGCCGTCCATCATCGAGGAGAAGGACGTGTTCGGTAACGTCCATCGCATCGGACGGCTCGGGATTACGCGCAAGGGCACCGAGTTCGTACGGCGCGATCCCGTGAGCGCGCTCTGGCGCGCTGCCGACGAGACCTGGAACATGGCCGCGGGAACGCTTACTGCCGTCGGTCAGATGGTGATCGGAACGCGCACCACCGACGAGCTTGGCGGGCCGATTCGCATCGCGCAGATGTCGGGTGTCGTGGCTCAGGGCGGACCGAGCAATCTCATCTGGTTCATGGCCGTGCTGTCGGTGAACCTTGGCCTGATCAACCTGTTCCCGATTCCGATCCTGGACGGCGGCCATTTGCTGTTCTACGCCGCCGAGGCGATCCGCGGCCGGCCACTGGGCCAGCGTGCCCAGGAGTACGGGTTTCGGGTCGGCTTGGCGCTGGTGTTGACGCTGATGGTGTTTGCCACCTGGAACGATCTCGTCCACACGGGCGTGATCCCGTTTTTGAAAAGCCTGCTGACCTAAAGGTTGCAGAAAATAGTGGGGGGAGTGGGGGGGGCGTTGCGGCAGTTGGTGGGTTCTTTGCGCCGCGCGGCGGTGGCGGCAACTGTCGTCGTTCTTGCCAGCATCGAGGCTTTGTCGCCGGCGCCGGGTCAGACTCCCGGCCCGCGCGCGCAACCCGCGCCACCGGCTAGCGGACCTGCTGCAGCGCCTGCGCCTGCGCCAAGTGCCGCAACGGGCGTGGTGCCTTCTGGCGGAACGGTGCGTGAGGTGCGCATCGAGGGCAGCGAGCGGGTCGAACCGGAGACGATTCGCTCCTACCTGGTGATCCAGCCGGGAGATCCCTTCGACAACGAGCGTATCGACCGCTCGCTCAAGGCGCTGTTCGCGACGGGTTTGTTCGCCGACGTTGCGATCCGGCGCGAGGGCGATGGGTTGGTGGTGCGTGTGGTGGAGAACCCCATCATCAATCGCATCGCCTTCGAAGGAAACCGCAAGCTGTCGGACAATCAGCTCAATGCCGAGGTGCAGCTCAAGCCGCGCATCGTCTTCACCAGGACAAAGGTCCAGGCGGACGTAAAGCGCATCCTGGAGCTTTATCGCCGAAACGGCCGCTTCGCCGCGACGGTCGATGCCAAGCTGATCAAGCTCGCGCAGAATCGGGTCGATCTGGTGTTTGAGATCGACGAGGGCGCCTCGACCGGCATCAAGACCATCAATTTCATAGGCGCGCATCAGTTCTCCGTCAGCCGCCTCAAGGAAGTGGTCAGCACGAGGGAGTCGCGCTGGTACCGCTTCTTTAGCAGCGACGACATCTACGATCCTGACCGCCTGACCTATGACCGCGAGCTCCTGCGCAAGTTCTACCTTGCGGAGGGCTATGCCGACTTCCGCGTCGTCTCGGCGGTCGCGGAGCTTTCACCTGCACGGGATGGCTTTTACATCACCTTCACCATCGAGGAGGGCGCTCGCTACAAGTTCGGCAAGATCGATCTGGTCAATCAGCTCAAGGACGTACAGCCGGAGGTGCTGAAGCCACTGCTGACCACCAAGCCCGGCGCGCGTTACAACGCAGACGAGGTCGAGAGCAGCATAAACAAGCTGACGGACGCGCTCGGCAACCGCGGTTTTGCCTTTGTCGACATTCAGCCCAAGGTCACACGGCATGCCGACAACCGCACGATCGACATCGTATACGAGGTGAAAGAGGGGCCCCGGGTCTACGTCGAGCGCATCAACATCACCGGCAACGTCCGCACGCTCGATCGGGTGATCCGCCGGGAATTCCGCCTCGTGGAGGGCGATGCTTTCAACTCCGCAAAGATGCGCCGCTCGCAGCAGCGCATTCGCAATCTTGGTTTCTTCAAGAAGGTCGACGTCACCAACGACCCCGGGAGTGCCCCTGACAAGACGGTCGTCAATGTCGCTGTGGAGGAGCAATCGACCGGTGAATTCTCGGTCGGCGTCGGCTTCTCCACGACCGATGGCCCGCTCGCCGACATCTCGATCCGAGAGCGAAATCTTCTGGGGCGCGGCCAGGACTTGCGTCTCGGCTTCACGATCGCCCAGCGCGTTCAGCAGCTCGACTTCAGCTTCACCGAGCCGTATTTCCTCGGTCGGAATATGGCCGCGGGTGTCGACTTGTTCGAGCTCACGCGCAATCAGCAGACCGAGTCCCAGTTCGATCAGAGCTCGCTCGGAGGTTCGCTCCGCGTCGGCTATCAGATCAGCGAGGCGCTCCGTCAGACGCTCAAGTACACGCTGCGCAAGGACAAGATCTTCAACGTCGCCTCGACCGCCTCGCTGTTCATCAAGGAGGAGGCGGGCACGCGTAATACCTCGTCCGTGGGACAAGTGCTACTCTACGACAAGCGCGATAACCCGAAGGATCCGACCGAAGGTTACTATTTCCAGATCGCGACCGACGCCGCGGGGCTCGGTGGCGACGTGCGCTACTTGCGCACCGTCGCGACTGCCGGGTACTTCTATCCCTTCGCGCCGCAATGGGTGCTAAGCCTATTGGGCGAGGCCGGGGATATCTTCGGCATAAACGACACGGTGCGGATCGAGGATCGGTTCTTCGTGGGCGGCGACAATCTGCGTGGTTTTGCCACCGCCGGCATCGGGCCGCGCGACAAGAAGAGCGGCGACGCGCTTGGCGGGAGGACTTACTATACTGGCACCGTGCAGCTCGGCTTTCCAGTTGGTCTACCGCAGGAGCTCGGGATCACCGGTCGTGTGTTCACCGATATCGGCAGTCTGTTCGGCGGCGTCGAGAAGGGTCCGCTCGTCGAGGACATCAACTCGGTGCGCGTATCGTCGGGCCTGGGCGTGTCGTGGGCTTCGCCGCTCGGGCCGATCCGGCTCGATTTGGGTATACCGTTGGTGCGGCAGAAGTTCGACAAGAAGGAACTCTTCCGTGTCAGCTTCGGAACGAGGTTCTAAATGTTGCGAATTGGTGTTGTCGGCCGCCTGACCTTGACGGCAGCCGTGTTAGTAGCCGTTGGGTTTGCGCAAGCCTCGGGGCAGACCACGACGGCCCCGCCACCCGCGCCAGTCATTGTCATGGTGGATATGCAGCTGCTCGTCTACAGCTCGAAGGCGGGCAAAGGCATCCAAGGCGAGATGGACAAGCAACGTCAGGTCTTCTCGAAGGAGGTGGCGCAGCGGGAAGACGAGCTGCAGAAGGCGCGCGCCGAATTGGAGCATCAGCGGACCACGTTGCCGCCCGATCAATTCGAGGCGAAAGGGCGGCAGTTTCAGCAGCGTCTGCAGGAGCTCGACCGCAGTGTACAGGCCAAGCAAAAAGCATGGCAGGCGGTCTACAGCGAGGCCATGAACAAGGTCGAAGAGGGCGCGCTGCAGGTGGTGGCCGAAATTGCCGCGGAGCACCAGGCCAACTTGGTGATCCAAAAGGCCGCCGTCATCTTCGGGAAGGACGGCTTCGATATCACCGCGGATGCCATGCAACGCTTGGACCAGAGGTTGCCGGCGGTGGCGGTCAATCAGCCGAAGCCGGTGGATGTCGCCAAGCCCGCGGCCGATGGCGCTAAGCCCAAGACCACCGGCCAAGCGCAGACGCAAAGCCCGCCTGCCGCTCAGGCCGCACCCCCACCGCAGCTCAATCTGCAGCTGCAGCCGGCACCCCTGCAGCTGCAGCAGAAACCCTGATGCAATGGCCGATCCCCGCTTCTTCAGGTTGGGCGGGCCGCTAAGCCTCAAATCGCTTGCGGAGACAACTGGGGCGGAACTCGGCGCGGACACCGATCCGGAGCGACTCATGCGGGACGTTGCCTCGCTCGAGACCGCGGGCGAGCACGACGTGACTTTCCTCGACAACCTCAAGTATTTGCCGGCGTTCGGCGTCACGCGCGCGGGTGCGGCGTTCGTGCAGCCGGCATACGCCGAGCGCGCTCCCAAAGGCTTGGCGCTCCTGCTGACGCCCGCGCCCTATCGGGCATTCGCGCTTACGGCGAAAGCCTTCTATCCTGAGCCCCAGCCCGAGCCGGAAATCCACGCAAGCGCAGTGATCGACTCGACCGCGCGCATCGGCGAGGGCGCGGTCGTGGGTCCATATGCCGTCGTCGAGGCGCGCGCCGAGGTTGGACGGCGCTGCCGGATCGGCGCTGGGAGCCTGATCGGCGCCGCGAGCGTGCTCGGCGACGACGTCCGGATCGGCGCCCACGTAACCGTTAGCCATGCGATCATCGGCTCGCGTGTCACGCTCTACCCGGGCGTCCGGATTGGACAGGACGGATTCGGCTTTGCCCCCGATTCCAAAGGGGTCGTGAAAGTGCCGCAACTCGGCCGGGTCATCATCGAGGATGACGTGGAAATCGGCGCCAATTCCACGATCGACCGGGGTGCCGGCCCGGATACGATCATCGGTGCCGGCACGATGATTGATAATCTGGTTCAGATCGGGCACAACGTGCAGATCGGGCGCGGTTGTGTCCTCGTATCCCAGGTCGGCATCTCCGGCAGCACCAAGCTTGGCGACGGTGTCATGATTGGCGGTCAAGGCGGCCTCACTGGGCACCTCGTCATAGGAAGCGGCGCTCGGATCGGCGCGCAAGCCGGCATCATGAAGGATGTTCCTGCGGGGGCGACTGTGGTGGGCAGCCCCGCCGTGCCCGCACATGAGTTCTTTCGGCAGGTCGCTACGCTGCAGCGGCTGTCGAGGCGCAAGGGCCAGTGAGCATGGAAGCGAGCGAGCGAACGACGAGCGCGGATGTGGCGGAGATCGACACGCTCCGGATCATGGAGCTGATCCCGCATCGCCCGCCGTTCCTGATGATCGACAAGGTTGTGGACGTGGTGGCCGGCGAGCGCGCGATCGGCGTCAAGAATGTCACCATCAATGACGGTTTCTTCCAAGGCCATTTCCCGGCGCGTCCAGTCATGCCGGGCGTGCTCATCATCGAGGCTATGGCGCAGACCGCGGCCGTGCTGGTCGTCCACACGCTGGGGCCGATGGCGCAGGGCAAGCTCGTCTATTTCATGAGCGTCGACAACGCGCGCTTTCGGCGCCCGGTGTTGCCGGGTGATACGCTAAAGGTCCATGTCACGTCGCTCAGACACCGTGGGAACGTGTGGAAGTTCGAAGGTCAGGCCAAAGTGGACGGCAAGCTCTGCGCCGAGGCGACCTACGCCGCCATGATCATGGGCGACTGAGTTCGTCCGCGATGGGGTCCATTCATCCGACGGCGGTGATCGAGCCGGGGGCCAGGCTCGCGGAAACGGCGCGCGTCGGCCCCTATTGCGTCGTCGGCTCGGAGGTCGAGCTGCAGGACGGAGTCGAGCTCGTCTCGCATGTGGCGGTGGCGGGCCGCACGCTCGTCGGTGCCGAGACTCGAATCTTTCCTTTCGCTTCTATCGGCCACCAGCCGCAGGACTTGAAATATCAGGGCGAGAGGTCTCGCCTGGAGATCGGCCGGCGCAACGTCGTGCGCGAGCACGTCACGATGAATCCCGGTACCACCGGCGGGGGCATGGTGACGCGGGTGGGCGACGGCTGTCTCTTCATGGTGGGCGCGCATGTCGCGCACGATTGTCGGCTTGGCGACAACGTCATCATGGCCAACAATGCGACGCTCGCGGGTCACGTGGTGATCGGGGATTTCGCGATCCTCGGCGGCTTATCCGCGGTGCATCAGTTCGTCCGTGTCGGCAAGCATGCGATGATCGGCGGCGTCACCGGCGTGGAGCGCGATGTCATCCCCTACGGTCAGGTCGTCGGCGATCGTGCGCGGCTGGTGGGACTCAACATCGTGGGCATGCAGCGACGCGGCTTCTCTCGCGAGCAGGTTCAAGCGCTCCGTACCGCCTATCAGATGCTGTTCGGCGAGGCCGGCACGCTGGCGGAGCGCGTCGACGAGGTCGCGCGCCAATTCATGGACGTGGAGCCCGTGCGCGATATTGTGGCGTTCATCCGCGCTGACTCGCAGCGCGGTCTCTGTCGTCCACAAGGCATCAATGGCGGCTAAGCTCGGCATTCTCGCCGGCTCCGGCGAGTTGCCGTTGCGCGTGATCGACGCCTGCCGCGCCGTCGAACGGCCGCTCTTCGTGTTGGCGCTCGAGGGCGCCGCCAATCCAGACGATTTCGCGAGCGTACCCCACGCGACGATTAGGCTCGGCGCGGGCGCCGAGGGTTTACGCCTGCTGCGGGAGAACGGCGTCGAGGAGTTGGTCATGGCGGGCCCCGTGCGCCGACCGACGCTGGCCTCGCTTCGTCCCGACTGGCGCGCCACCAAGATGTTCGCGCGCATTGGGCTGCGTGCCCTCGGAGATGACGGCCTGCTGAGCGCGATCATCAAGGAATTCGAGCTCGAAGGCTTTCGCGTCGTCGGTGTGCACGACATCCTCGAGAGCCTACTCGCGCCCGAGGGATCGTTGGGCGCGATTGCGCCCGATGCACAGGCTCGCGCCGACATTGCCCGCGGTTTCGAGGTCGCGCGCGCGCTGGGCGAAGTCGATGTCGGGCAAGCCGTGGTGGTGCAGCAGGGGATCGTGCTCGGTCTCGAGGCCGCCGAGGGGACCGATGCGTTGATCGAGCGGGCAGGCCGGCTTCAGGGCGAGGGCCCCGGCGGCGTGCTGGTCAAGGCCGCCAAGCCCGGGCAAGAGCGGCGCGCGGATTTGCCGACCGTGGGCGTCGCCACTCTCGAGGCGTGCGCCCGCGCGGGATTGCGTGGCGTCGCGGTCGAGTCTGGCCTGGCGCTCGTCATCGACCGCGCGGCTGTGTCGGCCGCGGCCGACAGTGCCGGGTTGTTCGTGGTGGGCATCAAGGCGCCATGAGTGAGGCGGCGGGGGGCGCCGCGGGTCCGCTCATTTTCGTGATCGCGGGCGAGCCTTCGGGCGATGTGCTCGGCGCCAGACTCATGGCAGCGCTTCGGGAGCGTACGGCGGGCTCGGTGCGCTTTACAGGTGTGGGAGGCGAGGCGATGGAGGCCGCGGGTCTGAAGAGCCTGGTGCCGATCCAGGACTTGGCCGTCATGGGCGTGGCCGAGGTGCTGCCGCGCGCGCGCCGGATCTTTCGGCGCGTCAATGAGACCGTGGCTGCGGTCCGAGCAGCGAAGCCCGACGCGGTCGTCACCATCGACAGCTCCGGGTTTACCTGGCGGGTGGCGCAGCGGCTGAGGCGGCACGGCGAGCGCGTGCTGCTCATTCACTATGTGGCGCCCATGGTCTGGGCTTGGCGCGCGGGTCGCGCCCGGCGGATGGCGCGCTGGTACGACCACCTGATGGCGTTGCTGCCTTTCGAGCCGCCCTATTTCCTGGCCGTTGGGCTCGGATGTACCTATGTCGGACATCCCGTCGTCGAGAGCGGCGCCGACCGCGGCGATGGTCCGGCATTTCGTCTGCGCCACGGTATCGATGCCAAAGCGACGCTGATCACGGTCTTGCCCGGGAGCCGGCGGGGCGAGGTGCGTCGCCTGCTGCCGGTCTTCGGCGCCACGATCGAGCGGCTGCGCCGCCGCTATCCCAGACTCCATGTGGTGATGCCGACCGTGAGCACCGTCTATGATGATGTGGCGTCCGCCGCCAAGGAGTGGAGCGTGCCGGCGGTCGCCGTGCGCGGCCCTGGGCCGAAATATGACGCTTTCGCCGCCAGCAACGCTGCGCTTGCGGCTTCCGGCACGGTGACGCTCGAGGTCGCCCTCGCGGAGTTGCCGATGGTCGTGGCTTATCGGGTCAATCCGCTCACGCACGCGATCGTGCGGCGTCTCGTCAAGGTGCGCTTCGCCAACTTGCTGAACATCGTGCTCGACCGTCCCGCGATCCCCGAGTTGCTGCAGCAGGACTGCGCGTCCGAGCCGCTCGCCCGCGAGCTCACGCGCCTACTCGACGACCGTCTGGCCCGCGAGCGCGAGATCGAGGCTTATCGCGAGGGATTGCAACGGCTGGGACGCGGCGACGTCTCGCCGGGGCTCAGGGCCGCCGATTGCGTGCTGTCGCTCATTGCCGAGCGGCAACGGGCGGCCTAAGGTCTGCCCCTCCCAATCCCGCGCAATCGGAGAAGACCATGGACACGAGAGCGGCGAGCGATAGCGCGAAGGGCGCCGGCGCCTTCCAGGGCCGCATGCTGCACACGATGATCCGCGTATTCGATCTGGAGAAGTCGATCGACTTCTATACGCGTCATCTCGGTATGAAGGTATTGCGCAGGCGCGAGGTTCCCGGCGGCCGGTACACGCTCGCCTTCGTCGGCTACGGCGAGGAAGAAACCAGCACCGTGGTGGAGCTCACCTGCAATTGGGATCAGAAGGAGCCTTATGCGATCGGCACCGGCTTCGGCCATCTCGCGGTTGGCATTCCCGACGTCTATGGCGCCTGCGAAAGGCTCGGCAAAGCCGGCGTCAAGATAACGCGGCCAGCGGGACCGGTGAAGTTCGGCACCAGCGTCATTGCTTTCATCGAGGACCCCGACGGCTACAAGATCGAGTTGATCGAGCGCGCCTGAGGCTGTTGGGTGACGGAAATCCGCCTGGCCGTCGAGAGCCGCGGCGAGGCTGGTCGCGTTGCGACCATTACCGTCGACAACGCGGCGAAGCTCAACATCCTGGATCCCGTGGGCATCGCCTCGCTCGAGCGAACCATGGACGGGCTCGCGGCGGACGAAATGCTTCGCGCGGCGGTGCTGCGCGGCGCCGGCAGCCGCGCCTTCATCGGGGGCGCCGACATCCGGGCCATGGCGACCCTCGACCGCGAGAGCGCTCGAGCCTTCATCACCGGGCTCCATCGGGCCTGTGAGGCGATCCGCCGGCTGCCCGTACCCGTGATCGCGCGTATCGAAGGCTACGCCCTGGGCGCCGGGCTCGAGATCGCGGCTTCCTGCGATCTTCGAATTGCCGCTGACACCGCCAGGTTTGGGATGCCCGAGGTGAAAGTGGGCATTCCCTGCGTGATCGAGGCGGCGCTGCTGCCGCGGCTGGTCGGCTGGGGCCGCGCGCGGCGGCTCATCTATACCGGTGAGATCATCGAAGCGGCCAGCGCCGAACGGTGGGGGCTCATAGACCGTGTCGTCGCGCCGACCGATCTCGATAGTGTCATCGAGGAGTGGGTGGCCGCGATCCTCGCCGCGGGCCCACGCGCGATCCGCCTGCAGAAGGCGCTCATGCGCGAATGGGAGGAACTCAGCCTGAGCCAGGCGATCGACCGCGGCATCGACGCCTTTGCCGAGGCTTACGGGACACCGGAGCCGGCAGATCGGATGGCGGCGTTCCTCCGGAAGAGGCCAAACCGCACCGCTTGAGGTGACCTCAGGTCATCCCGCGATCTTCCACGCGAGGAGCGTGGCCAGACCAATCAGCAGCGCCAACGCAACGATACGCTCGGCCCAGCCTTTGAGGCCGATGCGATTGTCGTTGGCGGGCTTGCGAGATACCAGCGCGGATCGGATCGCGGCGAACCGGTCTCTACCGCTATCGCCGTCCTGTCCGTTCCGGCCTCGCGAGCTCTTGCGTGCTCTATCCACGCTTCTCCACCGGAACGTACGGACGGCGCGTCTGGCCGGTGTAGAGCTGGCGCGGGCGGCCGATCTTTTGGCTGGGATCCTCGATCATCTCGTTCCACTGCGCGACCCAGCCGACCGTGCGGGCGATCGCGAAAAGCGCGGTGAACATCGCGGTCGGGAACCCGATCGCGCGCAGGATGATGCCGGAATAGAAATCGACGTTGGGGTAGAGCTTGCGCTGGACGAAGTAATCGTCCTCGAGCGCGATCCGCTCCAGCTCCATGGCAAGGTCGAGCATCGGCTCATGCCGAATGCCAAGCTCGTCCAGCACTTCGTGGCAGGCGTGCTGCAGCACCTTGGCGCGGGGATCGTAGTTCTTGTAGACGCGATGGCCGAAGCCCATCAGGCGGAAGGAGTCGTCCGGATCCTTGGCGCGCTTGATGAACTCGGGGATCCGCTTGCGGTCGCCGATCTCGCCCAGCATCTTGAGCACGGCCTCGTTCGCGCCGCCATGCGCCGGCCCCCAGAGCGAGGCGATGCCGGCCGCGATGCAGGCGAAGGGATTGGCGCCGGAGGAGCCCGCGAGCCGCACCGTCGAGGTCGAGGCGTTCTGCTCATGGTCTGCGTGCAGCAGGAAGATGCGATCGAGCGCCTTCGCCACCACCGGGTTGACCGCATAGGGCTCGCACGGCACCGCGAAGGTCATGTGCAGGAAGTTGGCGGCGTATTTGAGGTCGTTGCGCGGATACATGAAGGGCTGGCCAACCGAGTACTTGTAGGCCATGGCGGCGATCGTCGGCATCTT
>DASZHJ010000408.1:0-14711 GCA_035938015.1 Allostellaceae bacterium
CAGGGCGTCGATCGAACCGCGGCCTGCGATGAGGTATGGCTCGCCGTGCGCGCCTCCTCGCGAGGCCGCGGCCGTGAGGCCGATCCGCGCGTGCGCAAGCTCTGCCGCTTTCTGGGATTTGGTCTCCTCGGTGTGTTTCCACGCGGCCATGTGGAGCTGATCGTGGAGCCGCGCCCGTGGCGCCCGCGGCGCGATTCCCGTCGGCGCTCCGGGCTGGTGGACGAGCATCGCCGCCGGCAGGGCGATCCCGCCGCCGGCGGCAGCACGCGGGCGCCGATCATGACCGCCTATCGCCAGCGCGCGCTGATCTGCGCTGCGGCGCTCCAGGTCGGGCCGCTCAGCACCCGCGAGGTCAAGATCTCGGTGCCGGACGCGCCGACAATTTTGTTGCGGAACGTCTATGGCTGGTTCGCGCGGGTCGAGCGCGGCTTTTATGCGCTCACGAAGGAAGGCAAGGCCGCTCTGGCGCGCTGGCCCAAAAGCGTCTACGCGGGCCCGGACGAAGGGCCGGTCAACTCGCCGGGCGCGGCCCCAGCTCCTCGGGCGTGACGGCGAGGTCGAGCTACTGGGCCTGGCGGAGCACGACCAAGGGAATGCTGCGGCCGACGCGCTCCTCGGTCATGAGGCGGTGAAGGTCGTCGATATCGCAAACCGCGATGCCGTCGGTGGCGATGATGATGTCGCCCGCCAAGACTCCGGCCTTGCTCGCGGGACCGTCGGCGCCGGTCGATTGCACGAGTACGGCGGAACTCTGCTCGAGCCCGTGGAAACGGGAGAGCCGCCGCGGCAGCACCACGTTTTGCCCGGCGACCCCGATGAAGCAGCGGCGCACGCGGCCCTCTCGGATGAGCCGGGCGGCCACGAATTCGACCGTGTTGGACGAGATCGAGAAGCAGATGCCTTGGGCGCCCGCGATGATCGCCGTGTTGATGCCGACGACCTCGCCCGTCGAATTGACCAGCGGCCCGCCGGAACTGCCGGGGTTCAACGCGGCATCGGTCTGGATGACGCTGTCGATCAGCCGGCCCGAGCGCGCCCTGAGCGAGCGCCCGAGGGCGCTGACCACGCCGGCGGTGACCGTGTACTGGAATCCCAGCGGATTGCCGATCGCGATCGCCAGCTGACCCACGCGGAGGTGCCGCGAGTTGCCGAGCCGCGCGAAGGCAGGGGCGGGTGCATCGAGGCGCAACACCGCGAGATCCGTCTCGGGGTCGTCGCCGACCACCGAGGCGGCGGAGACGCGGCCGTCGGCCGAGGTCGCGCGGATGCGCGTGCCGCCGGAGATCACATGGCTGTTGGTGAGGGCATAGCCATCCGGCGTGAACAAGACGCCCGACCCGCTGCCGGCCGGCCGGCCCGCGCTCTCGACCTGGATGTGCAAGACGGAGGGTCCCACCAGGTCGACCGCGCCCACCACCGCGCGCGAATAGGCGTCGAGCAGCTCGAGATCGCGGTCGCCGTCCGGTCCGCGAGCTTCGGGAGCCGAAGACTCACCGTCGGAGACGGGCAGAAACGCCGCGGGCTTTGGGAAATGCGTCATGAAGGCAGGGTACCTAATTGGGAAGTCCCGCTAGAGAACTCAAGACCCCGGCCGCACCGGCCGGATTCCAAATCCCCCGGGGCGTGCATTCCCGTGCGCTTCGTGCTTCAATGAAGGCATGCCCAAAGACGAGGGGAAGAGAACCATGTCCGCGACAACTTGGTCGAGTGGGACCGCCTATATGCACGGCCGCTATATGCCGCTGGAGGAGGCGGCGATACCCGTGACCGATATGGCCTACCGCCGGTCGGACGTGACCTATGACGTCGTGGGCGTGTGGGGCGGCGCCTTCTTCCGCCTGGACGACCACCTCCGCCGGTTCCGCAAGTCGATGAAGGCGCTGCGCCTCGATCCCGGCGCCAGTGACGACGAGATCCGGACCATCGCGGCCGAATGCGTGCGGCGCACCGGCTTGCGCGAGGCCTATGTCGCGATGGATTGCCTGCGGGGCTCATTGAAGCCCGGACTGCCGCGGCACCCTCTCAACTGCCAGAACTACCTCCTGGTTTATGCGATGCCTTGGGTGTGGGCGATCGCGCCGGAGGTGCAGGAGCGCGGCGCGCATTTGATCATCGCGAAGACGCCGCGCATCCCCGAAGAATCCATCGATCCCACGGTGAAGAATTTCCACTGGGGCGACCTGACGCGCGGCCTCATCGAGGCGCATGATCGCGGCGCCGACACCTGCGTCCTCTTGGATTACCAGGGATTCGTGACGGAGGGTCCAGGCTTCAACGTGTTCTCGGTGACCGGGGGCGTGGTAGCCACACCCGACCGCGGCGCGCTCGAGGGCATTACGCGCTTGTCCGTGATCGAGCTCTGCGAGGGTCTCGGCATCAAGTCGGAAATCCGGCCGATCTCCGCGATGGAACTGCGGGATGCGGACGAGATTTTCCTGGCCACCACGGCCGGCGGCATCATGCCGGCCTCGCGCATCGACGGGCGCATCATGGGCAACGACCGGCCGGGACCCATTTCGGCCAAGCTCCGCGAGACCTTCTGGGCGAAGCGCGCGCAAGGCTGGCACGCGACGCCGATCGATTATGGTGCATAGGTTCTCGTGTCGTATGAGAGTAGCGACATGCGCGCTTGCCGCTTTCGGCGGCGTGCGGATCAGGCTTCGACCTTTCTGAGCGAACCCGGCGACGCCCGGGATATCGCCCTGGATCAAGCGATTCATCGGCTAGTCTCTCGCGTTCGGCGAACTCTGGACCCGCGCTGCACCCGATAGAGAGATCACGCCGTTGCGACCGATGGCGCGGGCAAGCGGACATAGGGGCCAGGGGGCGCTTTCCAAAGCGACCCCGCGCTCCGCGTTGCGATGCGGGGCTCGATATCCTAATCTCCGCCGCGGTGGGCCTGTGGTCTACGAGGGGGACGATCTTCCCCCGTCGGAGGACGCATGACCGCGGCGAGGTCCCATCGTCGCTCGAGGGGCGTGTTAGACATTCTCTGCGAAGCCATTCGCAACCTGGGCGCAACAACGATCCACTACACGTGTTCCGATGTCGTAACGAGCCTACAACAACCAAGGGGGTATTCGATGCGTTACATCACGAGACTAGCTGCATGCTGCGCCGTCGCGGCCGGCATGATCGGATTTACGGCCGATAGTTGGGCGCAGGACGTCAAGAGCCCGACCATCGATGCGATCAAGAAACGCGGCGAGCTGATCTGCGGCGTCGATACCGGCATTCCCGGTTTCGCCTTCCAGGACTCCGCCGGCAAGTGGGCGGGCCTCGATGTCGCTTATTGCCGCGCGCTGGCGACGTCTGTGCTCGGCAGCGCCGACAAGGTCAAGTATATCGGCACCACCTCGAAGGTCCGCTTCTCGGTGCTGCAATCCGGCGAGATCGACGTGCTGATCCGGGATTCCACGCTGACGCTCACGCGCAACACCGAGCTCGGGCTCGCGACCGGCGCCAACAACTTCTTCACCGGCGAGGCCTTCATGGTGAAGAAGGCGCTCAACGTCGCGCACGCAAAGGACCTCAACGGAGCCACCATCTGCGTGCTCACGGGCACCACGCTGGAGCTCAATATCGCCGACTACGGCCGCGCCAACAACATCAAGATCAATACGTTGTTGTTCGAGCGTCCAGAGGAAGCCTTCGCGGCGGCCGAGGCCGGCCGGTGCGACGGTTATACCGATGACGGCGGCAGCGTCGCGGCGGCGCGCTCCTCCATGAAGAAGCCCGACGACTGGGTGATCCTGCCCGAGCTGATCTCGCGCGAATTCCTGGGCTCCTACACGCGCCAGGGCGACGAGCGCTGGAACATCCTTGTGCGCTGGACCCATATGGCGATGCTCGAGGCCGAGGTGCTCGGCATCACGCAGGCCAACGTGGACGAAATCAAGAAGTCCGCCACCAACCCCGAGATCCGCGGCTTCCTCGGCCTGGAGGAGAATTTCGGCAAGAAGCTGGGCGTCGACAACGAATGGGCCTATCGCATCGTCAAGGAAGTCGGCAACTACGGCGAGAATTACGACAAGTACTTCGGCCCGCTGAAGCTGCCGCGCGGCTGGAACGAGCTCTACACCAAGGGCGGACTGCAATATCCGCTGCCCTGGCGGTGAGCCGACATTGAGATAGGAAAGGGATGTCGGGATGGTCAGGCATCCGTCTCGACGCGCCTACATCGGCCAGTGGGTCTTGTTGGCCGGCGTGGTCGCGTTGGGCTGGCTGCTGGCCGACATGGTGGCGGAGAACTACGCGAGGAAGAACCTGCATTTCGGCTTCGGGTTTCTCGCGCAGCCTGCGCACTTCGACATCCCCTTCCATCTCATCTCCTGGGACCTGTTCGACACCTATGCCCGCACGCTCCTAGTCTGTTTCCTCAACACGGCCTTGGTCGCGGCGATGGCGATCGTGACCGCGAGTCTGCTCGGCCTGCTGGTCGGCGTGATGCGGCTGTCGGTCAACTGGCTCGTGCGCAACATCGCGCTCGCCTTCATCGAGTTCGTGCGCAACACACCCCAGCTCGTGCAGCTCATCTTCTGGTACGTGGGCGTGCTGCAGACGCTGCCGTCCCCGCGGAACAGTTTCGTCCTGCCGGGCGGCGTACTCTTGAACATCCGCGGTCTCTATGTGCCCGACGCGGTCATGCGCGCGGACGGCGGCCTGCTGGCGTGGCTTGCGGCGGGCGCACTCATCGCGACGCCCTTCGTCTGGCGGCTCAGGATCGGCTCGTCCCGTCTCGGGCCTAAGGCGCTGGTCCTGCCCGTGCTCGCGCTGGTCCTATTCGCGGCGGGCATCGACCATATCGAGTATCCCGTGCTCTCGGGGTTCAATCTCGCCGGCGGGACTCAGGTACCGCCCGAGCTGGTGGCGCTCTGGGTCGGCCTCTCGATCTATGCGACCGCCTTCATCGCCGAGATCGTGCGCGGCTCGATCGAAGCCATATCCAAGGGGCAGCACGAAGCGGCTCTCTCGCTGGGCTTGAGGGGTTGGCAACGACTCTTCCTGGTCGTCCTGCCCCAGGCGCTGCGCATCATGGTGCCGCAGCTCACCAGCCAGTATCTCAACATCATCAAGAGCACCACGCTGGGCGCCGCCGTCGGCTATTCGGAGCTGATGCAGATCTTCGCGGGAACCGTGATGCAGCAGGCGGCCAAAGAAGTCGAGACCATGCTCATCGTCATGGCAATCTTCGTGGCGGTCAACTTGGCCGGTTCCGCGCTGATGAACTGGTACAACCGCCGGGTCACGCTGGTGGAGCGGTGAGCATGAGGCGCGCGCGATCCACCCTCGCCCCCTCGTGCGCCGAGCGCGTCCGATGGAAGTAGGGAGCTCCACCATTGCCGCGGACGGGCCGGCTTCCGGGATGCGTACGCGCGGGACCGGCTCGGGGGATCTGATTCCTGGCAAGGTCGAGGGAACCGTCGCGCGCGTCCTTGACTGGTTGCGGCGAAATCTCTTCAGCTCGATCGCGAACACCGTCCTCACCCTCATGGTGCTGGCGGCGCTCGTCTGGATCGTGCCGCCCTTCATCGAGTGGTCCTTGACGGACGCGACCGTCTCCGGGGACGCCAAGTCGTCCTGCACAGGTGGCGGCGCTTGCTGGACCTTCATCCGGATTCGCTTTCCGCAATTCTTCTATGGCCACTATCCCAGCGAAGAGATCTGGCGAGTGAACCTCGCGGGCCTGCTGCTGGCGGCCTTCAGCATCCCGGTCCTGCGCGACAACACTCGCCGGCGCGGGCTTTGGCTGCTCTTGCTGCTGGCGGCATTTCCGGTGCTGGCGGGCATTCTCCTCGTGGGCGGCCTGCCGGGGCTGCCCTACGTCGACACCAGCCAATGGGGCGGGCTGATGCTCGATGTCCTGATCGCGTTCGTGGTCGTGGCGGGATCCCTGCCCTTCGGCATCATGCTGGCGCTGGGTCGGCGCTCGCAGCTGCCGGTCGTGCGGACGCTCTCGGTCGGATTCATCGAGCTCTGGCGCGCCATGCCGCTGCTCACCGTCATCACCATGTCGGCGGTCATGCTGCCGCTCTTTCTGCCGGAGGGCGTGCACATCGATCGTCTGATCCGTGCCTTGGTCGTCCTCGTGCTCTTCAATGCCGCCTACATGGCGGAGACGGTGCGCGGCGGATTGCAGGGCGTTGAGGTGGGACAGGAGGAGGCCGCCTATTCGGTCGGCCTCAAATGGTGGCAGGTCGAGGCGTTCGTCGTCCTGCCCCAGGCGCTGCGCTACGTCATGCCCGGCATCGTCAACAATGTCGTCGACCTCTTCAAGGATACGACGCTGGTCACCATCATCGGGCTCTTCGACGTGCTGGGCGCGGTCAACCAAGCGATCAAGGATCCCGCTTGGCTCGGGCTGGCGCACGAAGGCTATGTCTTCACCATGGTTATCTTCTTCGCCTGCTGCTTCGCGATGTCGAGCTACGCGCGCCGCATGGAACGCCGGCTGAACAAACATCGGACCGGGCGGCACTAAAGAGCGCGCGCGGTCCAGAACGGCACTGTGGTCGGTTGATCCGGCACTCGCGGCCTCTGCATCACTTGGTCGCAGGTCGCGCTGACCGAGCACGAGCGCGTTTCGCTCCTGCGTTGAGGCTAGCGCGCCCGACTTTGCACCGAAGATCGCGAGCAGTTGGAAGCGTCGGCGCAGGGAGGCTCAACCTCGGGGCGTCGCTGCATGGCACATCTGCGCGCGCGGGGGTGACAGGGCGCATGGGGACGCCCACATCCCGCTTCGCGCAAGCAGAGCGTTGTATTCAAAAAGATGGAGTAGGTTCGTATGAAAGGAATGTCACGCATCGTTGGCGTCATGGGAGCGGCGGCGCTCTCGGTTGGCGCGCTCGCCGCCACGACGCCGGTCGCATCCGCGTCACACGACGTCTACCCGCCCGGTTGGAACCAACCGGCGCGGAGTGTTCCGCCGTCCAGCTACGATTTCCGCGCGGGATGGGGCTGGGATGACTCTCAGCGATATTGGCCGGACCAGACGAGCCCAGGCGCCGCGAAAACGCGCCCCATGGTCTATGGCCCGACGATCTATGAAATGGAGCCGCAAGGCCACCGCTATCACCGGGTGAATTAGCGCGCGGGCGTCGCAGGGGCGCTCCGAGCTGAGCGCCCCTCGATCCCACCGGGAACCAAGTCCAGGAGATCCAGTCATGACCATCCAAGACAGGATATCGCGAGGGAGGCCGCTGCGCTGGGTCGCGGGCGTGCTGGAGAGATCGGGCGACCTGGTGGCACTCGGGGGCGGGATGATCGGGATCGCGCTGATTGTCGGCGTCGTGCTGGTCGGATTGCACCAGCGCCAGACATCCTTCCGGGTCATGGCGCCTGCGGAGCAGGGAGAGACCTCGCGCTAGGGCTGCCTAGTCTTTCATCAGGAACGAGCACATACTCGGCAGTCATCGGGTAAGAGTTCGACGCGCAAGCGGGTGACCGCTTCCAGTGAGCGTGGCGCGCGGATTGCAGGACCAGGCCGGGAACCGGCCGATTGGGGGAAGGGCCTCGCGTGAGCGACGCCAAGGCGAAGAGGGGAGTAGCGGTTGCGGCCTTCGATGAGATGCGCGGGCCGGAGGGCTGCTTCGCGAAATATGAACCCATCCTGCGCTGGCTGGACCAAACCCCGGCCGAAACCATCGCGCTCAAACGCGCCGAAGCAGAGTTGCTATTCCGACGCATCGGCATCACCTTCGCGGTTTATACCGAAGGCGGCGATCCCGAGCGCCTGATCCCGTTCGATATCATCCCGCGCGTCCTCGATGGCGAGGAATGGCGCCTGTTGTCGCGCGGCCTCACGCAGCGCGTGCGTGCGCTCAATGCGTTTCTGCGCGACATCTATCACGCGCGCGAAATCCTGCAGGCGGGCAAGGTGCCCGAGCGGCTCATCCTGCACAATGAGGGCTTCCGGCCGGAGATGCAGGATCTCGATCCGCCCCAAGGCGTCTATTGCCACATCTCCGGGATCGACGTGGTGCGCACCGCGCCCGATCAGTTTTACGTGCTGGAGGATAATTGCCGCACCCCCTCTGGCGTCTCGTACATGCTGGAGAATCGCGAGGCGATGATGCGGCTCTTCCCCGACCTGTGCGCGCAGCATCGCCTGGCTCCGGTCTCCCGATATCCCGAAGAGCTCGCGGAGACGCTCAAGTCGGTGGCACCCGCGAACTGCGAGGGCGATCCCGTCGTGGTGCTGCTGACGCCGGGCTCCTACAACAGCGCCTATTACGAGCACTCCTTCCTGGCCGACGAGATGGGCGTGGAGCTGGTCGAGGGCGCCGATCTGCTCGTGGACGACAACGTCGTCTATATGCGCACCACCGAAGGGCCGCGGCGGGTCGACGTGATCTATCGCCGGATCGACGACGATTTCATCGATCCCTTGGCGTTCCGTCCGGAATCCGTCGTGGGTACGGCGGGTCTGCTCAATGCCTATCGCGCGGGCAATGTTACGCTCGCCAACGCGATCGGTACCGGCGTCGTCGACGACAAAGCGGTCTACCCTTACGTGCCCACGATGATCCGCTTCTACCTCGGCGAGGAGCCGATCTTGCAGAACGTGCCGACTTACAGCTGCGGTCGCGCCGAGGATATGGGATATGTCCTGGATCATCTGCCCGAGCTCGTCGTGAAGGAGACCCGCGGCTCCGGCGGCTACGGCATGCTGGTGGGCCCGCGCGCGAGCGCGGCCGAGCTCTCGGCCTTCACCGAGAAACTCAAGGCGCGGCCGGCAGATTATATCGCGCAGCCGACGCTCGCCCTCTCGACATGCCCCACCTTCGTGGCAGGCGGCGTGGCGCCCCGGCACGTCGACCTCCGGCCTTTCGTCCTCATGGGCAAGGAAATCCGGATCGTGCCGGGCGGCCTCACCCGCGTGGCGCTCCGGGAGGGCTCGCTGGTGGTGAATTCGAGCCAGGGCGGAGGCACCAAGGACACTTGGGTGCTGGAAAGCTGAGGCGGACATGCTGAGCCGGACCGCGGACAGCCTCTATTGGCTCGCCCGCTATGTCGAGCGCGCGGAGAACATCGCGCGCACGGTCCTGGTCGGGCACTGGATGGCGAGCATGGCTCGCTCGCTCGGCAATCCCGGCAACGAATGGGAATCGACGTTGATCGCGAGTGGATGCGAGGCGGGTTATCGCGCCAAGTACGCGGAGGTGACGCCGGCTGGCGTAGTCGACTATCTCGTGCGCGATCCCGAGAACCCCTCGAGCCTGATCTCTTGTATCGAGACGGCGCGCCGCAACGCGCGCGCGGTGCGCACCGCGCTCACGGTCGACATGTGGAATGCGCTCAACGAGACCTGGCTCCGGATGCGCGAGAAGCTGGTCTCCGGCTTCACCCTGGACCAGGTGAGCGAGGTGCTGGAGTGGGTGAAGCAGCGCTCACAGCTCTTCAACGGCGCTTATGCCAACACAATGCTGCGCAACGACGCCTACTATTTCACGCGGCTGGGTACGTTCGTGGAGCGCGCGGACAACACGGCCCGTCTGCTCGACGTCAAGTATCACGTGCTGCTGCCGCGGAGCGAGGGCGTCGGCGGGGCGCTCGATTACTATCAGTGGCAAGCAATCCTGCGCTCGGTGTCGGGACTCAGGAGCTACCACTGGGTCTATCACGATCGCTTGAAGCCGTGGCTGATCGCGGAGCTGCTGATTCTGCGGCCGGAGATGCCGCGCTCGCTGGTGAGCTGCTACGACGAGATCGTGCGCACGCTGGACCTATTGGCCGAGGCTTATGGGGGCAAGCGCGGCGAGTGCCACCGGCTCACCGGTGAAGTCTATGCGCGGTTGCGCTACGGCCGGATCCAGGATGTCTTTCAGCTCGGGCTGCACGAGTTCCTGACCGAATTCATCAATCGCACCCTGATCCTCGGCGACGAGATCGCGTCGCTTTACCTGATCTAGCTACGCCGACATGGCATCAACTTCTTCCTTGTAGTGACCCCATGAGACTTCGCGTTCAGCACGAGACGATCTATCGCTACGAGAAGCCGATCCCGTACTCCATCCAGACGCTGCGCGTGAGCCCGCGCCCCTACGAGGGATGCGCGGTGCTGCATTGGAGCGTGCGCGGCGAGGGGCGGCGCGAGCTGCCCTCGCTTATCGACGGCTTCGGCAATCTCACGCACTGCCACACGGTGACGCGACCGCACACCGAGATGACCCTCGCGGTCGAAGGCGAGGTCGAGACCACCGACACCGCGGGCATTGTGCGCGGCGCCCACGAGCCGCTGCCGCCGCTGTTCTTTCTGAGAGAGACCGCGCTCACGGCGACGCACCCCACGATCGCGGCGCTGGCGGCGAAAGTCGCCGGCGCGCCCGCGCTGCTGGCTCGGCTGCACAATCTCATGAGTGCCGTCAGGGATGCCATGGATTATCAGATCGGCGTTACCGACGTGCAGACGGTGGCTGCGGACGCCCTGCAGAGAGGCGCCGGCGTTTGCCAGGATCACGCCCATGTCTTCATCGCGGCGGCCAAGATCCTGGGCATCCCCGCGCGCTACGTTGGCGGCTATCTTTGGACCGGACCCGAAGGCCGCGATTACGACGCGAGTCACGCCTGGGCCGAGGCCTTCGTGCCCGACCTCGGCTGGGTAGGCTTCGATGCCGCCAACCGCATCTGCCCGACCGCGTCCTATATCCGCGCGAGCGTCGGGCTCGACTACTGGTCGGCGGCGCCCGTGCGCGGCGTGCGCAAGGGCAGCTCGGCCGAGACGCTGGCGGTCAAGGTGACGGTGGGCGTCGGGGACCAATGATCCGCGCTTGATCCGGCTCACCGCCCTCGAAACTGCGGCGCGCGCTTGGCACTCCAGGCCGCCAGGCCCTCGGCGAGGTCCTCCGAGCGCATGCAGCGGATGACGGCGGCTTCCACCTCGGCGGCGTCGGCGGTGCCGCGCGCGACGGCATTGAGTGCCCGCTTCATGCCCTGAACCGCGAGCGGCGCGCGCGAGGCGAGTATGTCCGCGAAGGCATCGATGCGCGCTGCGAACTCGCCGGTGGGCACGACCTCATCGAGATAACCGATCTCCAGCAGCCTTTGGGCGGTCATCGGCACGCCCGTGAGGAACAGCCGCTTGGCGGCGCCGATGCCCAGCCGCGTGACGTAGCGCCGGAGTCCACTCAGATAATAGTGCACACCGAGCCGGCTCGCGGGCATGCCGAGCTCCATGCCTTCGACGCCGATCCGGAAATCGCAGGCGAGCGCGAGGTCGGTGGCGCCACCGTAGACGCTGCCGTTGAGCGCGCAGATCGTGGGGATCCGCAGCTCCTCCAGCTGCTCGACCATGCGCTCGAAGAGGTCCGGCCCGGGCGCCGCGGGGGCGGCCTCGGCGCTCTCCGTCTTGAGCGCGCCCAGGTCGTAGCCCGCGCAGAACGTCGACCCCGCTCCGGTCAGGATCAGAACCCGGAGCTCCGGGCTCCGATCGACCGAGGTCATCAGCTGCGACAGCACGTCGAGATCACCGCGCTCGATCCGGTTGCGATGCCGCGGCCGATTGAGCCGAATGGTGGCGCGGTCCCGCGCCAGCTCGAGGATCGGCGGGCTCGAGATGGGAGTATCGGTCGCTGGCTCAACGGTCACAGAGGGTCTCCTCGGGGTTCAGGCGGGCGTGGCGGAACGGGCAAGTGTATTCGCGACTCGGGTCGATTCGGGTCAATTGAGGCCATCGGCACACCCGAGTCGGCCGCGGAAATCCATGGAGTCGCACCCTCCCCGATGACGAGCGGCGGGAAGCGGAGTAAAGGGGATTCCGATGGAGGGCAGACGCACCTTGGGACCAGCGCCGATGGGCCGGGCATCGACGATCGTGGAAAGATGCACCAAGGTGCGCCGATCGAGACCAGCGATAGCGAGACCGAGACCACGGATGGCCGGCCGGCGATGCGCGGCATGATCCCGCTCACGCAATCCAAGATGCATGCGGCGCCGACGCCGGGGCCCGCGCAGCCGGCCTTGCCGCGGCGCTCGGCGCTGGTCATCGAGATCCTGTCGTTCGTGCTGATCGCCTTTCTGGTGGTGTCCGCTCTGCTGTTCAATTTTGCCACCCCGGGCCGGCTAACCACCGCGCCCTCCGCCGTAACCGTGCAGCTTCCGCCCAAACCCGCCGATCCCGCCGTGATGCCGCCCGCGCCGGGTCCGGTTGCCCAGGAGGACCATCCCACGGCCGAGGCGGAACCCCAGAGCACGGCCGCCCTCCCGGACGTACAGCCGGAAGCCGGCTCGGAGGCGACGCCGCAAGTCGAACCTCCCGCTGAAGCCGCAGTGCTCCCGCCCGCGGCAACCCCGCAGGTCGAACCTCCCGTTGAAGCCGCAGTACTGCCGCCCGCGGCAACCCCGCAGGTCGAACCTCCCGTAGAAGCCGCAGTGCTGCCGCCCGCGGCAACCCCGCAGGTCGAACCTCCCGTAGAAGCCGCAGCGCTGCCGCCCGCGGCAATCCCGCAGGTCGAACCTCCCGTAGAAGCCGCAGCGCTGCCGCCCGCGGCAACGCCGGCGCCGTCGGATACCGCAAATGGCGCCACGAGCAAGGGTGCTCCGGAGCCGGCTGCCGCGCCCGCCCCCGTCGAAGCAACGGCGTCGGTGGCGCTTCCGGCGGAGGAGGCGGTGGCATTGATCCGACACGGCGACCAACTCCTGGCTACCGGCGACATCGTCGCGGCGCGCTCCGCCTACGAGCGCGCCGCCGCCGGCGGCAACCGGGTCGCGGCGATAGGAGTCGCCAAGACCTACGACCCCGTGTTCTTGCTGCAGGCGGGCGTGCGTGGTCTCAAAGGCGATCCGCAGCGGGCGGCGCTCTGGTACGGCAGGGCCGCGGCGGCGGGCGATCGCGAGGCGCAGCAACGCCTGAGGCGGCTGCGCGCGCAATTTCCGCAGTGACATGCGCTAACCCGTGACTGCCGCGCGGAAGGATTTTTCCAGCGCCGCTGCGTCGATGTTGCGGGTGATGAACACGATCCGCGAGCGGCGGTCGGTATCGGGCCAATCCTGAAGCTCGCGCGGCGGGTGCAGGACGTGCTGCACCGCGTGCACGACGACCGGCCGCGCCCGGCCTTGGACGTGGACGATCCCCTTGACGCGCAGAAGATCGGGTCCCCGCAGCGAGGCCACCGCTTCGAGCCATTGGGCGACCCGTGGCCAGGGCAGGGGCTCGTCATACACCAGGACGCGGGACTCGATGCCGTGGTGATGGTCGTCGTGGGCTTCGTGCGCGTGGGCGTGCGGCTCGATCTCGGGCGCCGGAAAAGCCCGGCCCTCCGCGGGTGCACCGAACAGTGCATCGGGCTCGATCGCGCCATTGACTGCGCTTAGGATTGGCGCCGAGGCATTGAGCGTCCGGAGCCGCACCGTGATCGCGGAGATGTCGCGGGGGGACACGAGATCGCTCTTGGTCAGCACCAGACGATCCGCCACAGCCGCCTGCTTCGCGGACTCAAAGTGCTCGCTGAGCTGGCCGAGCGCATTCACGGCATCGACGGTGGTGATGACGTGGTCCATGCGATAGTGCCGGGTCACGCCGGGATCGGCCATGAGCGCATGCAGGATCGGCGCGGGATCGGCGAGGCCCGTGGTCTCGATCAGGACGCGGCGGAACGCCGGCACCTCGCCGCGGCGCCGCCGATCGAACAGGCTCATGAGCGTGTCCACGAGGTCGCCGCGGAGCGTGCAACAGAGGCAACCGCTCTTCAGCAGCACTGCATTGTCGAGCGCCGTCTCGATCAGGAGATGATCGAGCCCGACCTCGCCGAACTCGTTGACGATCACGGCGGTGTCGCTCATGCCGGAATGCCGGAGCAGGCTATTCAGCAGCGTGGTCTTGCCGCTGCCGAGAAATCCCGTGATCAAGGAGCCGCCGATCGGCTCGTTCGGGATTGTGTGGGGATCCGTGGTGCGCACGGCGGCGATCCTCGCACAGGGTTGATCCCGTGCAAACCCAGACCCTAAGATCGCCCCCATGAGACGGACCGCGGCGGCGGTAGCTATCGGGGTGTTTCTCGCGCTCGCGTCGATCCCGGCGAGGGCCGATCCCGTGCCGATCCGTGTCGGTTGGGCGCAGGCGCCGGGCCATCTGGCGCCGCTCATCCGCGAGCTGCAGCGGCGGCACCCGGAGGTGTTCCGGCATTTCGGCGAGAGCTATGTCGCCGATCCCATCCGCTTCCAGGGCAGCACGCCGCAGATCGTGGCCATGGCGGTGAACGAGGTCGAGGTGGCGGCGTTCGGCTCCTCGGCGTTGGCGCTCGCGGTCACCAATGCGCATCTCGACATGCGCGTCGTCGCCGACGTGATTCAGGACGGCGTCGCCGGCCATTTCAGCCAGCCCTATGTGGTGCGCGCGGACGGCCCGATCCAGGCGATCGAGGACGTGAGGGGACATCGGATCGCGACCAACGCCATCGGCTCCGCGAGCGACGCGGCGATGCGCATTGTGCTGCATCGGCACGGGGTACTCGATGCCGACATCGCCAGCGTGGAGACGAATTTCGCGAACATGCCCGCGATGATCGAGGATGGCAAAGTCGATCTGATCGCCTTGCTGCCGCAGTTCGCGCCGCGCATCGAGGCGAGCGGCCGGTATCGCGCGCTCTTTCACATCAACGATGCCTTCGGCAACATGCAGACCGTGCACTGGGCGATGCGCGCCGATTTCATCGCGGCGCACCGCGCCGCCGTGGTGGATTTCTTCGAGGATCACATCCGCGCGCTGCGCTGGT
>DASZHJ010000409.1:0-1555 GCA_035938015.1 Allostellaceae bacterium
TTGGGACGAGGAGACGCTCGGCGCCAAGTACCACGACGTCGAGATCCCCGCCGACATGCTCGATCAGGCCAAGGAGTATCGCGAGCGCATGATCGAGGCGGCGGTCGAGCTCGACGACAACGTCATGGCCGCCTACCTCGAAGGTAAAGAGCCCGACGAGGCGACCCTCAAGCGCCTCATCCGCAAGGCGGTGATCACCGGCGCGTTCTTCCCGGTGCTCGCCGGCTCCGCCTTCAAGAACAAAGCCGTGCAGCCGCTGCTCGACGCGGTCGTCGACTATTTGCCGTCGCCGCTCGACGTCCCGCCGATCAAGGGCATCGACAGCAAGGGCAACGAGGTTGTGCGCAAGCCGGCGGACAGCGAGCCGTTGGCGCTGCTCGCCTTCAAGATCATGGACGATCCCTTTGTCGGCACCATCACCTTTTGCCGCATCTATTCCGGCCGGCTCGAAAGCGGCACGGGCGTGCTGAATTCCACCAAGGATCGCAAGGAGCGCATCGGCCGCATGCTGCTGATGCATGCGAACAATCGCGAGGACATCAAGGAGGCCTATGCCGGCGACATCGTCGCGCTCGCCGGCCTCAAGGACGTGCGCACCGGCGACACGCTCTGCGATCCGCAGAAGGCGGTGGTTTTGGAGAAGATGGAATTCCCCGATCCGGTGATCGAGATTGCTATCGAGCCGAAATCGAAGGCGGATCAGGAGAAGCTCGGCGTGGCGCTGGCCAAGCTGGTAGCCGAGGACCCGTCATTCCGCGTTACGACCGACCAGGAATCGGGGCAGACCATCCTCAAAGGGATGGGCGAGCTTCATCTCGAGATCAAGGTCGACATTCTCAAGCGCAGCTACCGGGTCGACGCCAATATCGGCGCGCCGCAGGTCGCCTATCGCGAGAAAATCAACAAACGGGTCACCGTCGACTACACCCATAAGAAGCAGACCGGCGGGTCGGGCCAGTTCGCGCGCGTCAAGATCGTCGCCGAACCGTTGCCGCCGGCTGGAGGCTTCGAGTTCGAGAACGAAGTCGTCGGTGGAACGGTACCGAAGGAATACATTCCCGGCGTCGAAAAGGGCCTCGAATCGGTCTTGGGATCGGGCGTCCTGGCGGTGTTCCCGGTGGTCGATCTCAAGGTGACGCTGATCGACGGTGCCTATCACGACGTTGACTCCTCGGCGCTCGCCTTCGAAATCTGCGCGCGCGCGGCGCTGCGCGAGGCGCTGCAAAAGGGCTCGCCGGTCCTGCTCGAGCCGATCATGAAGGTCGAGGTGGTGACGCCCGAAGACTATACCGGTTCTGTCATCGGCGACCTCAACTCGCGCCGCGGGCAGATCCAGGGCCAGGACATGCGCGGCAACGCCAACGTCGTCAACGCGATGGTGCCGCTCGCCAACATGTTCGGCTATGTGAGCAACCTGCGCTCCATGTCGCAGGGGCGCGCCACCTTCACCATGCAATTCGATCACTACGAACAGGTGCCCCAGGCGGTCGCCGCCGAGATCCAAGCGAAGTTCGCCTGAAGCCGCGGGCGACGCGAACCGCAATGATCTGAGCGA
>DASZHJ010000410.1:0-3590 GCA_035938015.1 Allostellaceae bacterium
GGTGGATGTCGTGGCACACACCCGCGCCCAGGTCCAAGTTGCCGCTGAGTAAAGTGATGAAGACAGGTTCACCACAGAGACACAGAGAGCCCGGAGGTACGGTGTTCTTCGCGGCGAAGCCGCCACCGTATCTTGATCTTATAGGCGTCTCGGTGCCTTGGAGGATGCGACGGTGCGCGACCGCTCGCAGGGTCGCGGCAGGCTCGAGGGAACGGTCTGCTACTGCGGTTTCGCGCCGGATACGCAGCAGTTGCTGGGTCGGGCGGGCGGGGTTTGTTCTTCAGCCACCAGCGGGGGTTCGAGCCCTGGACGCTTAGCCGGACGAAGGTCCACGCGAGGCACGGGCCGTCTCGCATGCAAGCCGCCTCGCAGACGCCGGGATCGGGGGCGTCAGGTCGAAGCTCGTGTAGTCGCCGCCAGGGCGGCTGGTGGCGAGCTCGGCTGTCGAGGCGGCGTGAGCTAAGCGCGCGCCGGTTCCACTGGCCAGCAGAGCGGCGGCTCCGCGGGTGGCTTGCGCCGCATGCCAAAACGCTCCATCGTCGGCACAACGACGGCTCGATGGAGCCGCTATGAGGAACGACAGGAGGTCGATCATGACCGGCTTCACGCGGCGCCGCCTCTGCGGCGCTTTCACTCTTGCATTCTTGGTCGCGGGGCTCGCGAGCGCCCCGGCGCCGGCTTGGGCAGAAAAAGTGCTGCGCATGGCCAATCAGGGCGAGCCCGAGACGCTCGACCCGCAGAAGACCTCGACCACGGTCGAGTCCAACGTGCTGCGCAATCTCTTCGAGGGCCTGGTGGTGCAGGATCCCAAGGGCAACGTGGCGCCGGGCGTCGCCGAGACATGGACGGCGAGCGAGGACGGCGTCACCTACACCTTCAAGCTCAGGGCGGACGCCAAGTGGTCGAACGGCGATCCCGTCACCGCCGGCGATTTCGTATTCTCGCTTCGGCGCATCCAGGATCCCAAGACCAAGTCGCAATATGCCGAGGTGCTCTACCCCATCAAGAACGCGCAGGAGGTCAATACCGGCAAAGCCGAGCTGAGCGCGCTCGGGGTCAAGGCGGTGGACGCCAAGACGCTGGAGATCACCCTCAAGGCGCCGACGCCTTATTTCCTGCAGCTGCTCACGCATCAGACCGGATTGCCGGTGAACGAGAAGGTGGTGACCGCGCTCGGCGACGAGTGGGTCAAGCCCGGCAAGATGGTCTCCAACGGCGCCTACATGCTGGACGACGTGAAGCCGGCCTCGCACATCAAGGTCGTGAAGAACCCGAACTATTGGGGCGCGAGCCAGGTTGCGATCGACACCGTGATCTTCGATCCCAGCGAGGACCGCGCGGCTGTGCTGAAGCGCTACCGCGCCGGCGAGTTCGACATCGTCTACAACGATCTGCCGAACGACCAGCTGGCCTGGCTCAAGGAGAACATGCCGAAGGAGCTGCACATCGCGCCCTATGCCGGCGTCTATTACTACACCTTCAACACCGCGAAGCCGCCGCTCAACGACCTTCGGGTGCGCCAGGCACTGAGCATGGCGGTGAACCGCGAGGTGCTGGTGGACAAGATCACGCTCGCGGGCGAGCTGCCGGCTTACGGCTTCGTGCCCGATGGCACCGCCAACTACGCCTCGCAGCGGGTCTCCTGGGCGAAGCTCAGCCAGGCCGAGAAGGACGCCGAAGCGCTGAAGCTCATGAAGGAGGCGGGCTACGGGCCGGAGAAGCCGCTCAAGCTCCAGCTCGCCTACAATACGTCGGAGAACCACAAGAAGATCGCGGTCGCGATCGCGGCGATGTGGAAGAAGCTTGGCGTCGACGTCGACCTGGTCAACACCGAGCTCAAGGTGCACTACGCCAACCTGCGCCAAGGCGATTTCGAGGTCGGCCGCGCCGGCTGGATCGCCGATTACAACGACGCGCAGAACTATCTCTTCCTGTCGCAGACCTCGACCAAGCAGCAGAACTACTCGAAGTTCTCGAACCCCGACTACGACAAGCTGATGGATCAGGCCTCGGTCACCAGCGACGTCCCGAAGCGGGCAGAGTCCATGCAGCAGGCCGAGACCATCCTCCTCAAGGAATTGCCGGTGCTGCCGATCTATTTTTACGTTTCCAAGAACCTGGTCAGCACCAAGGTCAGGGGCTGGGAGGACAATCCCTTCAATGTCGTCTATGTCCGCAATCTCTCGCTCGCGGATTAGACGCCGCTCTGAGAGCACGCGTCCTTCGACTCGCGCACCGCTGGTGCGCGGCTCAGGATGAGGAAGATGGTCGGTGGCACTGAGAAAAGCCCCTCATCCTGAGCCGGTCCCGAAGGGACCGAGTCGAAGGACGCAACGACTTCCGTCCGGGTGAGCCGCGGTCTCGGCGCGAACCATGCTGGCCTATTTCCTAAGGCGGCTCGGCGGCGCGATCCCGACGCTGTTCGTGGTCATGACGGTGACGTTCTTCATGATGCGGCTGGCGCCGGGCGGGCCGTTCGACCGCGAGCGCATGCTGGCCCCGGCGGTCGAGGCCAACATCAAGAAGGCCTATAACCTCGACCAGCCGCTCGTCGTGCAGTACGGGCTCTACCTTTCGAAGGCGCTCAGGGGCGACCTCGGCCCCTCCTTCAAATACCAGGACTACACCGTGGTCGAGCTGATCTCGAGCGGGTTTCCGGTCTCGTTCGAGATCGGCATTACCGCGATCCTCTTGGCGCTGCTCGTCGGCGGCGGTCTCGGGATCTTCGCCGCGCTCCGGCAGAACAGCGGCATCGACCACGCCGTCATGGCGACCGCCATGATCGGCATCACCGTCCCCAATTTCGTGATGGCGCCGTTGATGACCCTCGTGCTCGGCGTCTATCTGCGGCTCCTGCCGGTGGGCGGCTATAGCGGCGGCAGCCTTCGTAACCTGATCCTGCCGACCGTGGCGCTCGCCTTGCCGCCGGTCGCCTATATCGCGCGCCTCACGCGCGCCAGCATGATCGAGGTGCTGCGCTCCAATTACATCCGCACGGCGCGCGCCAAGGGCTTGCCCGGCCGCCTGGTGGTCGGCCGCCACGCGCTACGGGCCGCCCTCCTGCCGGTGGTGTCCTATCTCGGACCCACCATCGCGGGGATCATCACGGGCTCGGTGGTGATCGAGACCATCTTTGGCATCCCCGGCATCGGCCGCTATTTCGTGCAGGGGGCGCTCAACCGCGACTACACGCTGGTCATGGGCGTCGTCATCTTCTACGGCGCGCTCATCATCCTGCTCAATCTGCTGGTCGACCTCATCTACGCCGTGCTCGACCCGAAGATCCGCTATGACTGAGGCAGCGACCCCAGAGGCCTCCAGCGCTCTGGAGGAGATCGCGGGACGCTCGCTCTGGCAGGACGCGCTGACGCGGCTCAAGCGCAATCGCGCGGCGGTGGTGAGCCTCTTCGTGCTCGCTTTCATCGCGCTGCTCGCGATTTTCGCACCCCATCTCTCGCCGCATCCCTTCGACGAGGTCTATTGGGACGCGATCCGCGCGCCGCCGGATTTCGCGAACGCGCACTGGTTCGGCACCGACGCCAACGGCCGCGACCTCTTCGTGCGCACGCTCTATGGCGCGCGGGTGTCGC
>DASZHJ010000411.1:0-1977 GCA_035938015.1 Allostellaceae bacterium
CCGTATGTCATGAATGCCCACTCGGCCGCCTGGTGCCAATGCAGCTCGCGGATGCCGCCGGCCGCCAACCGCATGTTGACGCCGGCAATGGTCGTTGAAATCGGGAAATCCGCTTGCGTGACTTGGCGCGCCCAGCCGCCGTCCTGGACGCGGCGCGGCGCGTTGTTAAAGGACGCCCAGATCTGCGGGATGCTGCCGACGTCGGTCGGCGGCGGAGAAAATGCCGACGGGAACTGATCCCTGATCGCCGGGTTTTGCGGCCCCGGATCGGTGACGCTCGCTTTATTTTTGGCATTGATGGCGCCTTGCGGCGGCTCGTCCGGATTGCCGAAGCTGCCCGCCGCCGCTGCGGTGGTCATCGCCGCACCCGCGGCTGCGGTAGCAAGTACATCACGTCGCGAGAACATTGCCTTCTCCTCTCGTTGAATAAAGGGTCAACGTACTAATAGTGATGCGGGCGGGCAGCGACCTTGCCCCGGAACACGCTGTAGCTGATCACGTTGTAGATGAGCATCAGCGGGAAGACGAAGAGTCCCTCGCCCCAGAACATGAAGGCAAGGCTCGATGCCGGGCCCGCACCCTCATCGATGGTGATGGCGAAGGGGATCATGTAGGGCCAGAACGAAATCGCGAGCGTTCCAAAGGCGGCGAGGAATATGAGCACGACCATCGTGAAAGGCAGGCCGTCCCAGTGGTAGCGGATGCTCGCCCCGAGCACGCCCGCCGCGAGCGCGCCGATCACGGGGAACACGAACAGATACGGCCGCTCCAGCCAGCGGTCCATGATCTGCAGATGGTCGGCGAGCGCGTAGATGAAAACGACGATCAGGAAGACGAGCACGCCGAGGGCGAGGTAGGTAATCTGGCGGTACGCGGTCTCACGAATGTCGCCCTCGGATTTTTGCACCAGCCAGGCCGCGCCCAAGAGCGAATAGCCGAGACAGAGTCCGACCCCGCACAGCAGCGCAAACGGCGTGAGCCAGCCGAACTCGCCGCCGGCGTATTGACCGTTCACGACCGGCAGACCGCGTACCAGCGCGCCGACGGTCAGGCCCTGAATGAAAGTCGCCCCCAGCGACCCGCCGGTGAAGCTCCAATCCCACAGCCAGCGCATCCGCTTTGTCCGATGGCGATATTCGAAGGCGACGCCGCGCAGGATCAGACCGGCCAGCATGATCAGCAGCGGGAGATAAAACGCCGACAGGAGCACCGAATAGACCAGCGGAAAGGCACCCCACAAGATGACGGCGGTCACCACCAGCCAGGTCTCGTTGCCGTCCCAGACCGGCGCAACGGCGTTCACCATGGCGTCGCGCCGCGCGTCGCTGCGGGTGAAGCCGAACAGGATGCCGACGCCGAGATCGAATCCGTCGAGCAGCACGTAGAGCAGGATGCTGATGATGAGCAGTACGAGCCAGAACGTCACCATGGCTATTCTCCCGCCGGCGCGTAACCGGGCACGGCGGCGTCGTTCTCGGCGAGCGAGAAGGGCCGGTTGGGCACCGCGGCAGCCGCGATCCCGACGTGGGTGGGACCGGCGCGCAACAGCCGATTGATGTAGAAGGTGCCGAACGCGAAGATCAGCGTATAGACGAGCCCGAACACCAGCAGCGAGATCGCCGCCTCGCGGGCGGTGAGGAACGGCGTCATCGCGTCAGCCGTCCGCAACACCCCGTATACGACCCAGGGCTGACGTCCGACTTCGGCCGTGTACCAGCCGGTCAGGATCGCAACGAACGGAAGCGGGAAGCTGAGGAACGTCGGCCACAGCAGCAGCCGGGTTTGTTCCAGCCGCTCCTTGTAGCCCAGGTACGAGCCGACCCAGGCGAGCGCCAACATGACGAGCCCGCAGCCGACCATGATCCGGAAGGCGAAGAACGGAATGATCATCGGCGGGCGGTCCTGCGGCGGGAAGCTCGTCAGCCCCACTTCCTTGGAAGTGAGGCTCATGCTGCCGATGATGCTGCCGAGAACCGG
>DASZHJ010000412.1:0-5737 GCA_035938015.1 Allostellaceae bacterium
TGGCGGGATTGCAGCGCTGCGTGATCCAGCCGCGGCACGCCACGCCGAAGCCGGTCTGGAACCCCGACGACCCCCGCACGACGGATTTCTTTGCGCAATGGCAGGAGGTGCCCGAGAACGAGCCCTACCCCAACGGCTTCCGCGTGCAGTGGGAGCGCTTCATCCGCCACGTCTGCGAGGATGCGCCGTTCCCCTGGGACCTGCTCGCGGGTGCGCGCGGCGTGCAGCTTGCGGAGATCGCGCTCAAGAGCTCAGCCGAGCGGCGCTGGATCGACATCCCCGACCTCGAGGTTTGAGCCATGACCAGCCTGACCCTCCCGACCGCCGACCGCCGCTTCGAGACGTACAAGACGCGGGGGCCGCGACCCTGGCCCGCCAAGCCTGCCAACGCCTTCAATCGATCGGCGATCGCCGCGGCTCATGTGGTCGCGGACCCTCTGGCGGAGTGCGATCCCTGGCTCGAGGCGCCCGTCGATTGGGATGCCACCATCGCCTATCGCCGCCATCTCTGGCGCCTCGGGCTCGGCGTCGCCGAGGCAATGGACACCGCGCAACGCGGCATGGGGCTCGATTGGAAGACCTCGCTGGAGCTGATCCGGCGCTCGATCGAGGCCGCCAAGAGCGAGGGCGGCGCCGTGGTGTTCTCGGGCGCCGGTACCGATCACCTGCCGCCGGGCCAGCATCCGATCGACGCGGTGATCCGCGCCTACGAGGAGCAGATCGCCGCGATCGAGAAGCTCGGAGGGCGCGCGATCCTGATGGCGAGCCGCGCTCTCGCTGCCTCCGCGCGCTCGCCCGACGACTACGGCACGGTTTACGACCGCATCCTGCGCCAGCTCCGCGAGCCCGCGATCATCCACTGGCTCGGCGACATGTTCGATCCCGCGCTCGCTGGCTATTGGGGCCACGGGAACCTCGATGCCGCCACCGAGGTGGCGCTCGACGTCATCGAGCGCAACGCCGCGAAGATCGAAGGCATCAAGGTCTCGCTGCTCGACAAGGAGCGCGAGCTCATGATGCGCCGGCGCCTGCCCAAGGGTGTGCGGATGTACAGCGGCGACGACTTCAATTTCGCCGAGCTGATCGCCGGCGACGAGCAGGGCTACAGCGACGCGCTGCTGGGCATCCTCGATGCGATCGCGCCCGCGGCCTCTGCCGCGCTCGCCGCACTCGCGCGCGGCAGCCGCAACGAGTTCCACGACATGCTGGCGCCGACCGTGCCGCTCTCGCGCCACATCTTCAAGGCGCCGACCCGCTTCTATAAGACGGGCATCGTGTTCATGGCCTATCTGAACGGCCATCAGAAGCATTTCGTCATGATCGGCGGGCAGGAAAGCGCGCGCTCGATGCTGCATCTGAGCGAGCTGTTTCGGCTGGCGGACGCCGCGGGCCTGCTGATCGACCCCGATCTCGCGGCGCGCCGCATGACCACGGTGCTCCGCGGCCACGGCATCGAGGCCTGATGCTGCAATGCGCGACCTCTCGCGCGACAACCGCTTTCTGTCCATCAACACCGCCACGCTCCGCAGAGAGCGGTCCCTCGCGGAGGTGGTGCCCGCGCTGGCGGCGGCCGGGATTCCCGGCATCGGACCCTGGCGCGAGCAGATCCAGTCTGCAGGCGTCAAAGCGGCGGCGCGGCTCATCGGGGATCACGGCCTCGCCGTGAGCGGCGTCTCGCGCGCCGGAGTCTTCACGAGCCACGGCCGAACCGGACTTCAGCAGGTGCTGGACGACAACCGCCGCGCGGTCGACGAGGCCGCCGGCATCGGCGCGCGCTGCCTGGTGCTGATCGGCGGCGGGCTCACACCGGGCTCGCGCGATATCGCGGACGCCCGCGCGCTCTTCGCCGAAGGGCTCGCGGAGCTCTTGCCTTACGCGCGATCGGCGAGCCTGCCGCTCGCGATCGAGCCCCTGCACCCCATGTACGCCGCCGACCGCGCCTGCATCAACACGCTGGCGCAGGCGAACGATCTCTGCGAGGCGCTCGGACCCGGCGTGGGCGTGGTCGTCGACGTCTATCACACCTGGTGGGATCCCAACCTCGAGCGCGAGATCGCCCGCGCGGGTGCCAGGCGCATCCTCGCCTTTCACCTCAGCGACTGGCTGGTGCCCACCACCGACTTGCTGGTCGATCGCGGTATGATGGGCGACGGCGTCATCGACTTGAAGCGCATCCGCGGCTGGGTCGAAGCCGCGGGCTTCGAGGGTCTGTGCGAGGTCGAGATCTTCTCCCAGCGCAACTGGTGGCAGCGACCGATGGAGGAGGTGCTTGCCACATGCGTCGAGCGGTACAGGACCGTATGCTGAGGCTACCCGCCCACCACGAAGCGGCTCGCGAGGTGCCGCACGGTCTTGACGACGGCCATGGCGACGAGCCGTCCGGTCTTCGGATTGCTCTCGGTCGGAATGACGTCCTCGCGGAAGCTGAAGCTGCCAAACCGGCCGCGAGCCGCGATCTCGACGACATGCGTGGCGATGGCGGGATCCGCGACAATGATGAGGCGCGTGCGGTCGAGGCCGATGCCGGCGAGCGCCGCGGCGGCGGCAATGTTGACGTTCTGGGGATAGCGGCGCGCGCCCTCCCGCACCGGCCCGTCATAGAGCACGATCGGCGCCGTGAGGCGATCCAGATCGAACGCGGTCCCGGCCGCGGTTCCCTTCCAGCTCAGCGGGTCCTTGCGCACGGTGACGGTGACCTCGTCGAGCCCGCCTTCGGCGGCACCCGCGAGACAATCGAGGGCGCCGATCCCGGCGGACGGCACGATCAGTCGGCCGCCGCCCTGCTCGGCGGCCGCAAGCAGCGACGTCAGCAGCGCGTCGTCCGTGAGCGCGCCCGCCGAGGTCACCAGGAGATTGCTGCCGCCGGCGAGCGCCCGCGCGCCATGGTCGCGCACCGCCTGGTGGCCCGCGCACTCCAGCACGGCGTCGAAGCGCTCACGAAAGAAAGCGTCGGCATCGGCGGTGACCAGGCGTCCGTTCGGGCTGGCCGGCCTTGGCCGGCGCACCAGGATCGCGGCAAGCTCGACGCCCGGCAGCCCGCCGCGATCGACCGCGGCGCTGACGTCGCCGCCAATCGCTCCCCAACCGATCAGGCCGAGGCGCATCGCATTACTCCGCGGGCGCCGTTTGTGCGCGCGGACGACGCTCGAGCAGCCGTTCCGCCACGCCCAGAATGCCCCGGGGCATGAAGATGATGAAGAGGATCAGCAGAATGCCGTAGATCGTGTTGGCCGCGCCGATGAAATTGGTGCCGAACAGCACGCGCAAGAACTCCGTGAGCGACAACGTCAGGAGCGCGCCCACGGTGGGACCGAGCGCGCTGTACATGCCGCCGGCGATCGCCGCGAAGACGATCTGCAGCGAAATGCCGACGCCCGCGACGGTCTCGGGATTGAGGTACATGATGTACTGCGCGAAGATCGAGCCGCCGGCCGCGGTGATGACGGCGCTGATCACGAAAACCCGCAGCTTTTCGCGCAGGACGTTGACGCCCGCTGCCTCGGCCGCCGTCTCGTCCTCGCCGATCGCCTCGAGCGCGGCCCGGCGCATGCCCCGGCTCACCCAAGCCCGCACGCCCAGCACGGCAAGCCAGAGCGCCAGCGCGATGAAATAGAACTGCAGGCGGTTTTGGAACTGCAGAGCGACCCAGGACGTGCCGACCGCCCGCGGCGTCATGCCGAGGGAGCCGCCGGTCACGTCGCGCGCTGCGATGATGAGCAACGCCACCACCTGCCCGAGCGCCAGCGTCACCAGCGCGAAATAGTGTCCGACGATCTTGAGGTGGAAGCAGGGGTAGCCAATGACCAGCGCGAGCGCCGCCGCGAGCGCCATGCCTGCGGGGATGCCGAGCCAGGGTGTGACACCGTAGAGGTTCCAGAGCAGCGAGGAGGTATAGGCGCCGACACCCATGAAGGCGCCGTGCCCTAGGGACACGAGACCGAACCGGCCCATGAAGCCCCAGGCCGTGTAGATCAAGCCCAGCAGCAGCACCTGGATCACGATGTGGAGGTAGTAGGAATCGGTCTGCAGCAGGAAGGGCAGCGCGACCAGCGCCGCCAGGCCGACAGCCGCCGCGATGCGCGCCTCGGTCATCGCGCGAGAATCCCTCTGGGGCGGAGCACGATCAGCACGATGAACAGCACGAAGGCGAGGACATAGGAGAGCTCCACCGAGAAGTAGAAGCCGACGATGGAGATGATCTGGCTCATGAGGAAGGCCGCCACTACCCCGCCGAACATGTTCCCGAGCCCGCCCAGCACGCAGATCATGAAGGTGATCGGTCCGAAAGTGAGGCCGATGAAGGGATGCACGTCGTATTGCAGAACCAGGAGGCAGGCGGCGAGGCCCGCGAGCCCACCGCCGATCGCCGAGGTGATGAGATAGATCCGGCGCTGATCGACACCCATGAGGCCCATGATCTCGCGATCCTGCGCGATCGCGCGGATCGCTGTGCCGAGATAAGTGCGCGCGAGGAAGAGATAGAGCCCGAGGGCGCCCACCAAGGCCGTAACGAAAGCGAGCAGGCGCGCGAAACTCAGATCGATCTCCCCGAGCTCGATGATCGGCAGACGGATCCCGACGTTGCGGAAGTCGGTGCCGAACAGCAGTGTCGCGAAGCTCTGCAGAAAGAACAGCATGCCCCCGGTGGCGAGCAGCTGGTTGATCGGCGCGGAGCCCAATATAGGCTCGATGATGAGCCGATGCAGGATGAGGCCGAAGAGCGCCACCAGCGCGATCGCGACCACGCAAGCCAGCAGGAACGGCCAGGCATAGACGGCGTGCAGCCAATAGATCGCGTACATGCCGCCCATCACCAGCTCGACATAGCAGATCCAAACCACGTCGATCACGCCGAAGATCAGATTGAGACCGAGCGCCAGGAGCGCCAACAAGCCCCCGAGCATGACGCCGTTCAGGATGGCCTCGAGGAGGTAGATGTCCATGCTGCCCCTCGCTAGAGCCCCAAATAGGAGCGGCGGATGATCTCGCTCTGCCTGAGCTCGCCTGCCGATCCCGCGAGCGCGATGCGGCCGACTTCCAGCAGGTAGGCGCGATCGACGAGCTCGAGCACTTGCTGCACGTTCTGCTCCACGATCAGCACCGTGTAGCCTTCCTCGGCGATCGCGCGCACGAGATCGAAGACCTGCTGCACCACCAGCGGCGCCAAGCCTGCGGAAGGCTCGTCGAGCAGCAGGAGGCGTGGCTTCGACATCAGCGCCCGCGCGATCGCGCACATCTGCTGCTCGCCGCCCGAGAGCGTGCCCGCGAGCTGATGCCGGCGCTCCCTGAGCCGTGGGAAGTGGTCATAGGCCCAGCTTAGCCGCTCCGCGAACGACGCCCGCGCAGAGGGCAAGTAGGCGCCCATCCGCAGGTTCTCCTCCACCGTGAGGCGTGGGAAAAGCCGACGATTCTCCGGCACATGCGCAATGCCGAGCTCGACGACGCGGTGCGCCGTGAGCCCCGCGAGCGAGCGACCCTCGAAAGAGAGCTCGCCTGAATGCGGGGGCAGCATGCCGGAGATGACGCGCATCAGTGTGGTCTTGCCGGCGCCGTTCGGGCCGATCACCGCCACGGTCTCTCCGGTCTGGACTGCGAGCGAAACCACGAAGAGTGCGCGAACCGAGCCGTAGTCCGCGGAGAGTCCGGAGACCTCGAGCATGGCGCTCAGGCCCTGGGCTTTCCGAGATAGACCTCGACCACGCGCTCGTCGCGCGCGGCCGCCTGCGGTGCGCCCTCG
>DASZHJ010000413.1:0-1794 GCA_035938015.1 Allostellaceae bacterium
GCGCACCTATGTTCTGGGCGACGCTATCCTGCTCGCGACGCCGGTACATGGACCGTCCGTAGCAACGGAGGGTGCCATGACCGTGAAGGCCATATTGTCGCGTAAGGGAACGGACGTCCTCACCATCGAACCCACCGCCACCCTCGCCGCTGCGGTCAAGCTGCTCGCCGACCGCAAAATCGGCGCGGTGGTCATCACCGGCGCGGACCGGCAGGTGATCGGAATCCTCTCCGAGCGGGACATCGTGCGCGCGTTCGCGGCGAACGGGCCGGCTGCGCTCGAGCAGCAGGTCGGGCAGGTGATGACCCGCAAGGTGATGACCTGCGACGAGGCGGAAACCGTCGCGAGCCTGATGGAGCGCATGACCCTGGGCAAGTTCCGCCATCTGCCCGTGGTCGAGCGCGGCCGTCTCGCCGGCATCGTCTCGATCGGCGACGTGGTCAAATACCGGCTCAACGAGGTGGAAAAAGAATCCTCGGCGCTGCGCGAGTACATCCTGACGGCGTGACGGATATCCAAGAGATCGATTGTCAGACATCCGTCATCTGACATCCGACCTGTGATCGCTCGTCAGCGCCGTCATCGCATCAACCAGCGGCCCGATCGCGCGTTCGGCGGCTTCCGCGCCGAGCGCGATCGTTTCATCGGCCCGATGAAAATCGAACAGGCCGACCCGCCCGAGGTGCGGCTGGATCAGGACGTCGGGCGGATCGCCGGCGAGCCGCGCACGCGTGATGCGGTCCTGCATGATGTTGAAAGCTTCGCTCATGACCGTGAGCAGTCCGGGACTGCCCGGAGAGCCGAGCACCTGACGTTTCATTTCCCGCTCGGACCCGAGCATGCGGCGCAGCCCGCGCCGCTCGCCGAGCGCCTTGCGCAACGCGTCGCTCTCGTCCGAACCGTGGCTCGAAATCGTGGTGCCGCGGCCGAATAGTTCGGCATTGAGGTTGACCGCAACGACGAGCCGCGCGCCGAGCGCGCGCGCCGCGGCGACCGGCACCGGATTGACGAGGGCACCATCGACGAGCCAGCGCCCACCCACCCGGGTTGGAGCAAAAATCCCTGGCAGCGGATAGGAGGCGCGCAATGCGTCGGAGAGGCGCCCGCGGGTGAGCCAGATCTCGTGACCGGTTCCGATCTCGGTCGCGATGGCAGCAAAGCGCACCGGCAAATCTTCGATCGCGATGTCGCCCAGCGCCTCGTCGAGGCGTGCCGCAAGACGGGCGCCGGTGATCAGGCCCGACCCGCCCAGGCTGACGTCGAGATATCCGAGCACCCGCCGCTTGGAGAGCGAGCGCGCCCAGGCTTCCAGAACATCGAGCCGGTCGGTCGCGAGCGCCCCGCCGACCACGGCGCCGATCGACGTGCCGCAGATGACGTCGGGCCTGATCCCCTTGGCCGCGAGCGTGCGGATGACGCCGATATGGGCAAATCCGCGGGCCGCACCGCCCCCCAGGGCGAGACCTATGGTCGGGCGGCCCCGCGCAGGCACATCATTGTCGGCATCGGCAGCGCGGTCCTGGCTCCGCCCATTGGACTTGAGGAACTCGAGCACCACGCCTCCTCCAACTGGTGTCGCGACTGCGAAAATTCGTCCCACAGCGGCTCACGCCGAGACGAACTTCCCAACACCAGCAATTCCAATGCCGCTTTCGGCCCGCTCTCGCGCATGCTGCAGCGCACATGCGCCAGTTCCGGCTTCGCCGCACTGCGTTGGATTTATGGAGAATTTTGCCGGTAGCAAGGGACCTACCCGAGACCCGGCCGCGGAAACAAGCCAGCGCTCAGCCGGAC
>DASZHJ010000414.1:0-12307 GCA_035938015.1 Allostellaceae bacterium
AAGCCAGAGCGTAGCCCCACCGCCCGCAAGGAGCAGGACCACCGCAACCGGCAGCGCGGCACGCCAGGTCCGAGGTCGCCGAGTCAGCGGCGCAGGCCGCTGTTGCAGCAATGCGACGAAGTCGTGCAGCTCTTTGTCCATGTCCCCCGAGAGCCAGTCTAGCCGAAGCGCGGCCCCGCAAGCTCCTCCAGAATGGGACACTCGGGACGGTCATCGCCGTGGCAGCGCTCCAGCAGATGCCGCAGGCTTCGACGCATGTCCTTCAGCTCCAGCAGCCGGGCGTCGACCCGGCGGATCTGCGCCTCCGCGAGCCGCCGGACATCGGCGCTGGCGCGATGACGATCGCGCCAGAGCGTCAGCAGCTCCGCCACCTCCTTGAGACTGAAACCCAATCGCCGTGCGCGCTCGATGAAGCGCAGCGTCGTCACGTCCCGCGCCTCGTAGAGGCGATAGTTACCGCCCGTGCGCCGGGCCGGCGCCACAAGGCCGATGCTCTCGTAATAGCGGATGGTCTTCGCCGGCAACCCCGTCGCCTCCGCGACCGATCCGATGTTGAGGGATCTTGGCTGATTTGCTTCCATGCCCCAACCTTACAGCAAACTGGCAGGTTCGCCCAAGCTCGGAAATCGAGCATCCCCCATCGCCTGCCCGTTTTTGCCGCGCCGGAGCCGACCTGTTATAACGCGCACTCCCCTCGGACCCTCGGTCATGTTCCTGCTCATCGATAACTACGACAGCTTCACCTATAACCTCTGGCACTACCTGGGCGAGCTGGGCGCGGAGGTGGTGGTGCGGCGCAACGACGCGCTCAGCGTCCAGGAGGCGCTGGCGATGCGCCCGCGGGGCATCGTGATCTCGCCGGGCCCGAGCGATCCCGACCACGCCGGCATCTGCCTGGAGCTAGTCGGCAGTGCCGGGGACTTGCCCGTGCTGGGCGTCTGCCTCGGTCATCAGGCGATCGGCCAGGCCTTCGGCGGCAAGGTGGTGCGGGCACCCGTTCCCATGCACGGCAAGCTCAGCCGGGTCAGCCACGATGGCACCGGCGTGTTCCACGGCTTCAATCGCGGACCTTTCCAAGCGACCCGCTACCACTCGCTGGTGGTGGATCGGCAGAGCCTGCCCGCGTGTCTTCGCATCAACGCCGAGACCGAGGACGGCATCATCATGGGCGTGGTGCATCGGGATCGACCGGTGCATGGCGTGCAATTCCATCCCGAGAGCATCGCCTCCGAGGGCGGCCACGCACTGCTCGCGAATTTCATCAAGGCCGCCGAGCGCGCTTCCGTCGCCGCATGAGACCGGCGCCATGACCATGGACACCACTGGCTTCAAGACGCTGATCGCCAAGGCTGCGCAAGGTCAGCGCCTCAGCGAGACGGAAGCCGCGCAGGCGTTCGACGCCATGATGTCCGGCAACGCAACGCCCTCGCAGATGGGCGGCTTTCTGATGGCGCTGCGCGTGCGCGGCGAGACCGTCGAGGAGATCACCGGCGCCGCGCGCGCGATGCGGGCGAAGGCGCTCATGGTACGGGCGCCGGCGGGCGCCATCGATACCTGCGGCACCGGCGGCGACGGCTCCGGCAGCTTCAATATCTCGACCGCGGCGGCGCTGGTGGTGGCGGGCGCCGGGGTTCCCGTGGCGAAGCACGGCAATCGCAACCTCTCCTCCAAGTCTGGCTCCGCCGACGTTTTGGCGGCCTTGGGCGTCAACATCGATGCCGATCCGAGCCTCGTTGAGCGCGCGATCGCGGAGGCCAAGATCGGCTTCCTGATGGCGCCGCGCTACCACGGCGCCATTCGCCACGTGGGCCCGACCCGCATCGAGCTCGGCACCCGCACCATCTTCAATCTCTTGGGTCCGCTCTCCAACCCCGCCGGTGCCAAGCGGCAGCTGCTGGGCGTCTTCGCGCCCGAATGGGTGCGCCCGCTGGCGGAAGTGCTGGGCAAGCTCGGCAGCGAGCGCGCCTGGGTCGTGCACGGCGAGGGCATGGACGAGCTCACCACCACCGGCACCAGCGTGGTGGCCGAACTGAAAGACGGCAGGGTGAGGAGCTTCGAAGTGAAGCCCGAGGATTTGGGGCTCCCTCGCGCGAGCCGGCAGGCGCTGAGCGGTGGCGATCCCGCCGCCAATGCCGAGCGCATGCGGGCCCTGCTCCACGGCGAGAAAGGACCGCTGCGCGACATCGTGCTGCTGAACGCGGGTGCCGCGCTGATGTTAGCCGGCCAAGCGCGCGACCATCGCGAGGGCCTCGACCTTGCGGCGCGATCGATCGACGGCGGCAAGGCTGCCGCGGCGCTCGCCCGCATGGTGGCCATCACGAACGAGCCGCCGCTGCCGCCGCCCCCATGAGCGACGTGCTGCGCCGCATCTGCGAGACCAAGCGGGCCGAGATCGCACGTGCCAAGGCCGAGCGGCCTCTGAGCGAGGTCGAGCGCGCCGCGCGCGCCGCGGGAGCGCCTCGCGGCTTCGTTGCCGCCCTGAGGCATGCCGCGCTGACGGGGCGATACTGTCTCATCGCCGAGATCAAACGGGCAAGCCCGAGCGCCGGGCTGATCCGCGGGGACTTCGACCCCGCAACCCTCGCCCGCGCCTACGCGCGGGGCGGCGCCACCTGCCTTTCCGTCCTCACTGACGCACCCTACTTCCAGGGGAAGCCCGGTGATCTCGTCGCGGCCCGAGGCGCCGCGACGCTTCCCGTGCTGCGTAAGGATTTCATGCTCGATCCCTACCAGATCGCCGAGAGCCGAGCGCTGGGCGCCGACTGCGTGCTGCTGATCATGGCCGCCCTTGAGGACAGCAAGGCCGCGGAGCTCGAAGCCGCATCGCTCGCCCTTGGCATGGATGTGTTGGCAGAGGTTCATGAGCGCGGCGAGCTCGAGCGGGCATTGCGGTTGAAAACCCCGCTCATCGGCATCAACAATCGCGATCTCAAGAGCTTGAAGGTCGATCTCGCCACCAGCGAGGAACTCGCCCGCGACATCGCCTCCGAGCGGCTTGTGGTGAGCGAAAGCGGGCTGCACGGGCCCAAAGATCTCGCCAGAATGGCCGCCGCTGGGATTCGCTGCTTCTTGGTAGGCGAGTCGCTGATGCGCCAGAGCGATGTGGAGGCTGCGACTCGTGCCTTGCTCACCCCGATCCCGGCCTCAGCCCCGGTCTAGCCGTGGCTACCCTCAGCCATTTCGATACGAAAGGCGCCGCGCGCATGGTGGACGTCTCCAAGAAGCCGGAGACCGAGCGCGTGGCGACCGCAACGGCCACCGTGATCATGGCCAAGGAGACCTTGGAGCTGGTGCTCAAGGGCGGCGCAAAGAAGGGCGATGTGCTGTCGGTGGCGCGGCTCGCGGGGATCATGGGCGCCAAGCGCACACCGGATCTGATCCCGCTCTGCCATCCCCTGGCTCTGGAGTCCGTATCAGTCGAGCTGACACCGGATCCCGAGCGCCACGCCATCGATATCGCAGCAACCTGCAAGGTTACGGGACGCACGGGCGTTGAAATGGAAGCATTGACAGCAGCTTCCGTGGCAGCCCTCACCATCTATGACATGTTGAAGGCGGTCGATCGCGGCATGCTCATAACCGACTTGAAGTTGACCCATAAGTCAGGTGGTAGATCTGGCACTTACGAGGCGAAGCGATGATCTCAGTGGAAGAGGCACTGATGCGCTTGCTGGAGCCGCTGAAGCCGCTCGCGGCCGAGCAGGTGGGCTTGCCCGAGGCCTTCGGCCGCGTGCTCGCCGAGCCCGTGATTGCACGCCGCACGCAGCCGCCCGCGGCCCTCTCGGCGATGGACGGCTACGCCGTGCGCGCCGCCGATGTCGCACGGGTTCCGGCGCGACTTCACGTCGTCGGCGCCGTGCCGGCGGGCAGATCCTATGACCGCTCCCTCAATTCCGGAGAAGCTGTCCGGATCTTCACGGGGGCGCCGCTGCCCGCCGGTGCCGACGCCATCGTGATCCAGGAGGATGCCGATCGGGACGGCGACATCGTGATCGTGCGGGAAGGCGCGCCGAGCGGCCGCTACGTCCGACCGGCGGGCCTCGACTTCGTCGCGGGCGCTCCGGGCATTCCCGCTGGACGCCGCCTCACTGCCCGCGACATCGGGCTCGCCGCCGGCATGGACCGGCCTTGGGTCATGGTGCATCGCCGACCCAGGGTAGCGATCCTCTCCACGGGCGATGAAATCGTGATGCCCGGCGAGCCCGTCGGACCCAACCAGATCGTGAGCTCCAACAGCCTGGCGCTCGGCGCCTTCGTCGGGGCCTGCGGCGGTATCCCCGTCCAGCTCGGCATCGCCGCCGATACGCCGGACTCCGTGCGTCGCGGCGCCGAGGGCGCGCAGGGCGCCGACCTCCTCATCACCACCGGCGGCGCCTCGGTGGGTGAGCATGACTTGGTGAAGGATGCGCTCGGAAGTGCGGGACTCGAGCTCGACTTCTGGCAGATCGCCATGCGGCCGGGAAAGCCGCTGATGGTCGGACGCTACCGCGATGCTGCGATGGTTGGGCTACCCGGCAATCCCGTCTCGTCGCTGGTGTGCGCGCTCATTTTCCTGAAGCCCGCGATCGAGCGCCTGTCGGGTCTCGATCCCGTGGCCGATCCGCCCGTCACCGCGCGGCTCGCCGTGCCACTCGCGGCGAACGACCGCCGGCAGGACTACCTCCGGGCGACGCTCGCCCGCGCGGCCGACGGCGAGCTCGAGGCAAAGCCGTTCGAGAAACAAGACAGCTCCATGATGTCGCTGCTCGCGCGCTCGGATTGCCTGGTCGTCCGCCCGCCGCTGGCGCCCGCGGCGCGAGCGGGCGAGCGCGTCACCATCATTCCGCTCGGCGGGGGATTGCTCGCGCTCTGATCCGCGCGCGTTGGGGGGTTCGTGGAGACGCTCGCGCTCAAGCTCGTGCTGACGCCGGCGCTGATCGGCGTCTCGACGCTGGTCGGTCGGCGCTGGGGACAGGCCGTGGGCGGCTGGCTCGTTGGCTTGCCGCTGACCTCGGGTCCGGTGGTGCTCTTTCTCGCGCTCGAGCGCGGCACCTCGTTCGGGGCGAATGCGGCGCAAGGCGCTCTTCGGGGCCTGGTGGCTGAAGCGTGTTTCGCTGTCGCCTACGCCTGGGTCGCCCAGCGGCGAGCGTGGCCCCTCGCCTTCCTCGCGGGCAGCATCGGCTTTGCCCTCGCGGGCCTCGCCATGCAGTCGCTCGCGCCCGCACCGGCGCTGCTGGTCCCGATCGTGGTCGGCGCGCTGGTGCTGGCTCTGCGGCTCCTACCCAGCTTCACCGGGACCGCGGCCTCCGTACCGCCCCAGCGCTGGGACCTGCCGGCGCGCATGGTGACGGCGACGCTTCTGGTGCTCGCACTGACCTCCGCCGCCGGCTGGCTCGGCCCGCAATTGAGCGGTCTCATCTCGACCTTTCCGCTGCTCGCGGGGGTGCTCACGGTCTTCGCGCACCACGCTCAGGGCAAAGGCGCGGCAATCAATGTGCTGCGCGGCTTGCTGCTGGGGCTGTTCTCTTTCGCGGCCTTCTTCGTGGCGCTCGGCGCCACCATCGAGCGTATCGGTGTCGCCTCCGCTTTCGTCGCCGCACTCGGCGCGGCACTCGCGGTGCAGACCGTATCTCTGCTGTTGGCGCGGCGGACGATGCGCCGTCCTTGAGAGAGACGCGAAGACCGGTTCAAGCCGAATCGGCGCGGATTTCCTGCGGTTAGCGCTTGACCTTCCGAGAGAACTAAACTAGAACGCCGCCCAGTTGTTGTTTTGTTCCTCGATCTCGTGTCGACGACTCGACCACCGCGGAGACCCAGATTCATGCTCACCAAGAAGCAACACGAGCTCCTGCTCTTCATCAATCGGCGCCTTACCGACACCGGCGTGTCGCCCTCCTTCGAGGAGATGAAGGAAGCGCTGAAGCTCAAATCGAAGTCGGGCATCCATCGCCTCATCAGTGGCCTCGAGGAGCGCGGCTTCATCAAGCGCCTCGCACATCGGGCACGGGCACTCGAGGTGGTGAAGCTGCCGCAGGAGACCGCCGTCGTGGCGCCGCGCGCCGAGCGGGCGCGCTTCTCGCCAACGGTGATCCAGGGCGACTTCAAATCCGCCTTTTCCGGCGCCCCCACGGCGGCGAGCGGTGAGGCGGTGCAGCTGCCGCTCTACGGGCGCATCGCCGCCGGCACACCCATCGAGGCGTTGCGCGACCAGTCCACCACCGTCGGCATCCCCGCGACCCTTCTTGGCAGTGGCGAGCACTATGCGCTCGAGATCGCCGGCGACAGCATGATCGACGCCGGCATTTTCGACGGCGACACCATCGTCGTGCAGCGTTGCGACACCGCCGAGAACGGCAGCATCGTGGTGGCGCTCATCGACGACGAGGAAGTCACGCTGAAGCGCCTGCGCCGGCGCGGCGCCTCGATCGCGTTGGAGCCCGCCAACAAGACCTACGAGACCCGGATCTTCGGTCCCGACCGTGTCAAGGTGCAGGGTCGGCTGGTGGGGCTTCTCCGGCGGTACTGAGGCCAGCGCGCTCCCACCCGCGCGCCGGAACCCACGGCCGCAGGCCGCGCCAATCGCGCACGCTCTCGATCGTGATGCGCTCCGCGTCGAGCCAGACCGCGTAGCTGCCATTGCGCCAGGTGTCGAAGCGGTCAATCACTGGCTTCACGCGGCACTCGCCGCGCGCGGGCACCGGTGTCACCACGAGGTCCGCGCGCACGCAATCCTCGGCGAGCGCGGTACTGCCCCGCTCCAGCGCCACCACGCGGCCGCGCGCCCGGTAGAGACAGCCTTCGCGGTCGCAGGTGAGGGCACGGTCGGCGGTGGCGCCGGTCTGCGGCCAGCTTGCGCCACGGCCGGCAGCGCCGCGGCGAGCCCAGGTGTCCTCCGCGAAGCGCGAGCGCTCGCCGGACGAGACGAGATAGGCGCCGTCCGTTCCGCGCACCGCCATCAGGTGCGACTCACCGTCGATCAGCACGTCCGGCGGGCGCGGCAGCAGCAATGTGAGGTAGCCCGCCACGATCGGCACGAGACCGAGGAGCCGCCACTGGCGTCGCCACACGCAGAGCCAGAACCCACCGAAACCCAGGAGCATCAGGCCCCAGACCGGCATCGACGGCACCAGCTGCGCGGCACCGGGCCACGACGTCACGATACGCGCCACGTCCGCGATGATGTCGATGCCCCAGCCCATCGGCACCAGCGCCACGCGCTCGAGACCAAACGGCATGAGCGCGCAACTGAGCATCGCCCAGGGCAACACCCATAGCCCCGTGATCGGCACCGCAATCACGTTCGCGGCAACGGAGTAGACCGCATATCGATTGAAGTGGAACACCGTGAAAGGCGTGGTCGCGACCGTGCTGACCACGGTCGTGAAGACGATGCCGAGCAGGTGAATACCGCAACGCCGCGCGAAACCGGCGTCGCGGTACCAGCTGCCGATCCGCTCGCGGAAGGTCTCGTAGAAAGCCACGAGCCCCGCCACCGCCGCGAAGGACATCTGGAATCCCGCCGTGGTCGCCGCGTACGGGCTTGCCAGCATGATCGCGAGTGCCGCCCAGGCGAGGCCGCGCGCCGAAAGGTGCAGTCGGTCCACCAGGATCGCCAGCAGCACCAGCGTGGTCATGAAGAACGAGCGCCGCGCCGACACGGTGGCGCCGGAGAGCAGCATGTAGCCGAAGGTGACCAGAAGCGCCGCGACGGCCGCGCCCTTCTTGGTGTTGAACCGGAGCGCCACCCTCGGCACCAGCGCAAGCCCCGCGCGCACCGCGAAGAACGCGAGCCCCGCAACGAGACCCATGTGCAGGCCCGCGATCACGAGGATGTGGGCCAAGCCCGCGTCGCGAAAGGCCTGCGCATCCGCCTCGGGGATGGCGTGGGTCTCGCCGGTGATGATCGCGGCCGCGATGCCGCCGGTCGGTCCCGGCAACGCCGCCATGATGCGCTCGCTCATGTGCGCGCGCAGCGCCGCAAGCGACGCGCGCCAGGTCGCGGGCGGCTCATCCTCGAGCGGGCGCAGCGGCCCTTGAGCATATCCCACCGCGCCCAATCGGTCGAAATAAGCGCGGCGCTGGAAGTCGTAAGCACCGGGCATCGCGGGGCCCGAGGGCGGATAGAGCAGCGCGCGCACCGAAATGCCCTCGCCGGGGATCGCCGCGCCCTCGTTATTGCGCAGAGTGATCCGCACCCGAGCCGGCAACATCTGCCGAGGTAGCTCTCCGATCCGGCGAGGCGCGAGCGTGATCCGCCGCCCCGCCGGCAGCGGCTCCACATCGATGACCCGGCCCTCCACAATGACCCGGCCGGTCGGACGCTCCAGCACGGGCGCCGCAACCACCCAGGTCTCGATCTGCGCCGCCGCGAATCCCACAACGACTGCGGCCACCGCGAGTGCGCCCGCGATCCCGCGCTCGCACCAGCGCGCGGCCGCGACACCCAAGATTGCGATCGTCCCCAGCGCCAATGCCAGCCACAGCGGCGGCTCTACGGTGAGGGAGAAATAGATGCCGATCCCGGCACCGAGGCAGACCGGCAGCCACAGAAACCAGCGGTCGCGCTCGGCCGAGAGTGCGCTCGGAAGGGTGCCCCAAAGCCCGATCAGCGCCGCAGGCAGCGTGCGACCGACGCGCGCCGCGCCGTCGACCTGGGTATCCTCCGTCACCCCCGACATGGTGCGAACTCTACCGGGGAACTGCGTCAGACCCAACCGCTGCGGTTGAAGCGTACTGCGTCGCCGCCCGGATCTCGGGTGGCTTCGTCGATGACTGCGCCGCTCTCATCTCCGCGCTGGTTATCGCGGGCTGGTCATCACGAGCTCACTGATCGAGTTCGTAGGACTTGTCGCCGAGGAGCTTATCCAAGAATCCCGCGGGCAGCTCCTGCCAGGGATCGTCCGACTTTCCGACCTCAGTCACCCTGGGCTGTATCAAACCGGCATCGCCGAACGGGAAGTCCGGCTCGATGCCGTACCATTTCAGATACAGCTTCTGCAGCGTGCCCTCGACCCACATGCGCTGCAGTGCCCAATTGAGCCATTTGCGCCATTTCGAATCATCGTCCCGCACCATGATCGCATCGGGCGAGCTGGCCCAGGGGACGCCAGCGACCTGGATGCCCCCTGATTTGGTGAAGCGAGCGGCCAGGAAACTGCCGGTGATGTAGGCATCCACCTGCTTGTTCTTCAGTGCCACCACGACATCGCCTTCCTCTTGGAACAGCTTGAATTGCGCCTGTGGAGATATCTGTTTCCACCGCTCCACGAAACCGTTCCCTTGGGTGGCGCCGATAACCTTGGCGGCATTCGTATAGTCCTTCAGGTCGGTGCTATCGCCTTGGCGGACCACCAGGACGCCATTATCCATGATGTAGGTCAGGGTGAAGTCCACCACCTCATTGCGCACCTTGTTCGGTGTCGTGACGGCCACCTCGGCATCGATCCGAGCAGTTTGCAGCAACGGCACTCGCGACGAAGCGGTAACCTGGACGAACTGCAGCCCAACCCCGAGCCGGCGCGCCAGATAGCGCGCCACATCGGCGCAATAGCCCATGATGTGGCCTTGCCCGTCGACATAGCCGCTCGGCGGCGAGTCCGCCGTGATGCCGGAAAGGAACTGACCCCGTTTCAGCACGGTTTGTAGCGTGGACTCCGCATGCGTCGGCAGAACCGGTAGAAGCGCGGCCAGGGATCCGCAAAGGGCGGCAATCGTGCGGCGCATGGTTCCTACCTCGATCCGTTCCGGTGGCGTCAGTGACCGCATTTGACACGGACGCATCGAACGCAGCAAGGCCAGCAACGAGAACGGCGGTCGAACCTGACCAGAGCGGAGCTGAGTGAGCGTTCGCTGCCGGTTTTGTTGATAGCAATTCAACAACAGGATGCTTGACTGGCGTCGGACGCAGGCCAACTCGGTTTGCGTCCGCGCGGGGGGATGGGACCCGGCAATTCGAAGATTGGGTAGGCAGGGCCGATATGTCCAAAGAAATCAAGATGCGGAACGTCCGGTCGAATGCCAACTCGCGCGCACCGCGTCCAACCGCGAACCGGGCGGCCGTGGATGCCTCGCGGTCTATGACGGTTCGCGGCGGACATGCTACACAGCCCCCGTCTTCCGGCCCTCCGCGACAATCTGCAGCACAGCCATGAGCGTCATCGTCCGTTTCGCCCCCTCGCCTACCGGCTTCCTCCACATTGGAGGCGCCAGGACGGCGCTCTTCAACTGGCTCTATGCCCGGCACCACCGCGGCAAGTTCCTGCTGCGCATCGAGGACACCGACCGCGCGCGCTCGACGCAAGCGGCGGTGGACGCGATCATCGACGGCATGAAGTGGCTGGGCCTCGACTGGGACGGCGATGTCGTCATTCAGTCCTCACGGGTGGCGCGGCACGCCGAAGTCGCGCGCGAGCTGCTCGCGCAGGGCCGCGCCTATCACTGCTACTGCACGCCCGAGGAGCTCGAGGCGATGCGCGAGCGCGCGCGCAAGGAAGGCCGTCCCGTGCGCTACGACGGCACCTGGCGCGACCGCGCTCCCGACGGGCCGCTGCCCAACGTGCCCCCGGTGATCCGCCTCAAAGCGGAGCAGGAGGGCGAGACCGTGATCGAGGACCGGGTGCAAGGCCGCGTCGTGGTGTCGAACCAGCAGCTCGACGATCTCATCATCCTCAGGAGCGACGGCACGCCCACTTATAATTTCTCCGTGGTGGTGGACGACCACGACATGGGCATCAGCCATGTGATCCGCGGCGACGACCATCTGACCAACGCATTCCGGCAGACCCAGATATATCGGGCGCTCGGCTGGTCGGAGCCGGTCTTCGCGCATGTGCCGCTGATCCACGGTCCCGACGGCGCCAAGCTGTCCAAGCGCCATGGCGCACTGGGTGTCGAGGCCTATCGCGAGATGGGTTATCTGCCGGAGGCGCTGCGGAATTATCTGCTGCGGCTCGGCTGGGGCCACGGTGACGCCGAGATCATCTCCACCGAGCAGGCGATCGAGTGGTTCGACATCGACGCCGTGGGCCGCGCACCCGCGCGCTTCGATTTCGTCAAGCTCGCCAACCTGAACGGCCATTATATCCGGGAGAGCGACGACGGCCGGCTCGCCGAGCTCGTGACCCCGCGGCTGGAGACGGCGCTCGGCCGCACGCTCGACGCCGCCGCGTGCGCGAGGCTCGTGCGTGCCATGCCCGGCCTGAAGATGCGCGCGAAGACCTTGGTCGAGCTCGCCGAGAACGCGCGGTTTTACGTCGAGCGCCGGCCGATTCCGATCGATCGCAAGGCCGCGGCCCTGCTCGCGCCGGAGGCGCGCAAGGTCCTGTCTGAACTCGGCCCCAAGCTCGCGGCTTCAGCCTGGGATGCGAACGGGCTCGAAGAAACCGTGCGGCATCAGGCCGATGGCTTGGGCTTGAAGCTGGGCGCACTGGCGCAGCCGCTGCGCGCCGCGCTCTCCGGCAGCATCACCTCGCCGCCGATCTTCGAGGTGATGGCCGTGCTGGGCCGCGAGGAGACCCTAGGCCGATTGGCCGACGCCATTGGCACGCCAGCCGACGCCTGACGGCGAGCATTTGATAATCCGCCCCCGCCGCCCTATTCTCACCCTATATTGCGCCGCACAACGGCTGATCCAGGGATGCCACCGATGAACGCGAAGAGCCCGGCCGCCAAACCCGCGGCACAGACCAACGAGAACGTCACGCTGATTGACAACAGCACCGGCAAACAGATCGTGCTGCCGCTGCTACCAGGGACGGTCGGGCCCAAGGTCATCGATATCCGACACCTCTACACGGAAACGGGGCATTTCACCTACGACCCCGGCTACACGGCGACCGGCTCCTGCGAGTCGAAGATCACCTACCTCGACGGCGACGTGGGCGAGCTGCTTTACCGCGGCTATCCCATCGAGGAGCTGGCCGAGCACAGCGACTTCATGGAGGTCGCTTACCTCCTTACCAAGGGCGAGCTGCCGACGGCCGCCGAAAAGGTGCAATTCGAGCGCGACATCACCATTCACACCATGGTGCACGAGCAGATCAACGCCTTCTTCCGCGGTTTCCGGCGCGACGCGCACCCCATGGCGGTGCTGTGCGGCGTGGTCGGCGCGCTCTCGGCCTTCTATCACGATTCCACGGACATCTCCGACCCGCGCCAGCGCCTGGTCGCCTCCTATCGGCTGATCGCGAAGATGCCGACGATCGCCGCCATGGCCTACAAGTACTCGGTTGGCCAGCCCTTCATGTATCCGCGCAACGACCTCAAATACGCCGCCAACTTCCTGCACATGACCTTCGCGGTGCCGTGCGAGCCCTATGCGGTCAACCCG